>DPRT01000145.1:0-132 GCA_003538615.1 Holophagaceae bacterium | reverse complement strand
GAGGATCCCGGCACGGGCTGGAAGGGCGAAACCCGGGTGCTGCTGGACGGCCCCTGGAAGACCTTCGCCTTCCGGATGGAGAAGCCGAAGCCCTGAGCCGGGGGCGGTACGCAGAAAGGCCCGGCAACGCCG
>DPRT01000205.1 GCA_003538615.1 Holophagaceae bacterium | reverse complement strand
CCCTCATCACGGTCGTGGCGCCCGAGGCCTGAACAGAGGAACTTGCGCAAAGTCCGGCGGGAAGCCCGGATGGATGAAAAACGCCGGATAATACCTTCGATCTAATAGAATCTCCAAGATATGAATTGCTCTTGACTTACAAAGGCTTGAGGGCCGCCAGCGGCCACGGACGGCTGTTGTGGGGGACGATTAATTCACATCATTTCTTGATGTAAGGTGCTGATTCTTATCACCTACAAAATGCACGAATGGTTCATTTTTGCTTGGATCCCCGGATTCCTTCACGCTAGGTTATGCCGTGATGCAAATCACATTCAGGGAGGTGTCATGAAAAAAACGATTCTATTTTTGCTGGCCGGCTCGGCCATCACCCTCACGGCCCAGCAGGGCCAGGCCTGGGTCGCCGGCCACGTGGGCCAGACCATGTTCGATTCCGACGCCAAGATCCTGGGCTTCAAGATGAAGGATCAGATGCACTACGGCCTGGGCGCGGGCCACTGGTACAGCGACCGCTGGGGACTCGACCTGCGGGCCCTGCGCAATGACCTGGAGCTGGATGCGCCGGGGGCTGCGTCGGATACCCAGACGCATCTGCTGGCCTCGGGCCTCTTCAACCTGCGCCCGGGCGCGGACAACTGGTATCCCTATCTGGCGGCGGGCATCGGCGGGACCAACATCGGATCCCCCTATTCCGGCAAGGCCGAGAGCACCACCCGCTTCAATTACCACGGTGGCGTCGGCGTCATGGGCAAGCTGGCCGAGAACGTCATGCTGGACGTGAACGCCAAGGCGGTCCGGGTGGAACTGCCCAAGTCCCGCACTGAGTACCTGGCGACCCTGGGCCTTGGTTACACCTGGGGCGGTGGCCGGAAGGCCGCCCCCGCGCCGCCTCCGCCCCCGCCGCCGCCGGCTCCCGAACCGGAGCCCGCGCCTGTGGCTCCGCCGCCTCCTCCCCCGCCGCCGCCCGCTCCCGAGCCCCCCGTGGCCGTGGTCAAGGCGGTTCCGCCGCCACCGGCCAAGATCGTCCTGGACGAGGCCGTGCTGCACTTCGCCAATGGGAAATCGGACTTGGGACCCGATGCCACTGCCGCCATCCAGAAGGTGGCCGACAGCCTCAAGGCCTATCCGGGTAACTACACCCTGGAGGTCAGCGGCCACACCTCGTCCGTGGGAGGCAAGGCCCTGAACAAGACCCTGGCCAAGCGCCGGGCCGATGCGGTGGCCAAGGTCCTGGTGGATTCCGGCATTCCCGCCGCCAAAGTGACGACGGTGGGCGTGGGCCCCGACAAGCCCATTGCCGATAACGCCACCAAGGACGGCCAGGCCAAGAACCGCCGCGTGGAGATCGACGTGAAGGTGAACGATGGCAAGGCCGAGGTCCGCAAGACCGAAACCGGCATCGTCGATGCGGCTGCCCCGGCACCCACCGCGAAGAAGCCCGCCAAGAAAGCCACCAAGTAGAAGTGACCGCTGGACGGCGGGGGCCTTAGCGCCCCCGCCGCTTGGTTCCGGAGGAACGCCATGTCCATGAAAGACGAATTCAAGGCCTTCATCATGAAGGGCAACGTGGTCGATCTGGCCATCGCCGTGGTCGTGGGCGGGGCCTTCGGCAAGATCATCACCGCCTTTGTGGATGGCATCGTGATGCCCCTGGTGACCTACGTGCTGCCCGCCAACATCAAGTGGGAGGAGTGGGTTCTGGGCACGTTCCGCATCGGCTCGGTGCTGGGCGCCACGGTCAACTTCCTGATCATCGCCCTGGTGATCTTCCTCGTGCTGATCAAGTTCCTGGGCAAGTTCGTGAAGAAGGAAGCGGCCGCCCCCACCACCAAGGAATGCCCCGCCTGCCTGGAGCAGGTGCCGCTCAAGGCCACCCGCTGCAAGCACTGCACCAGCCAGGTCTGACCCCGGTCAAGACTCAAGAAGAGCCCGGGTTTCCGGGCTCTTCTTGTTGTGGGACAAGGGCTTCCCGTGGTGAACTGGAGGATCAACCCGGGGCGCTTGGGTGCGCCCCCCGACGCACGAGGGCGCCGATGAGCGAGCAAGCTCCGGTTAGAAAGTATTCGGTTTTCCTTCCCAAGACCGATTTCCCCATGAAGGCGGACCTGCCCCAGCGGGAGCCGAAGCGCCTGGAGCGCTGGAAGGCCGAAGGCCTGTATCGCCGCATCGAGGCCAAGCGCAAGGCGGACAACGCCGCGGGGCAGGGCAAGGGCCGCGAAGTGCTGCATGACGGGCCGCCCTACGCCAACGGCGCCATCCACATGGGGCACGCCCTCAACAAGATCCTCAAGGACGTGGTGGTGAAGTCCCGGTGGATGGAAGGCTATGAATCGCCCTACGTGCCGGGCTGGGACTGCCATGGTCTGCCCATCGAGCACGCGGTGGAGAAGGATCTGGGGCCCAAGCGCCGCGAGCTGAGCCGCGCCGAGTTCCTCCAGAGGTGCCGCGCCTACGCGCAGAAGTGGATCGACACCCAGCGCACCGCCTTCCAGCGCCTGGGGGTGCTGGGCGCCTGGGAAGAGCCCTACGTCACCATGGCGCCCCGGTACGAAGCCGAGACCGTCCGCCACCTGGCGAAGCTATTCAAGAGCGGCAGCGTCACCCGCAAGCTGAAGGTCGTCCACTGGAGCTACGGCGCCCGCACGGCCCTGGCGGAAGCCGAGGTCGAGTACGCCGACAAGACCAGCCCGGCCATCACCGTGGCCTTCCCCGTGGCCGACCTCGAGGCGAAGCGCCTGGAACTGCCCATCCCCCTCTTCGTGCCCATCTGGACCACCACCCCCTGGACCCTGCCCAGCAACCTGGCGGTGGCCATGCACCCGGACCTGGAGTACGCCGTGGTCCGGGGTGATGGCCGCCATTACATCGTGGCCGTGACCTTGCGCGAGGACTTCGCGAAGAAGCTCGGCGCAGAGCTGCATACGGTGGAGATCCGCAAGGGCAAGGAGTTCCAGACGCTGGTGGCGCGCCACCCCTGGCTTGACCGGGNNGACTTCAACCTGGCCCACCACCTGGGCCTGCTCCAGCTCGTGGGGCCCGACGGCAAGTTCCTCCCGGCCGTGAATGATCCGGAGCTGGAGGGGAAGAACATCTTCGACGGGAACCCCCTGGTGGTGGAGCGCCTGAAGCGGGAAGGGCGCCTCATCCACGAGGAGAGCCTGACCCACAGCTATCCCCACTGCTGGCGCACCCGGACGCCCATCCTCTTCCGCGCCACGGAGCAGTGGTTCATCACCATGGATTCGGAGCTGGCGGGGAAGGGCCGCAGCCTGCGGGAACTGGGCATCGAGGGGGTGGAGCAGACCCAGTGGATTCCCGCCCAGGGCCAGAACCGCATCCACGCCATGATCGCGGGCCGGCCCGACTGGTGCATCAGCCGCCAGCGCGCCTGGGGCACGCCCATCACGGTGCTGCGCTGCGAGGCCTGCGGCGAGCCGCTGGTGGCGGATGCCATCTTCGAGACCGCCGCCGCCGCCATCGAGGCCGGTGGCATCGAGGCCTGGTCTGAGCTGCCCGTGGAACAGCTGCTTCCTGCCGGGGCCCGCTGCGCCTGCGGCTCCACGACCTTCCAAAAGGAAACGGACATTCTCGACGTGTGGATCGATTCCGGCGTCAGCGCCTCCGTGGTGTGCGAGTCCCATTCGGAACTGAATCGCGGCGACTACGGGAAGTTCATCTACCTGGAGGGCTCGGACCAGCACCGGGGCTGGTTCCACAGCTCCCTGCTGTTCAATCTGGCCGCCACGGGCACCAAGCCCTACAAGCAGGTGGTGACCCACGGCTTCGTGCTGGACGGCAAGGGCCAGAAGATGTCCAAGAGCCTGGGGAACGTCATCACGCCCGAGGAGATCCTCAAGACCCTGGGTGCCGACATCCTGCGCTGGTGGGCCGCCAGCTGTGACTACAGCGAGGACATCCGCATCTCCAAGGAGATCCTCGACCGCAGCGCCGACGCCTATCGCAAGATCCGCAACACCCTGCGCTTCCTGCTGGGGGCTCTGGCGGACTTCGATCCCGCCAAGGATGCCGTCGCCCCTGCGGATCTNNCTGTCGGGCCGCTACTTCGAGATCATCAAGGACCGCCTCTACTGCGACGCCCTGGATTCGACCCGCCGCCGCAGCTGCCGCCATGCCTGCTGGGAGCTCGTCAAGGGCCTCTGCGCCCTGCTGGCCCCGGTCATGAGCTACACCGCCGACGAGGCCTGGGAGCAGATCCCGGGCTGTCCGGGCAGCGTGCACGAGCAGCGGTTTCCCGAGATCAGCGGCTGCGCCGTTGATCCCAAGTGGGAAAAGCTCTGGGAAGTGCGCGAGGCGGTGCAGGCGGCCATGGAACCCCACCGCGCCGCCAAGGCCATCGGCACCAGCCTGGATGCGGCAGTGGACATCACCCTGGGAAGCCAGAAAGATTGGGACCTCTTGGAAAGCCTCGGCGAGTCCCTCGACGACCTCCTCGTGGTGTCTTCCCTCGCTCGAATCGCAGATCCGGGCGCCGCCGCGCCGCTCGTCACGGTCACCCCTCATGACGGCGAGAAGTGTCCCCGCTGCTGGAACCGCAAGGGCGGCCACGGGACGGGCGAAGACGCGGCCCTGTGCGTCCGCTGCGCCGCGGTGGTGGCCTAGTGCGCCGTCTGCTCTGGCTGCTGCTTCCCGCCACCGCCCTGGCCGCGGATCTGGGCTCCAAGGCCTGGATTCTCGGGCTGCTGCGGGAAGGCGAATCCCTGCCCGTCATCAAGGG
>DPRT01000187.1:4008-6835 GCA_003538615.1 Holophagaceae bacterium | reverse complement strand
CGCCTGTCCGTGAACCTCGGCATGGCCGTGGGGCCGGCCCTGGGGGGCCTCATCGCCCACCACAGCTACCACTGGGTGTTCTGGACCGATGGCCTCAGCACCCTGGCCGGGGCCGTGCTGCTGGGGCTGCTGCTCAAGGCCCGGCCCCGGGCCGCCACTCCCCACGACCATGTCCGCGGCGCCAGCCCCTGGCGGGACCGCCAGCTGGCCTTCCTGCTGCTGCCCTTCGTGCCCCTGCTCATGGTCTTCTTCCAGATCGAGGGCACCCTGCCCCTCTGGGTGGTGCGCGATCTGGGCCTGGGCAGCCGCTTCTACGGCCTGCTGTTCACGGTGAACACCCTGCTCATCGTGGCCCTGGAGGTGGCCCTCAACCTGGCCATGGCCCGCTGGCCCCACGGCCGTCAGCTCCTGGCCGGGGCCATCTGCCTGGCCTTCGGCTTCGGCCTCACGGCCTGGGCCACGGGCGTCACCACGCTGATCCTCACCACCATCATCTGGACCTTCGGCGAGATGATCCTCTTTCCCGCCATGAGCGATGCGGTGGCCACCCTGGCCCCGCCGGACCGCCGCGGCGAGTACATGGGCCTGCTTTCGCTCTGCTTCGCCGCCGCCCTGGCCCTGGGGCCCTGGCTGGGCGTGCTGGCCTACGCCAAGGCCGGGCCCCGCGCCGTGTGGCTCGCCACCTTCGGCATCAGCCTCCTGGCGGGGCTGGCGCTGGCGCGGTTCAGGGCGCAGGGGCCATCCAGGGCTTCCCGGCAGGCGTAGGATGGTCCCCGGTCACAAGGAGGACGCCATGGGTCTGATGGATCTGGCCGGTTCCCTTCTCGGTGGAGGATCGAACCAGCAGGGCGTGATGGGGATGGTGACGGGCCTCATCCAGCAGCAGGGCGGGCTCCAGGGCCTGCTGGGCAAGCTCAACGAAAGCGGCCTGGGCGAGCAGGCGGCCTCCTGGGTGGGCCGGGGCCAGAACCTGCCCATCAGCCCCGATCAGATCCAGGCCCTGCTGGGCAGCGACACGCTCAAGTTGCTGGCCTCCCAGGCCGGTCTCGGCCACCAGGAAGCCGCCGGCGGCCTGGCCAACCTGCTGCCCCAGGTGGTGGACAAGCTCACCCCCGATGGCCAGGTGCCCCAGGACGAACCCGACCTCATGTCCACCCTGAAGGGCCTGCTGGGCTGAGGGCCCGGGGCCCTCCGGCCGTTGCTATCATTCGGGACCCCCCGGAGTCTCGATGCGCTTGGTTTCCCCCGCCCTCGTCCTGCTGATGGGCGCCCTGTCCCTGCCGGCTGCGGAGCCAGGCCCCTCCGGCGCCCTGGCCGCCGCGGCCAACGACCAGCTGTTCCCCCAGCGCAGCCCCTGGGCCTGCGTCCAGCAGACCATCGGCACCACCGTCATTACCATCGAATACCACCGCCCGGCCGTCCGCGGCCGGGCCATCTGGGGCGCGCTGGTGCCCTACCACCAGGTCTGGCGGGCCGGCGCCAACGAGGCCACCACCATCCGGTTCAGCGACACCGTGCGGATCCACGACCAGGAGGTCAAGGCCGGGACCTATTCGATCTTCATGATCCCCAGGCCCGATGTCTGGACGGTGATCCTCAACCGCCGGGCCAAACAGTGGGGGGCCTTCGAGTACGACCCCAAGCAGGACCTGATCCGCTTCGAGGTGAAGCCGAGGCCGAATGCCTTCACGAACTGGCTGTCCTTCGCCCTGGATCCGACCAGCGACTCCACCGCCTATGTCCAGTTCCTCTGGGAGAAGCTGAAGGTGAACTTCCTGGTGGGGGTCAATGTGGAGGCCATCACGGCCGCCCGCATGAAGAAGCTCTTCGCGCAGCGCCCCAACGACTGGAAGGTCTACTGCCAGGCGGCGGAGTACGCCCTGACCCAGGCCGTCCCCCTGCACCAGGCCCTCGAATGGGTCGACCGCTCCCTGTCCCTCCAGGAGAATGCGACCAACCTGGCGATCAAGGCCCGGCTCCTCTATGAGGCCGGGCAACTGCCCGAGGCCATCGAGCTCATGGAGCGGGCGCTCCGCCGGGCCCGGGCGGCCAGGCAATCAGCCGCCACCATCGGCCCCATGGAGCGGGACCTCTCCTCCTGGCGGCAGGGCCAGTAGGGCCCCAGAGAAGCCTGCCTGGCAGGCGGCGCCCGGACCGTCAGTCCCGCAGGAGGTCCCGCCGATCCACCAGGGGCAGGAGGCGGCCCCGCCACCGCACGGCCTCGGGCTCCACCTGGAGTTCCTCCGGGGGAAGGCGCCGGATCCTCCCCGGGGGGCCCTCCCGCGGCACCAGGAAGACCGCTTCGATGTCCCGGAACCCCTCCCGGGGCTCAGGGAACATCACATAGCGCACGAGCCAGTGGTCCACCCCGGCATAGGCCTCGTAGCTGTAATGCCGGCAGTCGGGGTCCGCCAGGGTGTGGGTCTCCAGACGCACCCAGTCCGGCGGGAAGGGTTCGGCCCGGAAGGCCGGGATGGCGCCGGACACCCGAACCCCACGCGGCTCCACCGGAACAGCCGGCCCAGGCAGCAACAGGACCGGGAGGGAACAGAGGAGAGGAATGGGCATGGGGCGAACTCCCGGGGCTGGACGCCCCGCCTCTCCATGCTTCCATCCCCCCCGCCGTCGCTGCGGTAAGGACCCTGTGACTTGTGTGTGGCNNGTGGCGCATGGCGATCCCTACGCCCTGGCCCTCCAGGCTCATCTGCGCCTCGAAGGAAGACTCCCGGCTCCCCGCGGACCGGAGGCCGCGGCCGAGGCCCGGAGCCGGGATCTGGCGGTAGCCGCCCCGGAACGGCCACCGCCCCCGGGGTGGCCCCGCAGCTGG
>DPRT01000187.1:0-3981 GCA_003538615.1 Holophagaceae bacterium | reverse complement strand
TCCACCTTGTCGGACTTCATGCCCTTCAGGCGCTGGGCGAAGTACTCGCCCAGCTCGGCGGCGCGCTCCACCAGCTTCTCGTCCACCAGCACGTCCAGCGCGGCGCTCGCGGTGGCGCAGGCCAGCGGGTTGCCGCCGTAGGTGCTGCCGTGGATGCCGGGGGTGAAGACATCCATCACCTCGTCACTGGCCAGGAAGGCGCTCACGGGGTAGTAGCCGCCGCTGAGGGCCTTGCCGATGGTGACGCCGTCGGGGCGGATGCCCTCGTGCTCGAAGGCGAAGAGCTTGCCCGTGCGGCCCAGGCCGGACTGGATCTCGTCCAGCACCAGCAGGCAGTTGTTCTTGGTGGCGACCTCGCGCAGGCCCTTGAGGAAGCCCTCGGGCGGGATGACCACGCCGCCCTCGCCCTGGATGGGCTCCATGAAGATGGCGCAGGTGTTCGGGGTGATGGCCTTCTTGACCGCTTCGAGATCGCCGTAGGGCACGATCACGAAACCAGGCGTGAAGGGGCCGAACTTGCTGGTGCTGTCGGGATCGGTGCTGAAGCCCACGATGGAGATGGTCCGGCCGTGGAAGTTGCCGTCGGCCACGATGATCTCGGCCTTGCCGTACTCGATGCCCTTCTTGTCGTAGCCCCACTTGCGCATGGCCTTGAGGGCGGTCTCCACGGCTTCGGCGCCGCTGTTCATGAGCAGGGCCTTGTCGAAGCCCGTGAGCTTGCAGAGCTTCTCCAGCAGCGGGGGGAACTGGTCGTTGCGGAAGGCGCGGCTGGTGAGGGCCAGCGTCTTGATCTGGGCGATCATGGCCTCGCCGATCTTCGGGTGGTTGTGGCCCTGGTTCACGGCGGAGTAGGCCGCCAGGAAGTCCATGTACTTCTTGCCGTCCACATCCGTGAGGAAGACGCCCTCGCCCTTGGTGCAGACCACATCGAGGGGATGGTAGTTGTGGGCGCCGAACTGGTTCTCCTGCGCGATCAGGGCTTCGGACTTGGCGGCGGCGGTGGCCATGGGGATCTCCGGAAGGGGATGGAAGGGTGCCAGAGGGGAAAGGGCCAGTTTAGGCCCGAAGGGCCTGATTGTCAGGGTTCTCAAGGCTTCCTTGACGAAGTGTCATGCCCCATCCCCGGAATTCCCGCCCCGCCGGGCGGTGGTTTCCCGCCGCTGGGCGGAGGAAGTGGGACAATGGCATCTTCTATCCAGTACGGTGATGTTTCCGGAGACTCCCATGAGCGACCAACCTTCTTCCCTGTACGGCAGCGAACCCGAAGCGCCGCGTCCCCAGGCGCCAGGCCTGGTGGACCAGATCGTGGGGGTGTTCACCGCTCCCGTGGAGCTCTTCCAGCGTCTGAACAAGGCGCCCAGCTGGGGCTGGGCCCTGGGGACCCTGCTCGTCGCCAGCCTGGCCCTGGTGGTCATCTGGGGCCTCAAGGTGGATGTGGATGAGATGCTGCGGCCCATGCTGGAGCGGAATCCCCAGATCCAGTCCGCCCAGATCGACATGGTCATCGAGATGCAGAAGAAGTTCATCCTGCCTTTCGGCGTGCTCGGCGCCCTGTTCGGCACCCCGGCGATCATGGCCCTGGTGGGCCTCTTCTACTGGCTGATGGGCAAGGCCCTCCCCGAGGGCGAGGCGCCCAGCTATCCCCAGGCCCTCAGCGCCGCCGTGGTGCCCGGCCTGGTGAAGCTGCCCCACCTCCTGCTGGTGGCGGTGATCTGCCTGGTGCGACCCATCGGTGGCCTCACGCCCGACAAGATCGCGCCCACCTCCCTGGGCTACTTCCTGCATGTGGAGAGCCTCCGGATCCAGGCGCTCCTCTTCGCTCTGGATGTCTTCTACCTGGCCGAGGCGGTCCTGGCCTACCTGGCGCTCCGCTACCTGGTCCGCATGAAGACCGCCGGCGCCCTGATCTGCGTGCTGCTGCCCCTGGTCCTCTCGCTGGGCTTCCGCCTCCTTGGAGCCAAGTAGATGGCCTCCAGGAAAACCAAGCTCCTGCTCGGCGGCGGCGCCGCCCTCCTGCTCCTGATCGTCCTCGGCGTCGCCTTCGGCGGCGCCAAGGATGAAGACAGCGCCTTCTCCTGGGATGCCATCAGCCGGGGCGACATCCGCGAAACCATCACGGCCAGCGGGGAGATCCGCGCCAAGACCCAGATCAACATCGGCACCTCCGTGGCCGGCGAAATCAAGGCCATCCACGTGGTGGACGGCCAGAACGTGAAGGCCGGCGACCTGCTCGTCACCATCGACCAGGAGCGCCTGCGGCAGTCCATGGCCCAGGCCACCGCCGCCCTCGACGCCGTCCGCCTGGACGCCGCCCGTCTGGAGGGCGCCATGCGGCGCAGTGTGGACAGCTTCCCGCGCTACGAGTCCCTCCGGCAGCAGGGCCTCATGTCCGATGAGGATTTCCGCCAGCAGAAACTCGCCAAGGAAAGCGCCGTGCTGTCCTACAGCAGCGCCAGGGCCAACGTGGCCCAGAGCGAAGCCAACCTGCGGGCCATGCAGGACGGCCTGTCCAAGGCCACCCTCCGCGCGCCCATCACGGGGCGGGTCACGAGCCTGAAGGCCGAGAAGGGCGAGACCGCCATCCCCGGCATGAGCAACCTGCCCGGCGCCACGCTCATGATCATTTCCGACATGAGCGAGATGCAGGCGGAGATCAAGGTCAACGAAAGCGAAGTGGTCCGCACCAAGGTGGGCCAGACCGCCCAGGTGACGGTGGAATCCCTGCCCGGCAAGCTCTTCCAGGGCTCCGTCATCGAAGTGGCCACGGGCACCGAGAAGACCGGCACGGACGCCAACCTCTACAAGGTGAAGGTGCTGCTCCAGGGCCAGCGGGCGGATCTGGACAACCTCCGCCCGGGCATGAGCGCCCGCGCCGTCATCCTCACCCAGGAGGCCAAGGGCGTGCTGCGCGTGCCCCTCCAGGCCGTGCTGGAGCGCGAAGGCACCCTGGAGGAGGCCCAGAAGCAGGGCCTCCTGGCGCCCTCCACCCGCAATGTCTCCATGACCTACAAGGATGGCAAGGCCCTGGAGCAGGTGGTGCAGGTGGGCATCGCCAACACCCAGTTCTTCGAGCTGAAGGGGGGCCTGGCGGAAGGCGACAAGGTGCTCACGGGCCCCCTCCGCAAGCTGAAGGAACTGAAGGACAAGGCCGCGGTGAAGCTGCGCGCCCGCTCCGACAGCGAGCTGGCGAAGGCCAAGGACTCGAAGAAGTAATGGACATCCGGGAACCCCTCTCCGCCGCCGTCCGCGCCCTGAAGGCGAACAAGCTCCGCTCGGCGCTCACCACCCTGGGCATCATCATCGGCGTGGCGGCGGTGATCGTCGTGGTGAGCCTCGTGCAGGGCCTCAAGACCAGCGTCCTGAAGCAGGTGGAGAAGGCCGGCAGCCAGACCCTCTTCGTCCGGCCCGTGTTCCCCGGCGAGCTGCCGCCGGAGGAATTCGCCCGCCTCAAGGACCGCGACCTCACCCTGGACCACATGCGGGCCCTCGCCAAGGACATGCCCCAGCTCACGCACCTCACCCCGGTGTTCTTCGCCGGCTACGAGGTGAAGCTGGCGGGCCGGACCTCGAACACCCGTGTGGTCATGACCGACGACAGCTACCTGGAGCTGAACAGCGTCAACCTCTCCGCGGGCCGGAACTTCGTGCCGTCGGATCTGCGCCTGGCCAGCAAGGTGGCCATCCTGGGGCCCACCCTCGTGGAGAAGCTGGGCATCCAGGGCAACCCCATCGGCCGCACGCTGGTGGTGAACAAGAACCTCAGCCTCGAGATCGTGGGCCTGCTCGAATCCCAGGGCGGCTCCCTGGGCAACGACCCTGACGACGTCATCATGGTCCCCCTCAGCACGGGCATCTCCCAGCTGACCGAAACCCAGCGCCGCCAGCTCTTCTTCCAGGCGCGCGTGGATCCCCGACTGTCGGCCGACGACGGCGCCGACATGGTGACGGACGCCCTCCGCCGCATCAAGGGGCTGCGCGGCA
>DPRT01000130.1 GCA_003538615.1 Holophagaceae bacterium | reverse complement strand
TTCAAGGCCATGCGGGACATCCGTCCTGGCCTGCCGGGAATCCTGTGCAGTGGCTACGCGCTACCCGCCTCCCGGGAACAGGCGGTGGCCCAGGGGTTTGCCGATTTCCTGAAGAAGCCCTTCACCAGCGCGGAACTGGCCGCCATCCTCGACCGGGTGCTCGGCATCAAGCACGTGTGAACGGCATCCCATCCATCTCAGATCATCCGCTCGTGGGGCAGGGCGGGCATGGGGGCGTACACCGTGGCATGGGGATCGTACATGTAGAGGTTGCCCACCCGGCCCGTGTAGGCGCAGGCGAACTGCTGGATCTGATCCGCGAACCGCGTCTGCTCGTCACGGTCCCGGAACATGGGGCCCCACATGGGATTGAAGGCGGCCTCCACGGATTTCATGAGGGTGTCCATCTCGAGGTTCTGCAGTTCGGCGCGCCGCTGGAGGGCCTCGGCGCTGCTGGCCAGGTGCGCGGCCTCGTGGTCCAGGGCCACCGCGGCCTCGGCGCTCAGGCGGGGCCCCAGCACATGGCGCCGCACCCGGTTGCGCTTCCACTGGTCCATGAGGACCGAGGCCCGGCGGAGGGTCCGGCGGCGGGTGGTCTCCAGCCGCACCAGGTCGCGCATGTCCTGGTTCCGGGCTTCCAGGAGCCTGAGCTCGCGCTCCAGTTCGGGCACCAGCAGCAGGGTCCGCCAGGAGGCGTTCTTCTTGGACCTCAGCACGTCGCCGTAGATGTGGTCGCCCACGTAGAGTATCTGCTCGCCCTCGGCGCCCAGCTGGGCCTCCAGCCAGGCGGCGTGGCCGCCCGTGAAGCAGCGCGGTCGGCCCTCCAGCGCCACCGGCTCCGGCGTCTCCAGGAAGAAGGCGGGCTTCCGGCTGCTGACCACCACCAGGTCGAAGTAGTCGGTCCAGCGGGGCCGGGCCTCGTCCTGGCCGTCCAGCAGGTGGCTGAGCACGCCGTGGGTGAAGCTCCACTCGCTGTTGGTGAGCAGGAAGAGCTTCTTGCCCTCGCGTTTGAGCCGGTCCAGGGTCAGGGCCAGCTGGGGATCCGGCGGGATGAAGAAGTGCCGGTGCTCCAGGATCTCCGCCTTCATCTCGCCGTTGCGGTGGGCGGAGTCGATGGCCCAGCGCACATCCCGGAACAGCTGGAGGTAGTTCTCGGCCTTCAGCAGGCCGCGGTCGAGGCCATCCACCATCTGGGCGTAGAGATGGCTTTCCGGGATCTCGAACAGCGTGTCGATGTTGCGGAACCCCTTGGCCGCCGTGGACAGGCGCCGCCGTCCGTAGACCACATCCAGCTCCGGGCGGGGCATGGCCCGGCTGCCGTGGCAGGCGCGGACCACCTGGCGCTCGCGGTTGAGCTTGAGCAGGTTGCCCCGCAGCCCGTCCAGCACCAGGCCGCGCACGGCGAAGCCGGGATCGTACTCGATCTCCAGCAGCCAGGGCGAGTAGCCGCGGTCCCGCACCAGCAGCCGGGCGGCCTTCTTGAAGGCCAATCCGTCGATCTCCGGCGCCCGGTAGCGGGCCAGGGTGTGGTCCATGTCGAAGCCGATGGCGCGGATCTCGCCCAGGGGCAGCGTGCGCAGGGCAAAGAGCTTGTGCGCCGGCGGAAGGCGGTTCTCACCTTCCGTCAGGGGCGGCGCAGCCAGAAGGGCGGGATCCCAGGCGGTCATGGATGAAGCGTACTCCAAGTGAAAGCCCGTAAAGATATCCACAGATCCCACAGATGCACACAGATTCGAAAGACGGAAAATCTGTGGACCTGGCTTCTTTTGAGCTCTTCATGCCGAACTCGCGCGCCGGAATCAATCGGGTTCCGAGCCGATGCCGTGGGTCGCGACCATGTGGGTCGCGGAGCAGGCTCCGGGGGAGCCTGCGGAGCGGGGCCCCACAGAGAGCGAGTCATGCCGAACTCGCGCGCCGGAATCAATCGGGTTCCGAGCCGATGCCGTGGGTAATGCTCTGATGCCCGAACACCTCAAATGCCACCTGCCGGAACCGTTCGCTGTGGCCCCAGTCCCTCTCCCGGTCCATCCAGAGCTTGTAGTGGATCAACTCGTGCTCCAGGATGCGCCGCTGGATGTCCTCGGGCGTGTGGCAGTTCATCCCGCACACCGGCTGGGGCCAGGGCCAGTCCCGGCGCCGCAGCAGCGGGATGCTCAGCCGGATCTCCGGGTGCCACTTGCCCCGGGAATCCTTCTCGATCACGAAGAGCCCCGCGCACCGCGCCATGCGCGGCGACCAGATGACCGGCGGCGGCTGGATCTCCCAGCCTGCCTCGCGGAGGATCGCCTGGGCCTTGTGGCGGAGGGTGAGGGTCACGCCTCAGAACTCGAAGGTGGGCCCGCTGAGGGTCTGGGCATCGAGGATCTGGCCCTGGGCGTCGAGGGTGACGAGGCCCTGGGCCTGCCGGGGCGTCATCTGGCCGATCTGCTGGAGGGCCTGGCCGCGGAGTTCCCCTCTTTTCGCAGCATCGACGCCGCCCTCGGCGCTCTCGAAGAACACGGCGCCCACGCGGTAGGTCTGCTTGGCGTCCTGCTTGAGATGCAGTTCGCGGAGCTGGCGCTCGTCCACGGGGCTGGGAGCGTCCGTCATGAGGCAGCGGGCCTGGGCGGTCTTGGGGAAGGCGATGACCTCGCGGATGTTGTCCACGCCCGCCAGCAGCATCACGAGCCGGTCCAGGCCCAGGGCCAGGCCGCCGTGGGGCGGGGCGCCGTAGGCCAGGGCGTCCAGCAGGAAGCCGAACTTGGCGCGGGCCTCCTCTTCGCCGATGCCGATGGCCCGGAACATGCGGCTCTGGGTCTCGGCATCATGGATGCGGATGCTGCCGCCGCCCACCTCGAAGCCGTTGAGCACCAGGTCGTAGGCCACGGCGCGGCACCGGCCGGGGTCGGTCTCCAGCAGGTCCATGTCCTCGGGATGGGGGCTCGTGAAGGGGTGGTGGCAGGCGATGAAGCGCTGGGCCTCCTCGCTCCACTCCAGCAGGGGGAAGTCCACGACCCACAAGAACGCGTACGCGTCCTTGTCCATGAAAAGCTTTGAAAGGGCGGGGTCCTTTTCGACGGCGGCCAGATCCGTCGCGATCTTGGTGCGGAGGTCACCAAGGACCTTGGATGTCTGCGCGTCGGTGCCCACGGCGAAGATGGCCAGCCCCTCACCTACTGCGCTCAGGCCCTGCCTGAGTGCAGCTTCTTCGGATGGCTCGAGGAACTTCTTGAAGCTGCTGGAGAGACCGTCCTTGCCCCACTTGGCGTAGGGGAGGCCGCCGGCGCCCATCTGCTTGGCCTGCTCCTGGAGGGCGTCCAGCTGCTTGCGGCTGAGGGATCCCGCCGCCTCGCCGGGGAAGAAGAGGGCCCGCACGCGGCGCTGGCCCTGGCTGTCGGCGGCGGCGCGGAAGAGGTTGAAGGCGCTTGCCGCGAAGAGCGGAGTCACGTCCTGGATCTTCACGCCGCAGCGGAGGTCGGGCTTGTCGGAGCCGTACCACTCCATGGCGTCGCGGTAGGGCAGGCGGGGGAAGGGGGCCGTGACCTCCTTGCCGACCACCTGGGCCAGCTTGACCATGAGCGGCTCGATGACGCCCTGCACGTCCTCCTGGCGCACGAAGCTCATCTCCACGTCCACCTGGGTGAACTCGGGCTGGCGGTCGGCGCGCAGATCCTCGTCGCGGAAGCAGCGGCAGATCTGCACGTAGCGCTCGAAGCCGCTCACCTGCAGCAGCTGCTTGAAGAGCTGGGGGCTCTGGGGCAGGGCGAAGAACTCGCCCGGATGCACGCGGCTGGGCACCAGGTAGTCCCGGGCGCCCTCGGGCGTGGACTTGGTGAGGATGGGGGTCTCGAATTCGATGAAATCCAGCTCGCGGAAGTGGTTCCGGGTGAGGTTCGCCACCTCGCTGCGCAGGATCATGTTGCGCTGAAGCTGCTCGCGGCGCAGGTCCAGGAACCGGTAGGTGAGGCGCAGGTCCTCGCCCACGCCCTCGTCCTCCAGGGGGAAGGGCAGGGGGGCGGCGGTGTTGAGGATCCTCAGGCCCGTCAGGCGGATCTCAATGTCGCCCGTGGCCATGTTGGGGTTCTTGCTTTCGCGCTCGGCCACCACGCCTTCGGCGGCCAGCACGAACTCGCTGCGCACGGCCTTCAGCTTGGCCAGCAGCTCAGGGTCGGCGGTCTCCTCGTTGGCCACCA
>DPRT01000019.1:17298-17882 GCA_003538615.1 Holophagaceae bacterium | reverse complement strand
CCCTCCGCTTCACTTCCCGCCAGCCCGATGGGCGTCCGGTGGAGCTTCCAGCCGGCGAGGGCCCAGCAGAGGGCGCCGAAGGCCAGGAGGGCCAGCAGGGCCAGGGCCGGGTGGGTGCTCACCTGCTCCTGGGCCAGCAGCTGGTGGGCCTTCACCTGGGCGGCGCGGCTGCCGGCGAGGCTTTCGATGTGGTGGGTGAAGGTGAGGCGCTGAAGGAGGGGCGGGAAGATCCGCACCAGGGGCTCCCACAGGAAGAAGTAGAGGGCGCCCCAGAGCGTGCCCCGCTTGAAGAGCAGGCCCGCCAGGGTCATGAGGGCCAGCTCCCCCCACCAGGCCCCCACCAGCGCCACCATGCGACCCGGCAGGAGGGCGGGATCGCCACCGATCAACTGGAGGCCCAGGGTGCCGAGGATGAGCCAGGCGGCCCCCCAGGCGAACCAGGGCAGGCCCTTGCCCAGGGGCAGCGCCCACGCGGGCGCCGGGCGCGCCAGCATCAGGGGCAGCGTGCGCTGCTCCAGGTCCTCGCGGATGCCCGCAGGAGCCGCCACCAGGGCCATGATGGGCAGCATCATCTTCACCAGCAC
>DPRT01000019.1:6449-17233 GCA_003538615.1 Holophagaceae bacterium | reverse complement strand
CCCTCCGCCGCGGCCTTCTGCAGGCGGGGCAGGATGTCCCGGGGCGAACGCACGGACAGCACCACGGCATCCTCCTCCATGCGCAGGGCCGCCAGCTCGGGCTGCTCCACGGCCCAGCGGGCCAGCACCTGGGCCTCGCCCGTGAGGCGCAGCTCCACGGGGTGGCGGTCCAGCAGTTGGCGGATCTCGGTGACGGTCCCCTCCGCCAGCAGGCGGCCCCGGAACAGCAGCAGGATGCGGTCCGTGAGCTGGGCGATCTCGCCCAGGATGTGGCTGGACACCAGGATGCGCGTGCCCCTCGCGGCCAGGTCGCGCAGCAGGGCCATGAGGGTGAGGCGGGCCTCGGGATCCAGGCCGTTGAAGGGCTCGTCGAGGATCAGAAGTTCCGGTTCATGCAGCAGGGCCTGGGCCAGGCGGATGCGCTGGCGCATGCCCTTGGACATGCGGGCGAAGGTGAGGTGGGCGCGATCACTCATGCCCACGATGTCCAGGGACCGGGCCACGGCGGCCTTCAGGCCCTCGCCGGACAGGCCCGACAGCTCGCCCATCATGCGGAGCCAGCGGTCAGCGCGGAGGCCCGTGGGCAGGCGGTCGCCCTCGGGCACCAGGCCCAGGCGCGACAGCACCGCCGGGTTGCGGAAGGGGGCTTCACCGAAGACCTTCACCTCGCCGCCCGAGGGTGGCAGCAGGCCCGAGAGCAGCTGCAGCAGGGAGGACTTGCCGGCACCGTTGGGACCCAGCAGGCCCGTGATGCCGCCGCCGTCCGGCAGCTCGAAGGTGGTGGGACTGAGGCCCAGGATGGGGCCGTAGCGGAGGGAGGCGCGGTCGAGCGTCATCATCATCAGATCACCGCCTCCGAGGGCAGGGTCCGCCGGGCGGCCACGAAGGTCCACAGGGCCAGGTGCGCGGCCGTGCCAAGGACCGCGGGCCCCCAGCCCATCAGGGGATGGGCCACGCCCACGAAGAGCTGGGGCCAGGTTTCCGCCAGCAGGACCGGGTTGAGGGCCTGGACCGCAGGAAGGCCGGTGAGTCCCTGGAGCATGGAGGCCAGGGCGGCGGTGCCCAGCACCAGGCCCAGCACCCAGCCGATGCCGGCCCGGGGCGTGGCCGCCATGCTGGAGGCGCCCACCGCGAGGGCCCCCATGAGGGCGGAGCTGATGGCCATGGCCGGCAGCAGGCGCAGGGGCGCCGTGGCCCACACGGGACCGTTGAACCCCGCCAGCAGCAGCGACATGAGCCAGGGCAGCAGGGCGAAGGGCAGCAGGATGGCGAAGGGCAGCGCCGAGGCGAAGCCCAGCTTGGCCAGCAGGTAGTCCCTGGGCGCCACAGGATGGGCGTACATCAGGGGGCGCACGCGGTAGAGGGTGTCCCGGGCCACCAGGCCGCCGCCCACCAGGGCCACGAGGAACCAGAGCAGGTAGCTGGCCGGGTTCAGCAGATCCGCCTGGAAGTCCGCGCCCTGGGTGAGGATGGTCTTCGCGAAATCCTGCATGGGCTTGAAGGTCTGGTTGGTCTGCAGCAGGTGGTCCACGTAGATCCGCGCCACCTTCCACAGCAGCAGGATGAGGAAGGCGAAGCCGAAGAAGCGGCCGATCTTCTGGCGCCACAGGCGGGCCAGATCGAAGCGCATGAGCACCAGGGCCGGCGGATGGCCGTGGCGGAGGTCCGGCGCGGGCGGAAGGGTGGGGGCGTAGATGGGCATGGGCTAGGCTCCCGTCTGAGGATGCAAGGCCCTGATGAGCACTTCATCCAGGCGGTCATGGCGGGGCGTGACCTGGATGAGGGTGGTCCCCTTCGATTCCGCCCAGCGGAAGATCCCTGCGGAATCCGCTTCCCTCAGCTCCAGGTCGTAGAGGCCGTTGCGGGCCTCCAGCACGATGCCCAGGTCCGCCAGGGCCGCTTCCTGGGCGGCATCCAGGGGATCGAGGAAGCGCAGCTCCACGCGCCGGGCCAGGGCCTTGCGCAGCCCGGCCATGGAGCCCGCGGCCTTGATCTGGCCCTGGTCCAGGATCACCAGCTGATCCGCCACCCGTTCCACGTCGCCCAGCAGGTGCGAGGCGAGGATGACGCCGGTGCCCAGCTCCGCGTGGACCCGCAGCACCAGGTCCAGCATGCGGCGGCGGCCATCGGGATCGAGGCCGTTGGTGGGCTCGTCCAGGAAGATCAGCTCCGGGCTGTGCACCAGGGCCTGGGCCAGCTTCACCCGCTGGCGCATGCCCGTGGAATAGCCGCTGACGGGGCGGTAGCGGGCCTCGTCCAGCCCCACGAAATAGAGCACCTCGTGGGCCCGGTCCCGGGCCGCTTCCGGCGCCAGGCCGCTCAGCTCGCCCCAGAAGGCCACCTGTTCGTAGGCGGAGGCATCCTCGATGAGGGCGTCGTACTCGGGCATGTAGCCGATGCGGGCCCGCAGCTTGGCGGCCTCNNTTGGGCCCCAGCAGGCCCACGATGCCGCGGTCCAGGGTCAGGGTCAGCCCCTTCAGGGCGGGCGCCTTGGCCGCGGCGTAGCGCACGTCCAGGTTCTCGAAGGCGATCAACGGGGCCTCCAGGTGGGTTTCACGGCATGCTCCAGGATGTTGTCTGCTACGAGCGGATGAAGGAATGGATTAGGCTTGTCGCATCATCCTGCCTGGAAGGTCCCGCATGCAACTCCTGGACTGGCCTTTCCTCGACGCCTTCCAAACCGGGGCCCTGGCGGCCCTCTTTGTCAGCTTCGCCACCGACGCCCTGTCCCGGCGGGACCGGATGATCGGCTGGCTGGCCCTGGGCTGCCTGCTGGTCGGCCTGCGCCATGCGGTGCTGGCCTTCGCCTCCCAGCCCACGGCCAACCTGGAATTCCTGGACCGGGTCCAGAGCCTGCTGGTGGCCTTCGGGTTTCTCGCACTCTGCATGGCCTTCACGGAGCTCTTCCCCCGCCACGTGCCCCGGCGGTTCCCCCTGTGGATCGCCTTGGCCCTGCTGCCCAACTACCTTCGCAACCTCGCGCTGCCGCACCCGAGCCTGGCGGACACCTGGATGCTCCATGCCTCGCACCTCAGCTTCCTGGCGGGCTGCGGGGCCATCATCTACTGGACCTTCCGGGCCCGGCAGGAGGGCGATCCCATGGGGAGCCGCCTCTTCGTGGGCATCTCGGCAGTGACCCTGCCCGTGGTGATTGAAATCGCGGCCTACAGCTTCTTCGGGCTCAAGGTCCGCCTCTCGGGCTTCAGCCTCCTCATCCTGGCCATGGCCATCGGCACCTCCTGGCAGTGGCTCGTGGTCACCAGCCTGGAGGAGCGCCTCCAGCAGGCCGAGGCCGAAGGGGAGATCTGGCGCAGTCTGGTGCCGGGCAACGCCTTCCGGACGGACCATCCCTCTCCGGTCATGGACGGGATCTTCGGCGCCGGCTGGGCGGAGAAGGTCCGTCAGGCTCCTGACGCGCCCCTGGTGGCCCTGGACGGCACCCCCTACCGCCTCCTCACCCGGACCCTGAACCATCGCGAGCGGCTGGGCTGGTACGAGCGGGAGGATGAGACCCAGCCCGGCACCCATGGCTTCCTGTCGGGGTGGACCGTGGCCCTGGGCATGGAGGATTCCCCAGCCAGCGCACGGATCCAGGGGTGGCTCCGCAGCTGGGGGGCCGAAGTCCAGATGTGGGGCACCGTTCCTCCCCGGGAGGGCCCCTATCCCAGCGTCCTCCTCTGGGCCCGGGAGCCCAGCATCCTGTCCGTGTGGCGGGAGGATGACCTCCTGCGGCGGCGGTCCCGCTGGGTGCAGCTGGGGGGGCCCGTCACCCCCGGCCCCCACGCCCGCCTGAGTCTGGATCTGGATGCGGCCAGCCTGAGGGACACCCTCCGCGACCTGCTTTCGCGACACTAAGAGTGCCTGAACCCCGGGCACTTGCCGCGGGGCGGCGGATCCATCGGAGAATGGGGGCATGAGCTTCGCCCATCTCCACCTGCACACCGAACATTCGCTCCTCGACGGTCTCACCCGCATTCCCGACCTGGTGAAGAAGTGCCGGGCCTCCGGCATGCCCGCCGTGGCCGTCACCGACCACGGAAACATGTTCGGCATGATGAAGCTCTACGATGCCTGCGAAAAGACGAAGGACGCCGATGGCAACTGGGCCGTGAAGCCCATCCTGGGCTGCGAAGTCTACGTGGCCCCCAAGACCCGCTTCGACCGGAAGCTCGAGGCCAAGAACACCACCGGCGAAGAGGGCCTGGAGGACTGCGTGGACCCCAGCGGCAGCCGCGACGCAGGCTACCACCTGGTGCTGCTGGCCAAGAACCCCACGGGCTTCGCCAACCTCTCGAAGCTCGTGTCCGCGGGCTTCACCGAGGGCTTCTACTACAAGCCGCGCATCGACAAGGACATCCTCCGCGAGCACAGCGAGGGGCTCATCGCCCTGTCCGCCTGCCTGGGCGGCGAAGTGCAGGCCCGCATCCTCCAGAACCGCCTGGACCAGGCCGAGCGGGTGGCCCGCGACTTCCGGGACATCTTCGGCGAGGACTTCTACCTGGAGATCCAGGACCAGGGCTTCGAGAAGGAGAAGGAGATCATCCCCTTCCAGCAGGAGCTGGCCGCGCGGCTGGGCATCCCCCTGGTGGGCACCAATGACGCCCACTACCTCAATCACGAGGACGCCGACCTGCACGACACGCTGCTGTGCATCGGAACGAAGACCACCAAGGCCAAGGAGAAGCGCATGCGCTTCTCCACGGACCAGTTCTTCGTGAAGACCCCCGAGGAGATGCGGGCCGTGTTCCCCGATCATCCTGAATACCTGGAGCGCACCCTGGAGATCGCCGCCAAGGTGGACCTGTTCCCCATCACGCGGAAGCCCGTCACGCCGCGCTTTCCCGTGCCTGAAGGCTACGACCTGGAATCCTACTTCGTCCACGTGGCCAAGGAGACCTTCGAGCGGCGCCTGGCCGATTGCCGGCCCCTCTGGCAGGCGGGCGCCCTCAAGCACTCCGAGGAGAAATACCGCGAGCGCCTGGCCTTCGAGCTGGACATGATCCTGAAGATGGGCTTTCCCGGCTATTTCCTGCTGGTCTGGGACTTCATCCGCAAGGCCCGGGAGATGGGCGTGCCCGTGGGCCCGGGCCGTGGTTCCGCGGCCGGCAGCATCGTGGCGTGGTCCATGATGATCACGGACATCGATCCCATGCAGTACGACCTGCTGTTCGAGCGCTTCCTGAATCCCGAGCGCGTGTCCATGCCCGACGTGGACATCGACTTCTGCCGGGACGGCCGCCAGAAAGTCATCGACTACGTCACCGAGAAATACGGCCAGGACAAGGTCAGCAACATCGTCACCATCAACCAGCTCAAGACCAAGGCCGTCATCAAGGATGTGGCGCGGGTCTTCGAGAAGGACTTCGCCTTCGCCAACAACCTCACCAAGCTGGTGCCCCAGGAGCCCGGCAAGCCCATCACCGTGGGCGAGGCGCTCGAGAAGAGCGACAAGCTGCGCGAGCTCTACGAGACCGATCCCGAGGTGAAGAACATCCTCGACATCTCGGCCCGGCTGGAGGGCCTGGCCCGCAACACCGGCGTCCACGCAGCCGGCGTCATCATCGCCCCGGACGAGCTGACCCAGTTCGCGCCGCTGTCCATGGACAAGGACAAGAAGGTGATGGTGCAGTACACCATGGGCGAGGCCGAGCGCGCGGGCCTGCTGAAGATGGACTTCCTGGGGCTGGAGACGCTGACGCAGATCGCCAAGACCCAGGAGGTCATCGCCCGCCGCCACGGTCAGCCCAAGGACATGACCACCATCCGCTCCTTCGACGACAAGAAGACCTTCGACCTCTTTGCCGCGGGCGATACGGATGGCGTCTTCCAGTTCGAATCCGGCGGCATGAAGCAGCTGCTGCGCCAGCTGGGACCCGACCGCTTCGATGACCTCATCGCGCTCAACGCCCTCTTCCGTCCGGGCCCCCTGGGCGCGGGCATGGGCACCACGTACGTGGAGCGCCGCCACGGCCGCGAGCCCGTGACCTACATGTTCCCGGATCTGGAGCCCATCCTCTCCCCCACCTACGGCGTGATCCTCTACCAGGAGCAGGTGATGCAGATCGCCAGCCTCGTCGCCGGGTATTCCCTGGGCGAGGCCGACATGCTGCGCCGCGCCATGGGCAAGAAGGACAAGGAGAAGATGGCGAAGGAGAAGACCAAGTTCATCGAACAGGGCGCCGCCCGCGGCTACGACAAGGCCAAGGTCGCGGAGATGTTCGACCTCATCGAGTACTTCGCCGGCTACGGCTTCAACAAGAGCCACAGCGCCGCCTACGCCATGGTGGCCTACGAGACCGCCTACCTGAAGGCCAACTACCCGGTGGAGTTCATGGCAGGCCTGCTGTCCACCAAGTCGGGCCGCACGGACGACGTGGCCAAGTACGTGCAGAACTGCCGGGAGGGCGGCATCGAAGTGCTGGGGCCCGATATCAACGAGTCGTCGCTCGATTTCACCGCCACCTCCGACCGGCAGATCCGGTTCGGATTTGCCGCGGTGAAGGGACTGGGAGAGGCCGCATTGCAGGCCATCCTCGAGGCTCGTGACGCTGAAGGTGGCTTCAAGGATCTCTTCCACGCCCTGAAGAGCACGGATCTCCAGAAGGCCAACCGCAAGGTGTGGGAATCCCTCATCAAGGCCGGGGCCTTCGACAGCCTCGAACCCAACCGGGCCGCGCTGATCCAGGGCCTTCCCGATGCGGTGTCCGCGGCCTCGCGCGGGGGGGGCGACACCGGCATGACCAGCCTCTTCGACGATGCCGAGCTGGCCAGCCTCAGCGAAGACTGGCGCGTGCCCGAAGGCATCGAACCCTGGGACCGCAAGACCCGCCTGGCCGCCGAACGGGAGGTGCTGGGCCTCTTCGTCAGCGGGCATCCGCTGGAGGAGTTCGCCGATGCCATCCAGGTGCATACCCACGGTACCCTGGCCAAGGTGGTGGAGGACGCCACCGCCGGCCGCCTGCGGGACCGCCAGGAGGTCTCCATCGGTGTGATGGTCACNNCCCATCACCAAGAAATCCGGCAAGCGGCCCTTCGAGCACTACGGCCACCTGGCCCTGCCCGAGGCCATGCTCCGCATCACCGGCGAGCTCCGGGTGGAGACCCTCCAGGGCAACGGCAATGGCGAATCCGAGGAGGACGAGGAGCAGACCGTGGTGAAGGTTTTCGCCACGGTGCTGGAGCCCCTCGAATCCTTCCAGGGCCAGGGCTTCACGGGCGTCCTGGTGCGGCTGCCCCCCGGCGAATGCCCGCCCCGTTTGGAAACCCTGCTCCGGGATCACAAGGGCGATCTGCCCGTGACCTTCGAGTACCGCTCGAAGGAAGGCCTCGTGGCCCGCGTGCGGGCCGGCCGGGACCTGCGCCTGAAGCACGATCCCGATCTGGCGGAGAAGCTGGCCAAGGAGGCCGGATGCACCCTGACCTGGACCTACTGACGCCTCGTTCCCCCGGCGCGGAGTCGATGTGATCCCCCTCCCCCTCCTCCCCGGCTTCAGCCGATGGGGCGCCCACCTGGAGGCGATGCTGGCGCGGCCCGAGGCCCTGTGGATCCACGGTCCCGCGGGATCAGGGGTGTCTGCGCTGGCGGCGGAGCTGGCCCGGCGCCGGGGCGTTTCCTGGGCCGAGGCCCATGGCCCGGAAGAAGGCGCCGCATGGATGGCCGCCCACCCGGGCGGCGTGGTGGCGGCCCGGGGCCCTGCCCCCGGAGCCCTCGCCTGCCTGGCCCTCCGCCTTCCGGATCTGGAGGAGGACCCGGCCTGCATCCCGGGGCTCCTGGCGGCCATGGCCCGGGAGGAGGAGATCCCGGCCCCCTGGCCCCCCGCCCTGGCGGCCCTGCCCTGTCCCGGCAACCTGCGGGAGCTCCGCAACCGGCTGCTGCGCTGGAAGCTCCTGGGCCAGCTGCCGGAACCAGAGCCCAGCGGCCCGCCCCGCTTCGAAGCCGAGGATCTGGCCTCCAACCTGCACGAGCTGGAACGGTTCCTCCTGCACCGGGCCCTGCGCCGGGCCTATGGCAACCGGGTGGAGGCCGCCGTCCGCCTGGGCGTGAGCCGCCGCCAGCTCTACCTGCTCATCCGGCGCCACGGGGATCCCGTCCGGGGCGAACCCGGCGCCGGGGATCTGCCGCTCCGGATGCGGAAGCGGCAACCGGCTCAAAACTCCAGTCCGGAGCCCGGGTCCCGATAACGGGAGTGCGGCCATGCTGGCCGCATGGAAGCTCAGCTATGGCGACTCCCCTTCGGGTGCTGGTGGTGGACGATGATCCCGGGATGCGGGATGGCATGGCCCTGAGCCTGAAACGCTCGGGCTTCTTCGCGGAACAGGCCCGGGGCGGCGAAGAGGCTCTCCGCATGATCCGGCCCGGCGCCTACGACGCCGTGGTGACGGATCTGCGCATGCCCGGCATGGACGGCCTGCAGCTGACGGCCCGCCTGAAGGCCGTGGATCCCACTCTGCCCGTGCTGCTCATCACCGCCTTCGGCAGCCTGGAGACCGCCCGGGAGGCCATGCGCCTGGGCGCCTTCGACTTCCTCTCCAAGCCCTTCAGCCCCGAGGAGCTCAGCTCCGCCCTGAACAAGGCCCTGAAGTCCGAGGGCCACCTCAAGGCCGAGGAGCCTGCCGAGGCCCCCGTGATCCTCACGCAGGACCCGGCCCTGGGCGAGACCCTGGCCCTGGCCCGCCGCGCCGCGGACAGCCGCGCCACCATCCTCATCCAGGCCGAGAGCGGCACCGGCAAGGAGCTGCTGGCCAAGCTCATCCACGGTTCCAGCCCCCGCCGCAGCGGCCCCTTCGTGGCCATCAACTGCGCGGCCATCCCCGAGAACCTGCTGGAATCCGAGCTGTTTGGTTATGAGAAGGGCGCCTTCACCGGCGCCACGGGCATGAAGCAGGGCCGCTTCGAGCAGGCCGATGGCGGCACCCTGGTGCTGGACGAAGTGGGTGAGCTGCCCCTGGGCCTCCAGGGCAAGCTGCTCCGCGTCCTCCAGGAGCGCACCGTGGACCGCCTGGGCGGCACCCGTCCCATCCCCGTGGATGTGCGGCTCATCGCCCTCACCAACCGCGACCTCCAGACCGAGGTGAAGGCCGGGCGCTTCCGCGAGGATCTCTACTACCGCCTGAACGTCATCCCCCTGGACCTGCCGCCCCTGCGCGACCGGCCCGGCGACCTGAACCTGCTGGCCGCGCACTTCGCCGAGCGCTACGCCCGCGAGAACGACCGCACCGTGCCCGAGCTGGTGCCCAGCTTCTTCGCCGCCCTGGCCCGCCATCCCTGGGCCGGCAACATCCGCGAGCTGGAGAACGTCATCCAGCGCTGCGTGGTGCTGAGCCAGGGCCGCCGCCTCAGCCAGCAGGATCTCCATTGGCTGCTGCCCGCCGAGGCCTTCGAAGGGCTGCCCGAGGATCCTCCGGAAAGCGTCCGCCTCGAGGCCTGGACCCCGCCCCCTTCCCCCGCCTCCGCCCCCCGGCGCGAAGCCGTGGCCGCTCCCGCCGGCGCCGTGGTGGCCGACTCCCAGAAACCCCTCGTGGGCGTGGCTCTGGGCACGCCCGTGGTGCTTCCCCTGGGCCTGAGCCTGCCGGAGCTCGAGCGCTTCTGGCTGCTCTCCACCCTCAGCGCCCTCAAGGGCAACCGCACCCACTGCGCCGAGCAGCTCGACATCGCGCTGCGCACCGTGCGGAACAAGATCAACGAGTACAAGGCCGATGGGTTCGCCATTCCGCCCAGCCAGCGAGGCCGCGACGACGAGTGACTCCCGGCCACCCGCCGCGAGGCTCGTTCAAGGCAGGAATGGGGTTGTCCCCGGCCGGTTCGGGTTTAAGCTTCACGGCAGCCATCAAGGAGCCAACATGACCTTCAGGAGAGCCACTGCTGGCCTGCTCCTTGCCCTGGCCTGCCTGGCTGCCGCGCCGCCGGTCTCGGCCCAGACGACCGTGGTGTCCACCTTCAACGCCGGGGTGCAGAAATACCGGAAGGGCGATCTGGACGGAGCCATCGCTGAGTTCACGCGCGTGATCGAGCTGAAGCCGGACCACTGGAAGGCCTACAGCAGCCGGGGCGTGGCCCGGCGGGACAAGGGTGACCTGCAGGGCGCCCTGAAGGACCACTCCCGCGCCATCGAGATCAACCCACGGAACGCCGGGGCCTACAGCAACCGCGGCGTGGTCTACCGGGACCTGGGCGACCCTGATCATGCGCTGGCGGACTATTCCACGGCGTTGGCGATGGACCCCAGCGACTGGTGGACCTACAACAACCGCGGCGTCATCCGGGCCGACCGGAAGGACTACGCCGCCGCGATCGAGGATTTCTCCCGCGCCATCGCGCTTTCACCCACCTACGCGGAGGCCTGGTTCAACCGCTCGGTCTGCCGGAAGCAGAAAGGCGATCTGGAGGGGGCCAAGGCAGATCGCGCCAAGGCCATCGAGTTGGATCCAAAGTTCAGCCGATGAGGCTGGGCCTCGCACCCAGGCGCCTTTTCGGACTGCGCTTCGGCCTCAGAACCCCGGATGGGCGGGACCAGGCCACCCGGCGCGCCTGAATGAAAACCAACCTGGACGCGACGGCCTCAACGGGGTTCTCCCGTCTTCGCCCGCAGCCAGGGCGGCACCGTGGTGGCGCCGGTCTCGTGGCGGTAGAAGGCGGCGGTGATCTCGGCGCCCAGCAGGAGGATGGCGCAGCTGTAGTAGAGGAAGGTCAGGCCGGCCACGACGCCGAGCAGGGAGCCGTACATGATGCCCCAGGTCATGGTGTGGCTCAGATAGAGGCCGAACCCCCACTTGGCCAGCCACCA
>DPRT01000019.1:0-6374 GCA_003538615.1 Holophagaceae bacterium | reverse complement strand
TCCAGCTGGCTGATGCCCCAATAGCTGCCAAAGAGCAGCACGATCCACGACAGCCCCATGCCGCCGATCCTCTGGCTGTTGGCCAGGGCATCGACCACGAACTCCCTGGGCAGGTAGGGCACGATCTCCTGCAGGGTCTTCAAGGTGGCGGGCCCATAGGCCCGGCTGCCCAGGATGGCGCCCAGCAGCTTGAAGAGCAGCGTGGAGAGCGGCACCAGGCTCACGATGAGCCAGAAGCTGAGGCCCGCGGCGTAGCTCAGGCAATCGTCCTTCTGGTACTTGCCGAGCACCTCCACCGTGAAGGCCCCGGCCCGCCCCAGGGGCGGCACCGCCCGGGCGATCTCGTGCCATAGCGCCGCCAGGGCCGCCCAGATCCGCTCCCATCCTGCCTTGAGCGCGACCCAGTGACCCAGGACCCTCTCGACCACAGCCCCTCCCTCCGGGTCAGAACCGGACAGGGGCCCGGGGCAGCAGGTACATCACCCAGGCCAGGGCCAGGCCGATGCCGATGAGCCCGGCCACATGCTTCAGGATCGAGGCCCGCGCGCGTTCCGGCCGGGTGGTCGGGTGCAGCAGGCCCAGCACCAGGGCGATGCCCAGGCCCATGACCAGGAAGTGGATGACATGGCTGGCGAGAAAGCGCATGGGGAGAGGTTATCAGAGATCCCCGGCCCGGCATGGGGCGACAAAAGCCCTGGATTTCTTGACTTCATGATCAAAAAGGTGACATTTGTGAGTGATTCATCCCCCGACAAAGATCTACCCGAGGTCATCATCAAGGAGACAAAATGAGACGTAATATCAATGTTTTGACGTTCATTTTTGCCATTCTACTAGCCGCCTTCACGGCGGGGTGCGGAGGTGCTGGCACTTCCACCAGCACACCCACAACGCCAAGCAGTTCAGCAGAAACATATGAATACTGGAGAGGCGACATTCCAAATTCATATTATGTGCTGAATATTTATGGAGAAAGAGCCCGCAAGGTGACGGGGAAGCCCTGGATGGTCTTGAAACGTGACAGGATCTCGCTTCAGATCATCGATTGCGAATTCGGGCTCAGCGAGGTCACCCAGGTCGCGGTCGCAAACCCCAGCAATTTCGCGGCTCCGCCAGAACCCACCCTGGCCGCGACATCGCTCGATTTCTACAGCAAGCTGCAGCTCGACACCACCAAGCCCATCACCCTGAACGTAGGGTGGGGAAGCAAGGCCACCCTCGTGAACGGCGTCCAGACCTTCTCCTTCAAGGACGGTTCCTCGCCTGGCGGCGTGGGCTACAACGAAAGCTGGTCCTTCTCCTACCTGTCCCTGACCATGTGGGGCGACGTCAAGAACATCGATAACACCTATTATTTGGGCATTGACTCGGACAGCAAGGCCTTCAGCTTGATGAAGCTCTAGTCCCGCCTCGGGGCCCTTCCCGCCTACTGCGCCCTGGCCCCGTTTTCGCGGGCCGGGGNNCGGACTTCCGCCGGGACTTCCTCCAGGTGCCGCGCGTTCTCGCTGGGGATGAGCACGGCCTTGCGGCCCTGGCGATGGGCGGCGAGGAGTTTCTCCTTCAGGCCGCCGATGGGCAGCACGCGGCCCCGCAGGGTCAGTTCGCCGGTCATGGCCATGTCGGCCCGGGCGGGGATGCCGGTCAGCACCGAGATCAACGCCGTGGCCAGGGTGATGCCGGCGCTGGGGCCGTCCTTGGGGATGGCGCCTTCCGGTACGTGGACATGCAGATCCACCGT
The DNA here is from genome assembly GCA_003538615.1 of Holophagaceae bacterium. GTDB lineage: Bacteria > Acidobacteriota > Holophagae > Holophagales > Holophagaceae > Geothrix. Next base: position 4,636 of record DPRT01000019.1, on the reverse strand, counting down.
GTCGAGGAAATCCCGCTTCAGGCCCAGTCGCTCGGCCCGGGCCCGCACGTAGCTGAGGGCCAGATTGGCGCTCTCCTGCATGACCTCGCCCAGCTTGCCCGTGAGCTTGAGGTTGCCCTTCCCCGGCAGCACCGCGGCTTCGATGGTGAGCAGATCGCCGCCGGTGGGCGTCCAGGCCAGGCCGTTCACGAGGCCCGGCGGGGCCGTGTCCTCCGCCCGGGTCTCCAGGAACTTCTCCGGCCCCAGCAGCTTCGGCACGCGGTCGGTCGTGATGAGGGGATCGAAGGCTTCGCCCCGTTCGGGCTGGAGTGTGTGCCGGGCCAGCTTGCGGAGGATGTTGGCGATCTCGCGCTCCAGCTGACGCACGCCCGCCTCGCGGGTGTAGGCCTGCACGAGCTTCTCCAGGGCCTCCGGCTCAAACTGCACGCCCATGCCCTTCATGCCGTGGCCTTCGAGGGCGCGGGGGAGCAGGTGCTGCTCCGCGATGGCCAGCTTCTCCTTGGTGGTGTAGCCGCTGAGCTCCAACACCTCCAGGCGGTCCTCCAGGGGCTCGGGGATCTGATGGCGCATGTTGGCAGTGGCCAGGAAGAGCACCTGGCTGAGGTCGAAGCCCACGTCCAGGTAGTGGTCCTGGAAGCTGGCGTTCTGCTCGGGGTCCAGCACCTCCAGCAGGGCGCTGCTGGGATCGCCGCGGAAATCCGAGGCCATCTTGTCGATCTCGTCCAGCAGCAGGAGCGGATTGCGGACCTTCGCCTTCTTCATCAGCGAGATGATGCGGCCGGGCATGGAGCCGATGTAGGTGCGNNCGGATCTCCGCCTCGTCGCGCACACCGCCCAGGGAGAGCCTCACGAAGGGCCGGTTCAGGGCCCGGGCGATGCTGCGGGCCAGGGAGGTCTTGCCCACGCCGGGGGGCCCCACCAGGCAGAGGATCGGCCCGCGCAAGGGGGAACGGGAGCCCTCCTCCGCGGCTTCCCCCTGCTTCAGCCGCGCCATGACGGCCAGGTGCTCCAGGATGCGGGCCTTGACCTTGTCGAGGCCCGAGTGGTCCTCGTCCAGCACGCGCTCGGCCTCCACGAGGTCCAGGCGCTCCTCGGCCATGGCCTGCCAGGGCAGGGCCAGCAGCCAGTCCAGGTAGGTGCGGCTGACGGTGGCCTCCGCGCTCTGGGGCGGCATGGCTTCCAGGCGCTCCAGTTCCTCCAGGGCCTTCACCCTGGCCTCGGTGCTCATGCCCGCGGCCTCGATCTGGTCCTTGAGACGGGCGGATTCGCCCTTCTCCTCCTTCTTGCCCAGCTCCTGCTGGATGACGCGCATCTTCTCGTTCAGCACGTACTGCTTGTGGTCCTGGTCCAGCCGCTGGCGGGTCTTCTCATCCAGGGTGCGGTCCACTTCGGAGCGCGCCGTATCCAGCTCCAGCAGGCGCATGAGGGATTCCAGGCGCGAGCCGATCTCCAGCTGCTCCAGGATCTCCTGCTTCTGCTTCACCTCGGCGGGCACGAGCCCGGCCACCGTATCAATGGCCTTGCCCAGGGGCAGCTCGCGGATCTGATCCATGCTCAGGAGCCGCGAGGCGTCAGGGTTCCGGCCCAGGAAGGCCTCCACGGCCTGGTGGAAGGGCTGGAGGGATTCGCCCCCCGGGTGGGGGGGTTCCGCCAGCAGGTAGGCCTCGGCCTGGATGACCTCGCCGCTGTCGTCGTAGCGGCGCAGGTTCACGCGGGCCACGCCCTTCACGCCCACCTTGTAGTAGTCCTTGGGCAGGGCGATGACGGATTCCACCAGGGCCAAGGTGCCGATGGGGAAGAGATCCTCCTGGGCCGGGGTCTCCACCTTGGAATCCCTCTGCGTGAGCATCAGGAGGTGATCGCCGGCCTTGATGGCCAGCTCCAGCGTGCGCACCGAGGCGGACCGGCCCACCACGAAGGGCACCCGCGCCCCGGGGAACAGCACCATGTCCCGGATGGGGATGGCCGGCAGGGTCAGCGTCTTTGGAACGGCCAAGGAATGACCTCTCGATTCAGCCTGCGGCGGAGATGGGCTGGGAGGGCAGGCCCAGCGCCTCTTCCACTTTCTGCCGGGTGATGCGCAGCGTCTCGCGGGACGTGCGCTTGTCCGAGGGCAGCTCGTACATGGGCTCCAGCAGGATCTGCTCCACCAGGCTGCGGAGGCCCCGGGCGCCCAGCTTGCGGGTGAGGGCCTGCTCGGCGATGGCGTCGATGGCGCCCTCCTCGAAGCTCAGGTCCACGTCGTCCATGTCGAACAGCTTCACGAACTGCTTGGTGATGGCGTTCTTGGGCTGGGTCAGGATGGCCACCAGGGCCTCCCGGTCCAGGGGCGAGAGGCCCGCCACCACGGGCAGGCGGCCCACCAGCTCGGGGATGAGGCCGAACTTGATGATGTCCTCGGGTTCCACCAGGCGCAGCAGGTTCTCCTTGTCCTCTTTCGACGAGGGCGTGGAGCCGAAGCCCACGGCCTTGGCCCGGATGCGCTGCTTGATGATGTCCTCGATGCCCACGAAGGCGCCGCCGCAGATGAACAGGATGTTGCTGGTGTCCAGCTGGATGAACTCCTGGTGCGGATGCTTGCGTCCGCCCTGGGGCGGCACGTTGGCCACGGTGCCTTCGACGAGCTTCAACAGGGCCTGCTGCACGCCCTCGCCGCTCACGTCGCGGGTGATGCTGGGGTTCTCGCTCTTGCGGCCCACCTTGTCGATCTCGTCGATGAAGACGATGCCCCGCTGGGCCCGCTCCACATCGTAGTTGGCGGCCTGCAGCAGCTTGGTGAGGATGTTCTCCACGTCCTCGCCCACGTAGCCGGCTTCCGTCAGCGTGGTGGCGTCGGCCATGGCCAGGGGCACGTCCAGGAANNTTGATCTCCTTGGGCCGGCTGAGGCGGGCATCGGGCTTGCCCAGGGGCTTGCCCTGGCGGCTCATGCGCAGCTGCAGCTGGCCGGCCTCCAGGCACTCGTTGCAGATGAAGGCCTCGGGCCCCGCCAGGAGCTGCTCCACCTCGTGGGGCTCCTTGCCGCAGAAGGANNTAGGCTACATCGTGAATGGTCTTGAGTTCCAGGATCTCGAAGCGCCGGACACCCGCGGGGATCTGGACGCGCACCTCGTTGCCCTCCTCCTGGCCCACCAGCGCCATGCCGATGGGGGAGCTGATGCTGAGATGCTGAGGATGGCCATCGAGTTCCTCAGGCAGCACCAGCGTGTACGTGAACTCCTCTTCGGAATCCAGGTCGAGGATCGTGACTTTGGACCCGTAGGCGGCCCGGGACTTGGGCAGGCGGCTGATGTCCAGGCTGGCCACCTCGGAGATGCGCTTCTCCAGGGTGACGAGCTTGTTCTGGAACATGTCCCGCTTGGCCAGGGCCTGCTCGTACTCGGCGTTCTCCGAGAGGTCGCCCTGCCCGGCCGCCCGGGCGATCTCCTGGGGGATCTCCACCAGGAGGGCCTGCTTGATGTCCTTGAGTTCCAGTTCGAGCTTCACAAGCACGTGCTTGGGCATGGGGATGTCCTGAAAAGGGGGGTCAAAAAAAGGCGGGCCGAAGGGCCCGGTCAGGCATGGGGAGGTTGTACTGATTCTACCCAATCTGCCGGGGGAAGCGGAGCGGGGAGGGGGCTGCCCTCTCCGGGCCGGGTCTTGAAGCGGCGGTGCATCCAGAACCACCAGCGGGGATCCTTCCGGATCTGGGCCTCGATGCGGGCGGTCATGAGCTGGGTGGCCACCCAGGCATCCCTGGCCGCATCCCCGGTGGCGGGCACCTGGAAGGGAGGCTCGAAACGCACCGTGATGGTGCCGTCCGGGTTGGGCCAGCTGAAGACCGGCAGCACGGGCAGACTGTAACGGGCCGCCAGGCTCCCGGCGGTGCCGAAGGTGGAGGCCCACTGGCCCAGGAACCGGACGAACACGCCGCTGGTGAGGGCGTCCTGGTCCAGCAGGAAACCCACGCCGCGCCCCGCCTTCAGGGCCTTCAGCGTGTCGCGCATGGCGCCATCCTTGAGGATCACCCGGTTGCCGAACCGGGTGCGGAAGGCCAGGGAGATGGGTTCCAGCAGGGGATTGTCCAACTCCCGTCCGATGGCATCCAAGGTACGGCCGTGGCGGCTCTGGGCCAGGGCGATGGCCTCCCAGTTGCCGTAGTGCCCCGTGAGCTGGATGAAGCCCTTGCCGCCGGCCTGGGCGGCGTCGAAGTGCTCCAGGCCCTCCACCCGGATCCAGCGGTCGAGTTCCTCGGGCGTGGCGTGGCGCAGGCGCAGGAGTCCCACGAAGAGGGCTCCGAAGTGCCGGAAACAGGCCCGGGACAGGGCCCGGGTGCCGGCCTCGTCCAGGCCCAGGTCTGCAAAGCGCAGGTTCTCCCGCACGATGCGGCGGTGGCGGGGATCCACCAGGTAGAAGAGGGTTCCGGCAGCCTCGCCCAGGGCCTGCACCGTGGCCCAGGGCAGGCGCCCGACCACCCCGTCCAGCAGGCGGAAAGCGCCGTACTCCAGGCGGTGCCGGAGACGCAGGGGGGGGGTGGGGGTCAGGTTGGCCATAAAAAAAGGGGCGCCTCGGGGGACGAGGCGCAGATTGGAAGTCTACCAGGAACCCCATTGGGGATTCTTTCTTCATTATTTGCAGTATTTCCACAACCCATGACAA
>DPRT01000062.1:35181-36872 GCA_003538615.1 Holophagaceae bacterium | reverse complement strand
GCGCCGATCTGCTGACCGGTGGCGATGACGGGTGCCGGGCTCACGGCCTTCCCCCTCCGCTTGATTCAAGCCTCCCGCGCCAGCGCGTCGTACCCATGGGCCCAGCCTACCCGATCTGCCATGCTCGACGGCATGCAGAGCGTGGAACCCTGGATTCCGCCGGTCTCTCCGGACCTGGCCCGCCTCGCCATGGAGGCCGCCGACGAGGCGGGTCTCGCCTCGCTGCGGGCCTGGCCGGAGATCCGCAAGGGCGGTGTCGGTTTCGCTGCGCTGCCGCCCTTCCTGTGCTGGCGGGGCCAGCAGGACGGGACTTGGCATCTGGTGCTGCTCCAGGCGCGGGAGGCCGGGGCCCTGGTGCCCGGTGCCCGGACGGCCCCCCTGCCGGAGGGCTGGCTCGAGGCCCTGGATCTGGAAGCCCTGGCCCGGCCCCTGGCCCGCCATCCGGATTTCCCGGGCGGGGCCTCGATCCACGTGGTCCACCTGCCGGGCGGGGGAACCTTCCGGGTGCGCACCTACGGCCAGGCGGCTCCCGATCTGGTGGCCGCCGTGCTGAAACGCACCAGCCGTATCCAGATCTGGCAACTGGCCGATTAAGTCATCCGTGATCCACGGGAGCCCGTCATGCTGAGCCTCGATTTCTCCACCCTGAAGGAAGCCGCCATGGCCGTGGCCCTGGGCCTGATGATGGGGCTGGAACGGGAGCGCAGCGGTTTCGAGCGGAGCCAGGAGAGCCACGACGGCCAGAACCGCCGGGAATCGGATCGCCTCGAGACGCAGCACGGCAGCCTGGGGGCCCGCACCTTCGCGCTCCTCACGCTGCTGGGGTGGATCTCCGTGAAGGTGGGTGCCAACGGCATGGCCATGCCCATCGCGGTGATGGCGTTCGCGGCGCTTCTGGTGGGCCTCTTCTACCACGTCACCAACAACCCGGAACGGGGGCTCACCACGGAGATCGCCGCCCTCGCCGCGCCCCTGCTGGGCATGCTGCTCACCCGGGACGCGCTGCTGGCGGTGGCCGTGGCGGTGATCGTGACCCTGCTCCTGCTGTCCAAGCCCTGGATCCGGGCCTGGATCCCCCGGCTGCATCGCGAGGACCTGACCGCGGCCATGCAGCTGCTGATCGTCTTCGCCATCCTGCTGCCCCTGCTCCCCGCCAGGACGCTGGACCCCTGGGGCGCGCTCTCGCCGCAGAAGGTGGGCTGGATGGTGGCCCTCATCGCCGCGGTGGATTTCCTGGGCTATGCCCTCAACCGCATCCTGGGGGCCCGCAGGGGCGCCGTGATGATGGGGGTGGTGGGGGGCATGGCGAGCTCGACCGTCGTCACCGTCGCCATGTCGCGTCAGGTCAAGCAGGACCCATCCCTCCGCAGCGTCGGCCTCGTGGCGGTGACCCTGGCCTGCGCGATGATGGGTGTGCGGGTGGCGTTCCTCGCCGGTGTGGTGGGGGGGCCGGATCTGGTCCGCTCCCTCCTGCTCCCCATGGCCGCCATGGTGGCGGTTCTCCTCGCGGGTGCCTGGTGGGCCCAGCGGGCCGGGCTGGGCCGGGAGGGCGGGGAGGAGATGCCGATGCGCAACCCGTTCCACCTCAAACGCGCCCTCACCTGGGGGTTGGCCCTGGCCGGGGTGATGCTGATCTCCGCGGCGGCCCGGGCCGGATTCGGGGACCGTGGCCTTCTGATCGCCGCCACCCT
>DPRT01000062.1:29829-35088 GCA_003538615.1 Holophagaceae bacterium | reverse complement strand
GCCTTGACCACGGGCTTGGGATGGGCGGCGGCCTTCGGTTTCCCGGCGGTGGCGCCGGAAGCCGGAATGTCCGCCGCCTGAAGCTGCTTCAGGAGATCGGCAGGGACGAGAGGCTTGGTCATGGGAGTACTCCTGTTCCCATCCTACCCTCCCTGGTGCCTCAACCGCAGGGCAGCGTGAAGTGGATGGCGTTGCCGGCCTCGTTGAACCCGAGGTCCAGGGAGAGTGACTGGAGCATGCGCAGGCCCCGCCCCCGCTGACCGTGGGCATCCCGGTTCTGCCGGGCCCTCCAGTCGAACCCGGGGCCCGGATCCTCGACGTCCACAGCGACCTCGCGAATCCGGTTCTGGGCATCGGAATGGAGGGCGATGCGGAGGTGGATCGGGTGTGCCGGGGCGGCTTCCAGACCCGCTTTCCGGGCCGCATCGTAGGCCATGAACCCCTCCTCCTTGAGGCGAGTGTCCAGGCGGAGCAGCCCGTGGTCCACCGCGTTGCCCAGGGCCTCGGACAAAGCCACGGCCAGCGTCTGAGCGGCCTCTGCGGGCAGCCCCTGGCTGCCCACCAGCCGGAGGAGGTCTGGAAGGACGCTGGGGATGGAATGCTGGCGGGGATGCAGGGCCAGTTCCACCGAGAACGTGGTGTGGAGAGGCCCGGAAAAGCGGCCTGCAGCCCTGGCGGGGGCCATGATCTCCGGGGGGGCCAGGGAGGGGATCTCCCACAGCGCCCAGCTCACATCATCCTGCTGCTCGTGATCCCAGCTGCCCTGTGCCAGGGCCTCCTGAATGGATCTCCGGCTGGCGCTGAACGGCGCGCCGGCCGCTTCCCGGGCCAGGAGGGCATCGATGCGGTCCCCGAGGAGGTCCTGGAGGCCGTCCGTGAAGGCGAAGAAGCGGTCCCCTTCGGACACGGCGATGTGCTCCACCATCGGGATGCCGGGGGCGTCGAGCACGCCCGCGGGGAGGTTGTGGGATTTGAGCTTCCGCGCAGGGCCATGGGCAGGCAGCAGGCTCGCGTCCGGGAGGCCTGCGTTCAGGACGGAGAGCGAGCCATGACGGACATCCAGCCGCACCAGCAGCAGGCAGACGAATCGCCCTGAAGGCAGCATCTGGCGGAGCTTTGCATTGATCTCCAGGTAGATGGTCTCCAGGGGGATGTCCCGGCCGGCCATGCTGAGGAAGGTCTGCACCGTGGGAAGGGTGGAGACCCCGGCGGTGAGGCCGTGGCCCGTGGCGTCGCAGATGAGTCCGGAATGGATTCCCGGCAGGCCCTGATGGTAGGTGCAGGCATCCCCGTTGATGCGCTGGGTCTGGAGCGTTTCCATGTGGAAGCCCGGCGGCAGGTGGCGCAGGCCGGGTTCGACGAGCCGGTTCAGGACGTGCTTGGTGATGCCCAACTCCTCGTCCGTCTCGGCCTTGGCCAGGGTGAGCCTGGCCTCGTGGGCCTCTAGGCGCCCGATCATGTCGTTGAAGGATCTGGCCAGATCGCTGACCTCGTCCTCTCCCTTGATCCGGATGATCCGGCTGCCGCTCGGCAGGTCTCCCAGGGTGCGGATCTGCCGCGTGACGTCCTCGAGGTTATCGGCCAGCCGGTGGGAGATCAGCCAGGTGAGGAAGAGGCTCAGCGCCACCACGCCGGCCACGGCGACCTTGAGGTAGGCCCGCAGCCGTTCGATGGGCGCGAGGGCCTCCGAGATCGAGAGGCTGGCCACCAGGATGCCGTCGGTGGTCTGGAGGCGCTTCAGCGAGGAGATGGTCTGCCGCCCCGCGGCATTGATCCGCTCTCCGCTGCCTTCGAATCCCTTGATCGCGCGGTCGAAGAGATCCTGGGATCCAGATCGCTCCAGCGGTTTCATGATCCGGGCCGGATCTGGGTGGATCAGCACCCTCCCACGGGAATCAAACATCTGGAGGTAGCTGGAGCCGGGCTGCCGGCGGCGGGCGTTCTCGAGGAGGACCTCCTCCTGGAACAGGTCGGCGCTGCCCGCGAGGACGCCTAGGACGCGTCCATCCCGCCCCAGGAACGGGGCGGCCAGCATGACGGCAGGCCCCCTGGATCCCTCGGGCGCGTAGGCTTCCGACACCCCGGCTTGCCGGCGCGCCACCACCGCCTCGAGGAATGGCTGGAGATGCCCGGGCAGCCGGCCACCCATGGGATCCGGGGCGGCCTCGGCCAGGACGCGGCCGTCGGGCCCCAGGAGAAAGATCCCGTGGTCGAAGCTGGCCTGGATGCCCCTGCGGTCCTTGAGCCAGATGTTTGCGAAGCGGGAATCCCGGAGGACCCGGGAGGGAACATCCCTGGCCACGGCCTCCAGGCTCCGGAGGTGGGAGCGGAGCTTGTCATCCACGGATCGGGCGAGCAGCGTCACTTCATGGAACTGCCGTTCCTCGATCTGGCTCCGGGAAAGGCGGCTGGCGTACTGAGCCACGGCCCACCCGCCCCCGGCGACGGCCAGCGAGAAGAACAACCCGAAGGCCACGAAAATCTTGCGCTGGATGCCGAAGGGGCGGGAGCGCATGGTCATGCGCCCGGCCCGCGGGCGCCGTCCCCCTGGGAGGCCACCGCGGGAACCAGGGGGGGAATCCCAGCCGGGGCTTTCATCGTTCCCGGATCTCGAAGAGCTTGACGAACTGCACGACTTTGAGGATCTCCATCACCACCGGGGAGGGATCCTCCAGGAGGATCTTGACCCCCTTCGCTTCGGCGGTCTCCCGCAGCAGCAGCAGCATGCCGAGGGCCGATGAATCCATGTAGGTGAGAGCAGACAGGTTGAGCGAGATCTGGCTGGAGGTGGTGGCATTCAGCAAGTCCTGGCTGACGCTCCGGAACTGCGCATGCGATTCGAACGTGAAGGTACCTTCCAGGCGCAGGCTGGAGGTCTGGCGATCCTGATGCAACACGAGACTCATGAGCGTCCTCTCCGGGGCCGGAACCCTCCGTATCGACCACAGGATGCGGAGGTTGATAATCGTATGCCGCGATGGATGTGACGAATCCCAAAGACTTAATGATTAAACTGGAAGGCATTCGGGAGCTTCGGCGGAGGCCCCGGTGGAGGGCGGATCATGGCGGCGACATGGGAGGGCATGGCGGAGGCGGCCCGCAGATCCTTCGAGGCCTGGCGCGGGGCCTCCCGGCTGGACCGGCGCCGGCTCATGGAAGCCTGGCTGGGCCAGGTGGGCCTGGTCCGGGAAGAGCTGGCGCGGCTCATCACCGAGGAGACCGGGAAGCCCATCACGCTGGCCCTGGGGGAAGTGGGCCGCGCCGAGGCCACCCTGCGGGCCACGGCCGATGCGGTGGCCGCCTTCGGAGAGGAGGCCGTCCCCTACGATCTGATGGCCGGGGCCGAGGGCTGCCGGGCGGTGCTGCGGCGCTTCCCTGTGGGGCCCATCCTGGCCATCACGCCGTTCAATTTCCCGGTGAACCTGGCGGTGCACAAGCTGGGGCCCGCCCTGGCCGCGGGCTGCAGCGCCATCTGGAAACCCTGTCCCCAGGCCCCCCGGACCTCGCATCTGCTTTGGGAGAGCTTCGAAGCGGCCCGCCAGCAGGTGGCGGCGCCCGTGCGCCTGCTCCAGCTGGCCTCGCCGGATCCTGTCGCCGCCGAGGCCTTGGCCAAGGACCCCCGCATCGCCGCCGTGAGTTTCACCGGCTCCGAGCGCGTGGGACGCCATCTGGAACAGGTGCTGGCGGGCAAGCGGCTCCTGCTGGAGCTGGGTGGGAACGGCGCCGTGGTGGTGGATGAGGGCGTGGATGCGGCTGCCGTGGCCCGCCAGCTCGCCCCCGCCGCCGTGGCCGGGGCGGGGCAGAGTTGCTCCAAGGCCCAGCGGATCTACGTGCACACGAACCTGTGGGATGCCTTCACCCCGGCTTTCGTGGCCGCCGTGAAAGCCCTGCCCGTGGGCGATCCGCTGAATCCAGCCACCGTGGTGGGCCCGCTCATCGATGAAGCCACGGCCCAGCGCATGGACGAAGGCCTCGACCGCGCGGTTTTGGGTGGCGCTGAGGTGCTGATGCGCGGAGTCCGCCAGGGCGCCCTCCTGCCGCCGGCGATCCTCGCGGGACTGTCCGAGGACGATCCCTTCCAGTGCGAGGAGGCCTTCGCGCCCATCACCGTGCTGACCCGGGTGGATTCGTTCGAAGAGGGCCTCGACCGGGCCGCCGCCACGCGGTTCGGCCTGCGGGCCAGCGCCTACAGCCGGGACCAGCGCCACCTGCGCCTGGCGGAATCGCGCCTGCAGGCCGGTGGCGTGCTGCTGAACCTCCCGCCCACCTTCCGTCTGGACGCCGCGCCCTTCGGCGGGGTGCGGGCCAGCGGCAACGGATTCGAAGGGCCCCGGTGGGCCATGGAGGGCTTCACCGAAGGCCGCCTCATCGTCGAAGGCCCGGCCCTGTAAGATTCGAACTGGAGCCGACCCATGCCCCTGACCATGCCCTTCCATGCCGGCGACCTCGTGGTGGTGGTGCTCCAGTCTCCGCGGGAACGTCTGTGGGGGCGGATTCTCGGTCTGGATGCGGCCGGCATCGCCCTCCGGGGCCTCGACCTCATCCCCTGGGAGGAGGTGCTGACGCTGGTGCGCACGGGCCAGGCCGATCAGGTGGCCCTGGGCACCCGCTTCCTGCCCATGCACCGGGTGGAGACCCTGTATCTCGACGAACCCAGCTCCGGAGCCCCGAGCCTGGCGGACACCTTCCGCGACCGCACGGGCCAGGATCCCCACGCCTTTCTCGCCGATCCCCCCTCGTCCCAACCCGCGTCCCGTCCCCGGAGGACCCCATGACCCACGCCAACCACACCACCTGGATGGAGCGCTTCCGCGCCCGTGCCAAGGAGTTGCAGCGCCACATCGTGCTGCCCGAGGGCCGGGAGGACCGCACCCTCCAGGCCGCAGCCATGCTGCTGGAGCAGGGCCTCTGCCGCCTGACGATCCTGGGGGATCCCGCCGGGATGGAGGCGCGGAGCGCAACCTTGGGCTTGTCCCTGAAGGGCGCGGCGCTGGTGGATCCCGCCGCCAGCCCGCTGCTGGGGGAGCTGGCCGGGGCCTACTACGAGCGGCGCAAGGCCAAGGGCATCACCGAGGCCCAGGCCCTGGAGGCCGTCCACAACCCGCTGTGGTTCGGCGCCATGCTGGTGCAGAACGGCCACTGCGACGGTCTGGTGGCCGGGGCCCTGAACACCACCGCCGAGACCGTGCGGGCCTGCCTCCAGGCCATCGGCGCCGCCAAGGGCATCAAGACCGTGTCCAGCTTCTTCCTGATGATCCA
>DPRT01000062.1:0-29731 GCA_003538615.1 Holophagaceae bacterium | reverse complement strand
TCCGCCGTGGCGGGCCGGGCCAATGTGCTGGTGTTCCCGGATCTCGACGCCGGCAACATCTCGTACAAGATCGCCGAGCGCATGGGCGGCTGCGCCGCCATCGGGCCCTTCCTCCAGGGCCTGGCCAAGCCCGCCAACGACCTGAGCCGCGGCTGCAGCGCCCAGGACATCGCCGACACGGTGGTGCTCACGGCCCTCCAGTGAAGCGGATCGCCTTCTTCATCTCCGGCACCGGCGGCAACGCCCTGAACCTGCTCAGGGCCTGCCGCGAGGGCCGGATACCGGGCCTTCCGGTGCTGGGGCTGGCCTCGTCCGCCAAGGCCGGGGGGCTCTCCCGGCTGGNNGCGGACCTGATCTGCCTGTGCGGCTGGCTGAAGAAGCTGGCCGTTCCGGCGCGCTGGGAGGGCCGCATCCTCAACATCCACCCGGGCCTGCTGCCCCGCTGGGGCGGGGCGGGCATGTACGGCATGCACGTCCACCGGGCCGTGCTGGCGGCGGGGGAAGCCGAGTCCGGCGCCACGGTGCACCTGGTGGACGGCGAATACGACCACGGGCGCATCCTGGAGCAGGTGCGGGTGCCCGTCCTCCCCGGAGACGCCCCGGAGGACCTCCAGAAGCGGGTCTATGCGGCCGAGATGGAACTGTATCCGAGGGCCCTGGCTGCCTATCTGGCCGAACGGGCCTAGACTGTCGCCATGATTCCCCTCCTCACCGCCGACGAGATGCGGGCTGCGGAGCGCCAGGCCATCGAGGCCTGGGGCATCCCGTCCCTGGTGCTCCAGGAACACGCCGCCCTGGGGGCCCTGGCCCTGATTCCCCGGGGCGAGCCCGTGCAGGTGCTGGCGGGCCCGGGCAACAACGGCGGTGATGCCCTGGCCCTGGCCCGGCTGGCCCGGCTGGAGGGTCGTGATGTGGCGGTGTGGTGCCCGGTCCCGCAGCCCGAGTGGCGCGGAGACGCCGCCCACCAGGCCCGGTTGTGGGTGGGCCTCGGCGGAGGGATCGGCACGTCCGCCGCGCCTGCGGACCTGATGAGGACCTGGCGCGGCTGGGTGGTGGACGGCCTCTTCGGCCTGGGCACCACGCGGCCCCTGGAGGGTGCTGCGGCGGCCTGGGTCCAGGCCCTGAACGCCTCCGGCCTGCCGGTGCTGGCCCTGGACCTGCCGTCGGGGCTGGATCCCAGCTGTGCCGAGGTTCCGGGCGTGGCCGTGCGGGCCACGCGGACCGCCTGTTTCGGCGCGATGAAGGTCTGCCATGGCCTGATGCCCGCCCGGGAAGCCTGCGGGGAGATCACGGTGGTGCCCATCCCCCTGGACCGGAGTCCCGAAGCCGCCATGCATCTCCTGGAACGCCCGGCGCTGACTCCCCGGGCCTGGAATGCCCACAAGGGCAGTTTCGGGCATGTGGTGATCCGCGCCGGCAGCCTGGGCATGAGCGGGGCCGCGGTGCTGGCGTCCCTGGGCGCGCTGCGGGTGGGTGCCGGCCTGGTGACGGTGCTGACGGATCCCGATGTGCGGGCCGAAATCGCGGCCCAGGTGCCCGAGGCCATGGTGCGGCCCTGGCAGGGCAAGGTGCCTCCGGAGGCTGACGTGCTGCTGGTTGGTCCGGGTGGGGTGGCCCAGGTGCCTGATTGGGAGGGCCCGCTGGTGCTGGATGCCTCGGCCCTGAAGGAAGGAGAGGGAAAGCGCTGGATGGACCGGCCCGGCACCGCCATCACGCCTCACCCCGGTGAATTCGCGCGGCTGTTCGGGCTGCCCCGGCCCCTGCTGATGGATGAGCGCCTGGCCCAGGCCCGGCAGGTCTCGGCGGGGAGACCGGGAGTGCTACTGCTCAAAGGGGCCCAGAGTGTCCTGGCAGGGGGCGCCTGCGACGAGCTGTGGATCAACCCCACGGGCCATCCGGGCATGGCCACGGGCGGCAGCGGCGACCTGCTGGCGGGGATGGTGGCCGGCTTCCGCGCCCAGGGCCTGCCCATGCGCGAGGCCGTCGCCGCGGCAGCCTGGTTCCATGGCGCCGCCGGGGACCGCCTTCCCGGGCCGGGCCTGGTGCCCCGGGATCTCGCGGATCAGCTTCCAAGGTTGCTGCGTGACTGAGCGCTTCCTGGCGGACGATGCCGCCACCGAGGCCCTGGGCGAAGCCCTGGCGCGGATCACGCCGCCCGGGGGCACCTGGCTGCTGCGGGGGGAACTGGGCGCGGGAAAGACCACCTGGACCCGGGGCTTCCTGCGGGGCCTGGGCGGTGATCCGGATGACGTGGCCTCGCCGACCTACGCGGTGCTCCACCGCTATGGCCTGCCGGAGGGCCGACTCTTCCACCTGGACCTCTACCGTCCCGGGCCGGAGGGGGCCTGGGCGCTGGGCCTGGAGGAGGCCATCGAGCCCGGGGACCGGCTGGTGGTCGAATGGGCGGGGCAGGATGGGCCCTGGCCCTCGGATTGGGTCGCCGGATTGACGCTGTCCGCCGAGGGCGGGGGCCGCCGCGCCGAATGGACACTGCCTGGCGAGGGGAAGGCCTGATCATGGAGGCATGAGCCTCCCCCTGATCGCGATCCTGCTGGCCTTTCTTGGGGCGGCCCTGGCCCTCTGGGCCGCGCTGCGGAGGGATTCGGCGCCCTTCGAAGCCCTGCGGCGCCACGCGGAGGAGCTGGCCTCCAGGAACCGGGCCGAGTCCCACCAGGCCCTCGTCTCCCAGCTCCAGCCCCTGGCGGCGGACCTGGGCCAGCTGCGCACGGCCCAGGCGGAGAAGCTGGGGGAGGGGTTCCGCCAGCTCACCGGGGCGGTGCAGGAGGCGCTCCGGGCCTCGCGGTCGGAGCAGGCCGCCCAGCTGGCCCTGGTGCAGCAGCAGGTCCAGCAGCGGCTCGAGGCCATCCAGGCCTCCACCGAGGCCAGGCTCGAACAGATGCGTCGCACCGTGGACGAGCAGCTGCACGAGGCCCTGGAAAAGCGGCTGGGGGAGAGCTTCAGCCTGGTGGCCGAGCGGCTGGAGCAGGTGCAGCGGGGGCTGGGCGAGATGCAGGGGCTGGCCCAGGATGTGGGCGGCCTGAAGCGGGCGCTGACCAATGTGAAGGCCCGGGGCGTGATGGGCGAGGCCCAGCTGGGGGCCCTGCTGGAGCAGTTCCTGGCCCCCTCCCAGTACGCCGCGAATGTGAGGGTGCGGCCCCGGTCGGCGGAGGTGGTGGAGTTCGCCGTGAAGCTGCCGGGACCTGAAGAGGGCGGAGCCGTCTGGCTGCCCATCGACGCCAAGTTTCCGCTGGAGGACTACCAGCGGCTGACGGAGGCCTACGAGATCGGGGATCTGGCGGCGGTGGAGGCCGCCGGGAAGGCCCTGGAGCAGCGCCTCCTGGCCCAGGGCCGGGAGATCCGCGACAAGTACATCGCGCCGCCCCACACCACGGATTTCGCACTGCTCTTCCTGCCCTTCGAGGGCCTGTATGCCGAGGCGCTGCGGCGGCCGGGTCTGCTGGAGCGCCTCCAGCGCGAATGCCGGGTCACCCTGCTGGGGCCCACCACCCTCACGGCCTTCCTCAATAGCCTCCAGGTGGGTTTCAAGACGCTGGCCATCAGCCGCCAGACCAGCGAGGTCTGGAAGGTGCTGGGCCATGTGAAGGCGGAGTTCGGCCGCTTCGGCGTGGCCCTGGCCGCGGCCCAGAAGAAACTGGAGGAGGCCAGCGGCAAGCTGGGGGATGTCTCCGCCCGGCGGGATCAGATGGAAAAGAAACTGGCGGGCGTGGAGGTTTCTCCAGAAGCCGCCCCGGCGGAGCTGCCCGGGCCACTGGAGAATCGATCAATGCCGGTTTTATCTGATTTGATTGAATAATTCGCTTCACAAATCGCCGGAATGCCTTAGGATTCGGGCCAATCCGGGGGAGCGATGCTGAAGGCGCGGGAACGTCACGGGGTCGGCGAGGTCATCGCCGTCGACCGGAACTACGTTCCCATGCAGGAAGTTAGCCGCCGGCGGGCTCTCTGCGCCGTGGTGGCGGGTCGCGCCCATGTGCTGAACCCGGCCACCTTCGAACGGCACGGGGATCTGGAGGGGAGGCTCGAGCTCATCATCTTTCCCCACGCCCAGGCCTGCAGTGATTCCAAGCTGCTCATCGGACGTCTGGAGCGCCGCGTGCTGCGCCGGGACCACTACCTCTGCCAGTACGAAGGTTGCCAGCGGAAGGCCACCACGGTGGACCATGTGGTGCCCCTCTGCCAGGGCGGGTCCACCACCTGGCAGAACCTCGTGGGGTGCTGCCTCTCCTGCAACCAGATCAAGGGCGGCCGCACCCCGGACCAGGCTGGTATGGTCCTCAAGCGCCAGCCCAAGGGTCCCCGGGCCCACCTCTTCGAGCGCTTCGAGGAGCTTCTGAAGCGGGCCAGCGCGGCGTGATCAGCCCGTGATGGCCCGGGTCTTCAGGTGCAGTTCGGCCCATTCCCGGGCGGGGTCGCTGCGCCGGGTGATGCCCCCGCCGGCCCAGTAGATGATCTGTCCCCCCTGGATCTGGGCCGTGCGGATGGGCAGGGCCAGGTCCAGGTCGCCCGTGGGCGCGATCCAGCCCAGGGCCCCGCAGTAGAAGCCCCGGGGAGAGGCCTCGGCCTGGGCCAGGTGGGCGCAGACCGCATGCTTGGGGGCCCCGGTGACGCTGCCGCCGGGCAGGACGGCCCGGAGCAGCTCCGCCAGGCCCAGGCCGGGCCGCGCCTGGGCTTCCACGGTGCTGACCAGATGCTGCACGGTGGGGTAGGGCTCCACGGCCATGGGCCGGCTCACGGACACGCTTCCGACCTGGGCCACCCGGCCCAGGTCATTGCGCACCAGATCCAGGATCATGGTGTGTTCGGCACGCTCTTTGGGATCGGCCGCCAAGGCTTCGGCGGCCTGCCGGTCCGTGGTGGAATCTCCCGTGAGGGGCACGCTCCCCTTGATGGGCTGGGCCCAGATGCGGTTCCCCCGGCGCGACAGGAGGCGCTCCATGCTGAGGCAGAGAAGGCGCAGCCCATCCAGGTCCAGGAGGGCGCCGAAGGGGGGGCGGGCCCGGGCAAAGGCGCTGAGGGCCAGGCCGGCCGGGTCGCCCGCGAACGCCGCCTCGAAGGGGACGCAGAGGTTGGCGACGTAGAAGCCGCCGTCCAGGATGCGCTCCCGGATCTGCTCCACGGCGGTCCGGTGGCGGGCCTCCTCCCAGCGGGGAGCGAGGGCCAGAGGTTCCGGTTCCGGGACGCTTCCGACGTGGAGCATCCCCGCCCAGGCCCGGGGATCCGGGGGGGCTTCGTTCCAGGACCACAGCTCAGCCTGGCCGTCCTGCAGGTGCAGGGCCTGCCGGAGGCCCTGCCAGTGCTGGCCCAGAGTGCCCGGGGCCAGCTCCTGGCGGGGCAGGCCGGCCTCGTCGCAGGCCAGCTCGAAGGAAGCGGCCCCCACCCAGGGGCCGGGATGGACGGGGAGGGCCGCTTCCAGGGCCTCCCAGGGCGAGCCGGGGCAGGGCCGGCCCTCCAGGTGGGTGGCCCAGCCGGGGCCTGACCACCGGGAAGTCAGCTGGGGCCCGCCCGGCAGGCCCAGGAGGCCGTCCCCGGTGCCGCCGGTGTGCAACCAGGGGGCACCCGCACGCAAGAGTGCCCGCGCGCAGGCGGGCCAGGGGCCGGGGAGGGGAAAGGGCAGGCGGTGCCGGGGAGCCAGGTCCATGGGGGACATCCTTCCATTGGATGCCGGAACTCCCTCTATTGGCTAGTGTTGAAAAAGATGCTGCTAATAAATTGCTTATCCGTGACAAATAGTGATGAAAAACAGGCTTTTCTTTTTTTACCCCAGGATCTAGGCTCTTGGGCCAGGAGGAACTTCCATGCCTTCAGTGGATATCAGTTCTCAGACCGGAAAAGATTTCGCCGGAGATGCGTTGATCGTTCCGGTGTTCTCCGGACGCGAGCGCCATCGGCTGCCCCTCGCCATCAGCAAGGTGGCCCGGCAGGTGATGGACGAAGAAGATTTCAAGGCGGACTATCTTGAAGTTGTGCCGCTGCACCACCCCAATGGTGTGAAGGAAAGCCGCTGGATGGTCCTCGTCGGCCTCGGCGATGAAGAGAAGGTGACGCTCAACAAGATCCGCAAGGCCGTGGGTACCGCCGGCCGCTTCTGCCTCAAGAAGAAGTGGAAGAAGATCGGCGTTCTATCGCCTTCCACGTCCACCCTGGACCACGATGCCGTGCAGGTGGCGGTGGCCGAGGGCGCGCTGCTGGCGAACTACGACCTGGTGGCCTTCAAGGGCGGGAAGCAGGAGCCGAAGCAGTTCGCGTCCATCGAGATCTTCACCAACGGCGACGACACGCGGAAGGCGCGGCGCAAGCTGCCCGTCATCGAAGCCGGCGTGGCCGCCTGCCACCGGGTCCGCGACCTGGCCAACACCCCCGCCGGCGATCTCTATCCGGAAGTGTTCGCCGACATGGCTGTGAAGCTGGCCAAGCAGCACAAGCTGCACTGCGAGGTGCTGGATGTGCCGGCCCTCGAGAAGGGGGGCTTCCGTTCGGTTCTCGCCGTGGGCCAGGGCAGCGCCCGGCCGCCCCGGGTGGTGAAGCTCGAGTACAAGCCCAAGGAGAAGCCCAAGAAGCACGTGGTTCTCGTGGGCAAGGGCGTCTGCTTCGATTCCGGCGGCCTGTCCCTCAAGGACGGCTCCAGCATGGAAACGATGAAGGACGACATGACCGGCGCGGCCATCGTGCTGGCCACCCTGGCCGCCTGCGCCCAGCTGGAGGTCCCCGTGCAGGTGACGGGGCTCATGGGCCTGGTGGAGAACATGCCTTCGGGCACCAGCTACAAGCCCGGTGACGTCCTCCGCAGCCGCAGCGGCAAGACCATCGAGGTGCTCAACACGGACGCCGAGGGGCGGCTGGTGCTGGCGGACCTGCTCCACTACGCCGGAGAGCTGGGCGCGGACCACGTGGTGGACCTGGCCACCCTCACGGGGGCGGCCCTGGTGGCCATGGGCGACGGCGTCTCGGCGGTCATGGGCACCGACCAGAAGCTGGTGGACCGGCTGCTGGATTCGGGAAATGCCGTGGGCGAGTACCTCTGGCAGCTGCCCCTGGTGGAGGAATACGCCGAGCTGCTGAAGAGCCCCCTCGCGGACCTGAAGAACATCACGGGCATCCGCTGGGGCGGCACCATCACCGCCGGGCTCTTCCTCCGCGAGTTCGTGGATGGCGCCTCCTGGGCCCATGTGGACCTCTCCGGCGGCTGGTCGGGCAAGGAACGGGACTACCGCACCCACGGCGGCAGCGGGGAAGGCCCCCGGTTCCTCCTGGAGTGGCTCATGGATTGATGGACCTGCCGGTCCGGATCGAAGGGGGGCGTCTGCCCCCCTTTTTTTCAAATGGATGGGGATATCCCTCTTGACCTCAGGGCACGGATGGGGATTTATTGAGGACTGCCCTCAATGCACCGAGCCCCCACCCCTTTGGAGTTCCCATGGAAGCGATGGAGACCCTCACCAAGGCTGACCTCTCCCGGCACCTGATGGAGCGGCTCGAACTGGGGAAGAAGGATGCGGATCTCCTGGTGAACACCTTCCTGGAGAGCATCATCGAGTCCCTCAAGACCGGCGAGGGCGTGGAGCTCCGCGGCTTCGGGAGCTTCCGCCTGCGGGACCGGCGGGCCCGCCAGGGGCGCAATCCCCGCAGCGGCGAGAGCATCCAGGTCCCCCCCAAGCGGGTGGTCTATTTCAAGCTGGGCAAGGAACTTCGCAGCAAGCTGATCGACGAGTAGCCCCTTAACCCACCTCCAGGGAGTCCCCATGCGTTTCCGCAAGCTGCTCCTGGCCCTGCTGGCCGCCTTCGCTGTCGCGACACCGGCCCTCGCCCAGAAGAAGATGTCCAAGGAAGAGAGGGCGAAGCTGCCCCGCATCGCCATCATCGAGTTCAAGGCCGCGCCCGATGCCTGGCACGGCTGGCGCCACGGCGGCTGGGGCAACCAGATGAGCACCATCTCCAACCAGCTCCGGGATCTCTTCACCACGGAGATCATGGAGAAGGGGCGGAACAAGATCCGCGTCGTCGAACGCGAGCGGCTGTCCGAGATCCGCGAGGAGCTGAACTTCCAGCAGAGCGGTGAGGTGGATACCGCCACGGTCCAGAAGATCGGCAAGCTGCTGGGCGTGAAATACGTCATGACCGGCAAGATCACCCGCTTCGCCTACAAGGAGGGCGGATTCGCCACGGGCTGGGGCGTGGGCGCCCTGGTGAGCAAGGTCACGGGCGATGGCATGGCCGGCGCCGTGGCCGGCAGCGTGAACGTCAAGAAGGCCTCTTTCACGGGCCGCCTGGACATCCGCCTCATCGAGGTGGAGACCGGCGAGATCCTGGGTGCCTGGAAGGACGAGGACAAGGTCTCCGACACCAGCGTGAAGGTGGCGGGCACCGGCGCCGAGGTGCAGTACGACGAGGAACTGGTGAACAAGGTGTTCGAGCCCATCGTCCAGCGCATCACGCCCAAGCTGCTGCGGGCCACCGTCGCGGCCAACGAGGACGAATAGATCCAGCCTGCTTCAGCGATGCATGGGGGGCCCTTCCGGGCCCCCCGTCGCATCTGTGAACCAATGGCCCGTGGCCTCCCGGATGGCTTGGGCATAGGCGGGCCCCAGGACCTCGGCGCAGTGCAGGTGCCAGGTCGGCACTTCGACCACCCGGCCCGAACGGAATCGGGCCGCCAGGGTCCGCTGGACCTCCGGGGGGGCCAGCCGGTCCTGGGTGGCCAGGAAGCAGAGGCTGGGCGTGGCGAAGCGGAGCCCCTCCGTCCGCAACAGCAGATCGGTGTCCGCGGGATCGTAGCCGCCCATGCGGCCTGCCGCCCGGCTGGCCAGGGCCCCGATGGGCGGCGCGAGCGCGTGCCACCAGCGGTCCTCGGGGCCCCGCACCAGGCGCTCGGCGAAGCTGCGGCTGCTGGCCGGGGCGCCCTCCCAGATGAAGCCCGCCAGGGGACCCCTGCCGTCGCGCTCCAGATCCGACAGGGCCAGCAGGCCCACGGAGGCGCCCAGGCTCCGGCCCATGAGCAGGATCCTGCGCCGGGGGGTGCCGGCGGCCTCCAGGTGGTGGACGATGCGGACCACGTCCCGGGATTCGGCCGCGCCGAAGGTGACCAGCGGGGCGGGTCCGCCGCTTCGCAGGGCATCATCCCGCCGCCGGTAGGTGAAGATGGCGGCGTCGAGCCCGGGAAACCACTGGAGGGCCGGGCTGGTGCCCCAGCGGTCATCGCCGAAGCCATGGAGCAGCAGCACCACGCCGGGCGCGGACTCGCGCCGCCGGAGGCGCCAGAGCTGGAGCCCGCCCACCTCTTCAGAGGACCAGATTCCCCCGGGATCACCGTTCCCCCCGGCTTCGAGCTCGCGGTACGTGGCGTCCACCCGCGCCAGGGGCTGGGGGCGGTAGAAAGGGGGATCCACCAGCTCCTTGGCCACGGCCCGGGTCTTCCAGGCCATGAACCCCCCTACTGCCAGGAAGGGCAGGGCGCCAAGGGCGAACCAGGCCCGGCGGCTCACCAGTAGCCTGTGGTGATGAGGATGGCCGCGCCCGGATCCGCCACACCGCATTGGCAGCTGAGGCGCTGACCGGGTCCGGCTCCCTGGCGGGCCAGGGTCCGGGATTCATGGGGGCGGATCGGGGTCAGGTGGGAAGCCCCTTCCAGGACGGTGACCAGGCACCGGGCGCAGGCGCCCCGGCCCGAGCAGGCGGAAGCCACCGGCAGGCCCTGGGCCAGGCACCGGCTCATCAGGGTCCCCATTCCGCCGACAGCGAGGTCCGCCGGGCGGGTGCGGGCCACCAGCGCCATCGCTACTTGGTGAGGGCTGCGGTCACGCCGGGAAGGCCCTCGGCGGTGGGCAGGGGATCGGGCTTGCCGTAGAGGACGGCGTTCAGGGTCTGGACCAGCGTGATCTGGTAGATCCCCTTGTCCCCGCCCATGTCCAGCTCACCCAGGTCGGGGCTGAAGGCTTCCCGCTGGCTGGTGAGGAAGAAGCGGTGCTTGCCCGCGGGCAGGCCCTTCACCACGAGGCTGGTGGCGCCCTTGGGCAGCTGCTGGACGGGGATGCGGGCCCCGTTGATGCTCAGCTCCACCGGCCCCTGCACCTTGCGGGTGAAGCGGAACACCACCGTGCCCGCGGGGACGGGGGAACTGGGCGTCAGGGGCACCTTCCGGCAGCCGAGGACGGAGATGGAGCCCAGCAGCACCAGGGCGGGAACGAGGGGGTGGAGCTTCATGAATCCTCCAGAGCCTTGATGATATGCGATCAGAGGACGGAAGAAGTTCATGCTGACTCCGGGGGGGTGGCCTTCTATTCTGGAGGATTGAACCTAATGAGGTGAACCATGACCCGCGTGCTCTTCCAGACCGACAAGGGCGACATCAACCTGGAACTCTTCCCGAAGGAGGCCCCGGGGACCGTGGCCAACTTCGTGAAGCTCATCGAAGCCGGCTTCTACGACGGCCTGGCCTTCCACCGCGTGATCCCGGACTTCGTCATCCAGGGCGGCTGCCCCAACACCAAGGCCGGCGCCGCGGGCATGCCCGGCACCGGCGGACCCGGCTGGAAGATCAAGTGCGAGACCGCGGGCAACCCCCACAAGCACAAGCTGGGCGCCCTCTCCATGGCCCATGCGGGCCCGAACACCGGCGGAAGCCAGTTCTTCATCTGCAACGGCAGCGCCCCCAGCCACCTGGACGGCGTGCACACGGTGTTCGGCCAGTGCGCCTCGGACGCCGACATCAAGGTGGTCCAGGCCATCAAGGCCAACGACCGCATCGTCAAGGCGACGGTGGTGGAGGCCTGAGTTTTTCTGGTCCATGCGAAAAACAGGGCGGCTCAGCCGCCCTGTTTTTCGTAGAGGAGGGATGGACATGACTGTGAAGATGCGCTGTGGCTGGTGCGGGACGGATCCGCTGTATGTGGCCTACCACGACGAGGAGTGGGGTGTCCCTCAACATGACGACCGCCGTCTCTTCGAGAAGCTGATCCTCGAAGGCGCCCAGGCCGGGCTGAGCTGGATCACCATCCTGCGCAAGCGGGAGGCCTACCGGAGGGTCTTCCACGGGTTCGACCCCGTGAAGGTGGCGGCGATGACGGATGCGGAGCTGGAAACCGCCCTCCAGGATCCGGGCATCGTGCGCAACCGCCTGAAGGTCTTCTCGGCCCGGAAGAACGCCCGGGCCTTCCTGGCGGTGCAGAAGGAATTCGGCAGCTTCGACGCCTTCCTGTGGTCCTTCGTGGGCGGGAAGACGACGGTCAACCATCCGAGGACTCTGGCCGAGGTGCCCGCCGTGACNNCGGAGCCCCCGTGTCCAAGCCCTTCTACATCACCACGCCCATCTACTACGTCAACGACCGCCCCCACATCGGCCACACCTACACCACGGTGCTGGCAGACGTGATCGCCCGGTTCCACCGCATGCGCGGCGAAGAGGTGTACTTCCTCACGGGCACGGACGAGCACGGCCAGAAGGTGGAGAAGGCCGCCGCGGCCCGGGGCATCACGCCCAAGCAGCTGGCGGATGAAGTCGTGGCCAACTACACGGAGCTGTGGAAGGCCATGGGCATGACCCACTTCCGCTTCATCCGCACCACGGACGAAGACCACAAGGCCCAGGTGCAGCGCCTCTTCAAGCGCCTGCTGGACAAGGGCGACATCTACAAGGCCACCTACAAGGGCCTCTATTCCGTCAGCGACGAGGCCTACGTCACCGAGACCCAGGCCAAGGAGCTGCAGGCCCAGGGCCTCGCCCACCAGCTGGTGGAGCTGGAGGAGGAGACCTACTTCTTCCGCCTCAGCGCCTACCAGGACCGCCTGCTCAAGCTCTACGAGGAGCATCCCGAGTTCGTGCAGCCGGACTTCCGCTTCAACGAGGTGAAGCGCTTCGTGGAGGGCGGCCTCCAGGATCTCTCCATCAGCCGCACCAGCATCAGCTGGGGCATTCCCGTCCCGGGCGACGAGAAGCACGTGATCTACGTGTGGTTCGACGCGCTGCTCAACTACCTCACGGGCTGTCCTGCCAACAGCTGGCCGCCGGACCTCCAGCTGGTGGGCAAGGACATCCTGCGCTTCCACGCGGTGTACTGGCCCGCCTTCCTCATGGCCGCTGGCATGTTCCAGCCCACCACCATCCTGGCCCACGGCTGGTGGCTCATGGGCGAGGACAAGATGTCCAAGAGCAAGGGCAATGTCGTCCGTCCGGACACCCTGCTGC
This sequence comes from Holophagaceae bacterium, assembly GCA_003538615.1. Classification (GTDB taxonomy): domain Bacteria; phylum Acidobacteriota; class Holophagae; order Holophagales; family Holophagaceae; genus Geothrix. The sequence continues at coordinate 17,532 of DPRT01000062.1, read as the reverse complement.
GCTTCGGCAATGACGCTTTGCGCTTCTACTTCATGCGGGACATGCAGGTGGGCCACGACCGGGGCTTCGCCTTCGAAGGCTTCATGGACCGCCTCAATGCCGACCTGGCCAATGGCCTGGGCAACCTGGCGTCGCGCACCCTCAGCATGATCCAGCGCTACCGCGGCGGCCTGGTGCCCATGCCCACGGAGTTGGACGACCTCGATCAGCAGATGGCGGCGCAGCTGCTGGAGGTCTTCCCCGACTACCTGGAGAAGGCCCGGGCCAACGATTTCCACGCGGCCCTGGATGCGCTTTGGACCTACCTGCGGACGTTGGACGGCTACATCGTGAAGGCCGAACCCTGGAAGCTGGCCAAGGATCCCGCCAACGATCCCAAGCTGGACGCCGTGCTGGCCAACCTCTACCGGGCCCTGCGCGCCACAGCCCTGCTGGTGGCGCCGGTGATGCCGGGCCTGGCCCAGTCCCTCTGGGAGAGCCTTGGCCACGACACCAAGGTGGCCGAGAGGACCTTCCACGGCTTCGCCCTGGACGGCCCCGCCATCGGTCCCATCGGCGAACCCAGACCCCTGTTCCAGCGCATCGACAAGGAGAAGGAAATGAGCGAACTCATCCCCGCGGAGGCTCCCGCCGAGGTCAAGCCCACCCTGGATGTGCCGGAGATCCGCGAGACCGTGGACGCCGACACCTTCTTCAAGGTGGACCTGCGTGTGGGCCGCATCCTCGAAGCCGAGCGCGTCCCCAAGAGCGACAAGCTCATCAAGATGAAGGTGGACATCGGCCTGGAGCAGCGGACCATCGTGGGGGGCATCGGCAAGGCCTACGAGCCCGCCGACCTGCTCAACCGCCTGGTGGTGGTGGTGGCGAACCTGGCGCCCCGCAAGCTCATGGGCATCGAAAGCCACGGCATGCTGCTGGCCGCCAGCGACAACGCCAGCAAGCCCTACCTGGTGGCGCCGCCGGACGACGCCCAGCCCGGATTCCTCGTCAAGTGAAGCGCCCCGTCTTCAGCTTCGAGGCGGAGCTCCTCACGGATGCGCCTTACGACCATGCGGCTGCGCGGCTGCGGCAAGAGGGACCGCAGGCATTCAACAGCCTGCGGCCGCTGGCCACCTGGGGAGCCCTCGAGGAAGGCGATGGCCGCCTGGCCCTGTGCTGGAATCGCAGGGTGGCGGGGGCAGAGGAGGCCGGAACCCTGGTGTTGTCGCCGGATCCGAAGGGCGCCCACCTCCGCCTGGAGGGACGCATGAAGGGCTGGTCCGCCTTCCTGCTGTTCGGCCTGCTGCGCTGGCGGACGGACCGGCTGCTGGATCGGTTCGTGGAGGAGTTGTGAAGGCCGTCCTCTGGATGAAGTCCAGCTGCACCACCTGCCGCAACGCCAAGACCAGACTGGCGGAGCTGGGCATCGACGTGGAGGTCCGGGACTACTTCAAGAAGCCCCTGGAGGCCGCCGAGCTGGAGCGCCTGTTGCCGCTGGACCCCACGCCCATGCTGGGGGCGAAGAGCCCCAAGTACAAGGAACTGGGGCTGAAGGACCGCAACCTGACGAAGGCCGAGGCCATCACTCTGATGGTGCAGGACAACAACCTGCTCAAGCGGCCCATCCTGGTGCATCCCAAAGGCACGGTCATTGGGTTCGACGCCGAAGCCTATGCGAACCTGATCGGCTAAGGAGAACCCATGCGCTTCTACAGCTGGAATGTGAACGGCTTCCGGTCGGTCCTGAAGAAGGGCTTCATGGACTGGCTGGAGGAGACGGAACCCGACGTGCTCTCCCTCCAGGAGATCCGGAGCGAATGGGAGGAAGTGGACCTTGGCGTTCGGCGCCAGCTCGAGAGCGCCTACGACGTGTGCTGGTTCCCCGCCGCGAGCAAGAAGGGCTACGCCGGTTCGGCCACGCTCTCGAAGAAGGAGCTTGGCTTCAGCCACACCAAGGGCCTGGGCATCGACGGCTACGACGCCGAAGGCCGCATGATCGTCTCCCGGAAGGAGAAGCTGGTCTTCATCGGCGGCTACTTCCCCAACGCTTCGCAAGGGCTGGTGCGCCTGCCCTTCAAGCGCCAGTTCGCGAAAGATCTTGCAGCCATCGTGGCGAAGCACCACCAGGCCGGCGACCAGGTGATCCTCACGGGCGACATGAACGTGGCCCCTGAGGAGATCGACCTGGCCCGTCCCAAGGACAACACCAAGAACCCCGGCTTCACCCCTGAGGAGCGCGAGGACTTCAAGCTCTACCTGGGCGCGGGCCTAGTGGATGTCTTGAGGGAACGCCATCCCGCCACGCCCGGCCTCTACACATGGTGGACGGCCCGTGGCGGCGCCCGGGAGCGGAATGTGGGCTGGAGGATTGACCTCTTCCTTGCCAGCCGGGCGCTCCTGGATCGCGTGAAGGACGCCCGCATCCACGCGGACGTGCTGGCTTCCGATCACTGCCCCATCAGCCTCGATTTGGATTGACCCTTCCTGCCCCGAAACGGCCAAGGGCCCCAATCGGGGCCCTTGGCCGTTTCGGCTGGGGATGCTACTTGATGTTCTTGAGCGAGGGGTCCTTGAGCATTTCCTTGATCTCACCAGCCTTGTCACCGGCGGGGGCCAGCTCCAGATACTGGAGGAAGTGCTGTTTGGTACCCTTCAGGTTCATGTTGGCGTACTCGACCATGCCAAGCAGGTAGTGGGCCTTGGCGTATTTGGGGTCGATTTCCAGAGCCTTCAGGAAGTGGGCCTTGGCTTCCTTGGTCTTGCCGGCGTTGAAGGCCTCGACGCCCTTGTTGTAGATGACATCCGGGTTGGGTCCCTGGATGGCCTCCAGCATGGCCAGGTACTTCTGCTCGGCAGCAGCGTCCTGCTTGGCCTTGCTGGTCTCGATGAGGCCGGCGATCACGCGCTCGTCCTTGGGGTTCCGCTCCAGGGCCTTCAGGAGGTAGGGTTCCCCGTCCTCCTTCTTGGCGCCCGCCTGGGCCAGGCAGATGCCCAGCACCCGCTCGATCTTCAGGATCTCGGGAGCCAGTTCCGCCTTGGCGGCCTCGTCCTTCAAGATGGACAGGGCCTCAGAGAGGGTCTTGTAGGCCTTCTCGATGTGGGGCAGGGCCTCTTCGTAATTGCCGTCGTTGTAGAGCGGAATGGATGCGTTGAACGCTTCCCGGCCTTCGGCGTCCAGGGCCGCGCCCGGGTCATCCGGAACGGCCTGCGTCCCTCCGGCCACCGGGCCCGCGGCACGGGCTTCGGCCGGGGTCAGCAGGGTGATGTTCCTGACCAGCACATCGGCGAGCGGGATCTTGATGATCTCCTTGTAGTCCACGAAACCTTCGGCCTTGACGGTGAACTCGAATTCCTTGGGTTCCAGGCCGACCTGGAGGAAATGCCCCTTCTTGTCCGGGGTCAGTTCCTTGAACCAGTTGCGGTCGGTGCGCTTGAGGGTGACCTTGGAACCGGGGATGGGCTCGCCCGCTTTGTTGAGGACCTTGCCAGAAATGCGCCCCGTCTGTTCCGCGTGGACCGACAGGCAGGCGGCAGGGAGCATGAGGGCGAGAATAAGGCGTCGCATGGGCGTTCCTCCAAACCCATCCATCGTTCCACAGGGCTGCTCCAACGCGGAGTGCTTTTCGTCAAAAAAGCGCCTCGCCGGTCTCCCGAAAGCCGGGAACAGGCCTGAATCCGGGCCGGATGCAGGAAAATTCGGGCTGTGGTAGGCTTCCGGGCAGACAAGTCCTGAAAGTGTTCGAGGTAGCCCATGAATCCAGCGGTGCCGGAAGCCTCCTTGACCGCCCTGATGCATCTTTTGGCGGAACAGGCGCTCATGGCCCTGGGTGTGCCCCATCCGATGATGAAGGATGCGCCCCCCGCCAATCCGGCAGTGGCGCGGTTCTACGTGGACCTTCTCGAGGTGCTGAAGGCCAAGACCGAGGGGGCCCGGGGCGCTGAGGAGTCGCGCCAGCTGGAAGACCTGCTGTACGGCCTCCGGATGCGGGTGATGGATCTCAAGCCGGCCGCGGGCGTTCCCGTGGATCCCAAACCATGAATGCCGGGAGGACCGCCATGGGAATCCGCCGGGTTTCGCGCGCCGCTGCCTTGGCGCTCCTGGCAGGGCTTTCGAGCCTGTTCGCCGGCCCCGCGCCGGAGGCTTCCAGTCCGGCGCAAACCGCCCCGGCGGCGGCTCCCGCCATCGCGCTCAGCCACAGGGCCAGCCACTTGTTCGCTGCCCTGGTGAAGGGAGATCCCGAGGCGGTGCGCGCGGCCCAGGTGGAAGTGGAGGCCCTGCGCCGGACCTACTCCACCATGGATGTCGCACCGCTGGTGGAGGCCACGGCCGTCTGGGCCCGGCAGCAGGGGCTGGAGGGCAGGCCAGCGCACGGACTGGAGGCACTCCAGGCTGTGGAACGCTGGGCGCCGGACCACCCCAGCCTGCTGGGAAGCCGAATCGCCTTGATGCGGCAGGAGGGCCTCCGGGGATGGCTTTGGAGCTTTCCGGATCTGCTCAGGCTGACGCGCCTGCGGCTGGAACATCCGGCCCATCGCTGGCTATGGATGGTCCAGCATCTCGGCATGCTCAGGCTGGCGGCCACCCTGCTTCTCTGGGGCTGGGCACTCACCATGGGACTGCGCTACCGCCACGTGCTGCGCCATCTCTGGGAGGAGCCCCTCCGGCACAAGCGGATCGGCCCCGTCCTGGCGGCCTTGGCGGGGGCCGTGATCCTGGCAGGACCGGTGCTTCTGGGCCTGGACCCACTGGTGGCCGCCCTGGTCTGGCTCTTCCTGCTGGCTCCCTTCCTCCTTCCTGCCGAGGTCAAGGTCACGGTCTTCATCATGCTGTTCCAGTTGATCCATCCCATCCTGGTGGTCATGGAGCCCTGGGCGGCCCGGGAACCTGAACCCAGCCTCCTGACCCTCCAGCTGCAGCCTCAGGCGCTGCCTGTTCCACCCTCCCTGCTGCGCCTGCTCCCCCCTTCGGACCAGGCCTTCATCAAGGGGTGGGAGCAGCTTCAGAACCAGCTGTGGAAGGAGGCTGAGGAAACCTTCCAGGGCTTGGTGGGCCGCCATCCGGAGCAGGCCCAGGTCATGAACAACCTCGGGGTGGCCCGGTTCCAGATGGGCGATGCCGTTGGAGCCGAGCATGCCTTCGCCACCGCGCTCCAGGCTGGACCACGGATGGAGACCCTCCTCAACCAGAGCATCCTCGCCTTCAACCGGCTGGATACCGCCCTGGGCGCCTCCAAGCAGGACGAGGCCAAGACGGCGGATCCGGGCGCCTATGCGCGCCTCATCGCCCTCAACGATGCCCAGAAGGACGTCCGCACTTATCCCATGCCGCTTCCAGACACCCCCGCGCGGGTGGAGGCCCTCACTGAGGCCGCCGGAGGCCGGAAGGCCGATCCGCTGCCCATCAGGGAGCCGGCCTTCCTGCTGGCGCTGCTGCTTCCTCTGCTGGGAGTCTCCGCCTTCCTCGCCCGGGTCCGGGCCAGCCTCCGCATGGCCCATCCGGGGCAGTGCGTGCGGTGTGGCGAACCCTTCCACACCACGGACAGCTCGGATCCCGAGGTCTGCTCGAAGTGCCACCACCTCTTCGTGCTGAGGGACGGGCTGCACACCGAGAACAGACGGAAGAAGCTCGATGAGGTCGCTGAGCACCAGCAGGCCACCCGCTGGATCCACAAGACCCTGATCATGCTGCTGCCGGGCTGCGATCTCGCCTTCCTGGGCGAAACGCGGGAGGCCCTGATGGAATTCCTCCCCTTCTGCATGGGTGTGGGCATGGTCCTGGCCACGGGCCGGTCCGTGAGATACCCGGGCGAGATCCTCCAGGATCCGACCTCGACCTGGCTGGCCATCGGAGCCCTCCTGGTGGGCCTGTTCTACCTCCGCTCCTGGCTGAAGCTCATCTTGAGGAGGGCCTGAGATGGCGCTGGAAGGATCCCTCCGGGACTTCGACCTCTTCTCCCTGTTCAACATGATCAAGATCCAGGGGAAGAACGGCACCCTCGTGCTCACCCAGGGGCAGGAGTTCGTGAAGGTCTTTTTCGAAAATGGCGAGATCGTCGGCTGCGATTCGAACCAGGTCCGCATGGAGGACCGTCTCGGAACCATGCTGGTGCGCCTCGGCCGCCTCACGGGCGAGGAGCTGCTGGGCATGGTCCAGGTGCAGCGCCAGACCCTCAAGCGCATGGGGACGCTGCTGCTGGAGGGGGGCAAGGTGACGCCCTCGGACCTGCAGGATGCGCTTTTCAGCCAGGCCACGGCCATCCTCCACCGCACCTTCCGCTGGGTGGAGGGGGACTACCGCTTCGACTCCTTCCTGCCCTCGGACCTGGACCGGGAACATTTCGTTCCCATCCCTGTGGACACCGTACTGATGGAAGCCGCCCGCATCCAGGACGAGTGGCCCGAAGTGGAGCGCCGGTTGCCGGGCCTCGACACGCCCCTGGCCAAGTCGCCCAGCGCCCAGGCCCTGCACCTGGACATCGACCGTGACGTCTCCTCCGTGCTCGACGGGAAGGGGAAGATGCAGCACGGCTCGTCGGGCCTCACCCACGAGCAGGAGATGGTGCTGTCCTACTTCGACCACCCGCAGAGCGCCAAGGATCTCATTCAGATCAGCCGGTACGAGGAACTGGACACCTGCAAGGCCATCGCCGACCTCCTGGAGGCGGGTCTGCTGGAGCCCATCTCCGGCGGGGCCGTCAAGGTGGCCCGCCCCTGGGTGGAGAGTCACCTGGACCCCGCTTCCGCCGAGTGGGAGCCCAGCCCGCTCTTCTGGCCCCTCGTGGTCCTTGGGCTTGCCCTGCCCCTGGCGCTGTACGTGCCTCACCATCGCGGATCCATGAACCTCGGATTGGCCAGCCTCCAGCCCGTGGACATCCTCTTGGTCCCGGAGGGGCCGACCCGGGTCCGCCAGGAGTGGGCGCTGCGCATGGCGGCCCCGAAGGACGGCGGCGTGGCCCTCGCCCAGCGGCTCGGAAGGCCCCTGGAGGGGAAGAACCTAATCCCGGACCTGACCCGCTTCCCCGACCCCATGACCCCGACCGCGGTTCCCGGACCGCCCCAGCAGCCCAAGCGATAAGGATTTCCGATGTTCGTGCACCAGCGCCAGGGTTCCCTGGAGGTGATCTGCGGCCCCATGTTCTCCGGCAAGTCGGAGGAGCTCATCCGGCGCATCAAGCGGGCCATCATCGCCAAGCAGAAGGTCCAGGTCTTCAAGCCCGCCCTGGACGACCGCTACGATGCCTCCGCCATCGCCAGCCACAGCCAGCGCAAGCACGACGCCATCCCCGTGAAGGACAGCGTGGAACTGGCCCGGCACCTGGACCCCGAAGCCCAGGTGGTCGCCCTGGACGAGGTCCAGTTCATGGACGAGGGGCTCATCCCCATCATCGAGGGCCTCGCCGATCGCGGCGTGCGCGTCATCGCGGGGGGGCTCGACCAGGATTCCAATGGCGAGCCCTTCGGGATCATGCCCATCCTGCTGGCCAAGGCCGAGTACGTCACCAAGCTCCAGGCCATCTGCATGGTCTGCGGTGCCCTCGCGGGCCGCACCCAGCGCATGGTGCACACCGGCGGCCAGGTGCTGGTGGGCGCGGCGGAAGCCTACGAGGCCCGCTGCCGCCACTGCCACGAGACCCCCCACGCCACGGGGAACCGGCTGCTGGAGGAGCCCGCCCAGGGCGGCTGATTTTTCCACTTCGTCAAGCTGATCCCTGGCATGACACCCATCGGGCCCGTGGAGCCGGATCCTCCCCTGACCCTGATTTGACTGGGCGGTAGACTGGCCGCGGCGCGCTGCTGCAGCGCCGGTTCCACCATTTCTGCCCGAGGCTTCAGGGCATTCCAGGAGTTCCCCATGGCCGGCGCCTACGCCACCTTCACCCACATCACCGACTACATGGGCTTCGAGGGCCTGCTCACCGATGAGGAGCGGATGATCCGCGAATCGGCGCGCAAGTTCGTCAACGCCGAAGTGCTGCCCATCATCGAGAAGCATGCCCAGGACCAGACCTTCCCCAAGCACCTCATCCCCAAGATGGGCGAGCTGGGCTTCTACGGCCCCTCGCTGCCGGAGGAATACGGCTGCATGGGCGTGTCGAACGTCGCCTACGGCCTCCTGATGTACGAGCTGGAGCGGGGCGATTCGGGCCTGCGCTCCTTCGCCTCCGTGCAGGGCAGCCTGGTCATGTGGCCCATCTACGCCTACGGCACCGAGGCGCAGCGGAAGCACTGGCTGCCGAAGCTGGCCACCGGCGAAAAGATCGGCTGCTTCGGCCTCACGGAGCCCGACTTCGGCTCCAACCCCGGGGGCATGCTCACCAAAGCCGTGCGCGAGCCCGGCGGCAAGTGGCGCCTCAACGGCACCAAGATGTGGATCACCAACGGCACCGTGGCCGATGTGGCCGTGGTGTGGGCCCAGACCGAGGACGGCATCCGCGGCTTCCTGGTGGAGAAGGGCACCCCCGGCTTCAGCGCCCCGGAGATGAAGGGCAAGTGGAGCCTGCGCGCCTCCACCACCTCCGAGCTGGTGCTGGAGGATGTGATCGTCGACGAGGAGGCCTCCCTCCTGCCGAATGTGAAGGGCCTCAAGGGGCCCCTGGGCTGCCTCACCCAGGCCCGCTACGGCATCGCCTGGGGCGCCCTGGGTGCCGCGGACGCCTGCTACCAGTGCGCCCTGGACTACGCGAAGACCCGCATCCAGTTCGACAAGCCCATCGCCAGCTACCAGCTCCAGCAGGAGAAGCTGGCCTGGATGGTCACGGAGCTCACCAAGGGCCAGCTCCTGGTGCATCAGCTGGGCCGCCTGAAGGACGCCAAGACCTACACCACCGCCCAGGTCTCCATGGCCAAGATGAACAACGTGAACATCGCCCTCGAAGTCTGCCGCAAGGCCCGCACCATCCTCGGCGCCAACGGCATCCTCGACGAGTACCCCGTCATGCGCCACATGGCCAACCTCGAAAGCGTCTACACCTACGAGGGCACACACGATATGCACACCCTCATCATCGGCCAGGAGGTCACCGGCATTCCGGCCTACCGCTGAAGATTCGTTTTAGCTCCAAAAAAGGCGGGCCATCCGGCCCGCCTTTTTTGGAGTAGAAGAAAAGCCTACAAGGTCAGTGCGTCTTCTCCGTGCGCACCACCAGCACATCGCAGGGGGCCAGACGCGCCACCCGGGCGGCGGTGCTGCCGAAGAGCAGGCGCTCCAGGGTGGAGTGGCCCACCTGGGCCACCACCAGCAGGGTCCTGGAGTCGGCTTCGGCCACCAGTTCCTCCGCGGGACCGCCCCACTTCACGATGACGGAGGCGCCGGCATAAGGTTTGACCCAGCCTTCCAACTGCTCCCGGGCGTGGTCCTCCATGCCCTTGAGCCAGGCGGGGTCGGGCAGGGCGATCTGGGCCTCCGGCAGCATGGGCGCCGGGGGCTGGAGCACGTGCATGGCCACCAGNNCCAAAGATAAGGCCATGGTCTTCAATCGGGACGTTTTTTTTCAAGGGTGGACTTGTAAAACGAGTTGCAACACATAAAATGGAACCAGGAGGCGACATGATCACCCTGCGCCCATCTGGATCCCGCGGCCACGCTGATTTCGGCTGGCTGGACACCCGCCACACCTTCTCCTTCGGGGACTATTTCGATCAGGAGCAGACCCAGTTCCGGGCCCTTCGCGTGCTGAACGAGGACCGAGTGCAGGCTGCGAAGGGCTTCGGCACCCACGGCCACCGGGACATGGAGATCCTCACCTGGGTGCTGTCCGGCGCCCTGGAGCACCGCGACAGCCTGGGCACCCACGGCGTCATCCACCCCGGCGAGGCCCAGGTGATGAGCGCGGGCACGGGCATCCGGCACAGCGAATTCAACGCCTCGGCCGCGGAGCCGGTGCACTTCCTCCAGATCTGGATCCTGCCCGAGCGCGCGGGTCTCATCCCCCGCTATGACCAGGTGGCCTTCTCTGAGGGCGATCTGCGGAACCGCCTGCGCCTCATCGCCAGCCCGGATGGCCGGGAGGGTTCCGTGAAGGTGTTCCAGGACGTGAACGTGTCCGTGGCGCGGCTGGATGCGGACCGCGAGGTCTCGGCGGCGATCCTGCCGGGACGGGCGGGGTTCCTCCAGGTGGCCACGGGGGCCATTTCACTCAACGGCGTGGCCATGCACGCCGGGGACGGCGCCCGCATCGAAGGAGAGCCGTCCATCGTGGTGGCTGCCTCCTCTCCTTCTGAACTCCTGTTCTTCGATCTCGCCTGAGGTGCCCATGTCCATCAAGCCTGTTCTGACGCTCGTGCCCGGCCTGCCCACCCAGGACGGCAACCGCGTGCCCCTCACGCGCCTGGTGCCCGGCCAGGGCCAGCGCGGCGCCGAGGCCTTCCGCGCCATGGATCCCTTCCTGCTCATGGACCACTTCGGCCCCATGACACTGCCCCCGGGCACGGACGCGGGCTTCCCGCCCCATCCCCACAAGGGGTTCCAGACCCTCACCTACCTGATCCAGGGGGCCTTCCGCCACCGGGACAGCACCGGCGGGTCCGGGCTGCTGCAGCCGGGCGGCGCCCAGCTGATGAACGCCGGATCAGGCATCGTCCACGAGGAGATGCCGGTGCCAGAGCATCTGGAGACCGGCGGCCCCATCGAGGGCGTGCAGCTCTGGATCAACCTGCCGAAGGCGGACAAGGGCTCGGCGCCGGGCTACACGGATCTGCAGCCGGAAGCCATGCCCTGGCAGGCTCTGCCTGGCGGCCGCATCCGCGTGCTGGCGGGCACCTGGGCCGGTGTGACCGGACCAGCCCGCACGCCGGCGCGCATCGCCTATGCCCACCTGGAGCTGGAGGCCGGGGCCCGCTTCCAGCAGGCGGTTCCCGAGAGGTGGATGGCGGCGGTGGTGCCTCTGCACGGCGCGGTCCGCATCGAAGGCACCGAGGTGCCCGCCGACACCGTGGCCCTGCTGGGGGCTGGCGAGGCGCTGGCCCTGGAGGCCACCTCGGCCGTGAGCCTCATGCTGCTGGCTGGTGAGCCCCTCCGGGAGCCCATCGCCCACCACGGCCCCTTCGTGATGACCACCCGGGAGGAGATCGAGCAGGCCATCCAGGAATACCAGCAGGGGCGCATGGGTTTCCTGGCATGAAGGTCCTGGTTTAAGTCTGGCTGCAGGACGTCGATGGGAGGAACATCCCCCCGGAAGGTCCGATGTCCGATCCCATTGATCGATCCGCCCCCGATGGTTCCACCGACCGCGACCCCCAGCTCGCCCAGGATCTTGCGGGCCTGGAAGGCGTGATCAACCGCTCCGCCGCCGGGGCCGCCCGCACCTCGGTGCGGGTGCAGACCCTGGCCCGGGAGATCGACCAGATCCTCGACAGCACCCGGTCCATCCAGACCACCCTCGAAGGCCTGGGCAGCAGCATTTCCCAGGGGGCCTCGGCGGCGGAGGAAAGCGCCGAGGCCACCCGCCACATGGCCGACCTCACCCGCCACGGCCTCCAGGAAAGCGGCCAGGCGGTGGCGACGGTGCGGCAGCTCCAGCAGCAGACGAACCTGACGGCGGAGCGGCTGGAATCCCTGATGGGCCACATCCTCCAGGTCAACGAGGTCTCGCAGGTCATCGGGGAGATCGCCGATCGCACGGGGCTGCTCAGCCTCAATGCCGCCATCGAGGCCGCCCATGCCGGGGCCTTCGGCCGGGGTTTCGCGGTGGTGGCCGAGGAGGTGCGGAAGCTGGCGGATCGCACCTCCCGGCAGACCCAGGAGATCGGCGCCCTGCTGGAAGCCATCCGCAGGGACCTCGACCCCGCCCGGGAGGCCATGGACCGCAGCCTGGCCCTGGCCTCGGAAACCCGGACCCAGGTCGAATCCGTGGAGCAGCGGTTCGCGGGCATCGCGGATCTGGCAGACACTGCGGCGGGCCACGTGTCCAGCATCGCCCAGTCGGCTTCTGAGGAGCACGCAGCGGCCCGCACCCTGGTGGAGGCCTCCGGGCGCCTGCTGGACTCCACGGGAACCCTGAAATCCGAAGCGGAGGCCGTGGCCCAGGATGCCTTCCGCCTGTCTTCGCTCACGGAGGTGGGCCATCGCCACCTGGCGGCCCACGACACGGGCTCGCTGTTCCACCGGGCCCTGGGCCTGGGCCGGGACCTCTCCCGGACCGCCGCGGAGCTGCTGGAGGCCCCCGTGAAGGCAGGCCAGCTGCGGGCCGAGGACCTCCTGGCCCTCGACTACACCGAAATCCGGGGGCCGGGCATCCAGAGCCTGTCGCGGTTCTTCGGCGTGCTGCACGTGCCCCCTTCCGGGTTCGCGCCGCCCAAGTACCGCACGGCCTACGACGCCCTGGTGGAGCTTCCCCTCCAGGAGGCCTTCGATCACGTCCTGGACCTGGAGCCCCGCCTCACCTTCGCCCTGATCCTCGACCTCAACAGCTACGCCCCGTCCCACAACCGCCGCTACGTCCAGGACTGGACGGGGCAGCCGGCCAAGGATCTGGCGGGCAACCGCGCCAAGCGCTTCTTCACGGACAACCGGGTGCTGGTGCGGGGGGCTCGCCACGGTCTGGGCGAGGCCGCGGAGGGCCTGCCGGACCAGGCCTCCCGGGAGGCTTTCCGCCGGATGGCAGATCTGTCCGAGGGGGCTTCGGCCCCCGGGGACTTCCTGGTGCAGACCTATGCCCGGGACACCGGGGCCATCATCACGGTGCTCACCGTGCCCCTCCATGCCTGCGGCCAGCGCTACGGCGTGAGCCTGCTGGGCTGGTCCAGCGACGATTAGACCGGTTTCGCTTCCAGCTTCCGCCCCAGGGTGAACTTCCCCTGGGCCAGCTTGCCGAGGGTCCGGGCCAGGGCTTCGCGGCTGCAGGCCAGGTCGGCGCTCCAGGCTTCCAGGGGCAGCTCGCCGCCGTCGGGGTGGGCGTCGACCCAGGCCTCCCACAGGGCCGAGAGGGCTCCAGCGTCTGGCTCCTGCCGATCCCGCCAGCTGCGTTCCTGGGGGCGCTTCGGTTCGTAAAAGGAATGGCCGCGCAGCTTGTCGGGCAGGAAGGTCTGCTCCCGGTCGTAGTCGTCGTGGGAGTAGTGGTAGCCCGCGCCCCGGCCGGCCTTGCGGGCGGTGCTGGTGTGGGCGTCGCGGATGGCTTCGGGAATGGGCGCGTCGTCGGCGGCCAGGGCCGCATCCACGGCCAGAACCGTGGCGTTGCTCTTGGGGGCGTTGGCGGTGTAGATGACGGCCTGGGCCAGGGGGATGCGGGCCTCGGGCCAGCCGATCTGCTCCACGGCCCGGCTGGCGGCCTCGCAGAGGAGGAAGGCCTGGGGATCGGCGTTGCCCACGTCCTCGGCGGCGCAGACCATGAGGCGCCGGGCGATGAAGCGGGGATCCTCGCCGCCGCGGATCATGCGGCTCAGGTAGTAGAGGGCCGCGTCGGCGTCCGAGCCCCGGAGGCTCTTCTGGAAGGCGCTGGCCAGATCGTAGTGGCCATCGGCGCGGTCGAACATCATGCGTCCGCCCAGGGCGCCCTGGAGGGATTCCAGGTCCGGATCCGGCATCTCCATCCACGTTTCCAGTCCCGACAGCGCCGAGCGCAGGTCGCCGCCGGCCCAGTGGGAGAGCCACTCGAAGACCTCGGCGGGCTCCGGCTGGCCAGGCTGTTCCTTGGCCCAGGCCCGCTTCAGCACCTGCTGGATGTGGAGGGGTTCCAGGGCCTTCAACGCGATGAGCTGGCAGCGGCTGCGCAGCGCCGGGTTCAGGTAGAAGGCCGGGTTTTCCGTGGTGGCCCCGATGAGGATGGCCTCGCCGCGCTCCAGGAAGGGCAGCAGGATGTCCTGCTGGGCCCGGTTGAAGCGGTGGATCTCGTCCAGGAACACCACGGGCGGCACCGTGCGGAACAGGGGCATCTCGCGGCTGTCCGCCAGGAACTTCTTCAGCTCCGCGGCGCTGCCGCTGACGCCCGAGAATTCCATGAAGCCGTGGCCCGTGGCCTCGGCCAGGATGCGGGCCAGGGTGGTCTTGCCGGTGCCCGGGGGGCCCCACATCACCATGGAGGGCAGCCGCCCGCCCGCCGTGAGCCGCGTCAGCGCCCCCTTGGGCCCCAGGAGATGGGCCTGGCCCACCACCTCAGCGAGGGTGGCGGGGCGGAGGCGTTCGGGCAGGGGGACGTGGGACATGGCGACCTCTCCAGCCTATCAGCGGTGCTGTGCTAGGCTCCCTCCATGTCCCCGTTTCCGGCCTACGAACGCGACCCTTTCGCCACCTCGTTGGAGACCCGCATCCTCCGCTGCGGCGAGGAGAAGGGCCGTGCCTTCGTGGTTCTGGAGGACACGGTCTTCTACCCTGAGGGCGGTGGCCAGCCCTGCGACCTGGGCACGGTCAACGGTGTGGCCGTGGTGGATGTGCAGAAGCGCGACGGGGAGATCCGTCACTACCTGGCCGCCCCGGCGGCGGAAGGTCCGGCCTCGCTGAAGCTGGATTGGGCCCGCCGCTTCGATCACATGCAGCAGCACACGGGCCAGCACCTGCTCACGGCCGTGGCCCAGGACCAGTTCAAATGGGCCACCACCGCCTTCCACCTGGGCGGCACGGTCTGCGACATCGAGCTGGATGCGGCCTCCATTTCGCTGCGCGAAATGGAGGTATTGGAAGAAGCCGTGGCCGCGGAGATCCGCGCGCGGCGCGAGGTGTCGGCCCGCTGGGTCAGTGCCGAGGCCTACGGCCAGGAGGCCGTGCGTTCCCGCGGCCTTCCGGATGGTCATGTCGGCGACATCCGCCTGGTGGAGATCGCGGGCGTGGACCTGAACACCTGCGGCGGCACGCACCTGCGCCACACGGGCGAGATCGAGGCCCTGAAGCTGCTGGGCACCGAGAGCATCCGGGGCGGCACGCGGCTCTTCTACGTGGCGGGCGGCCGGGTGCGGCACCGCCTCGGCGCCCACGAGACCCGGAACGCCGCGCTGCGCGCCCAACTGGGCGCACCGGACGAGGACCTGGTCCCGGCCCTCCAGATCAAGCTGGACCAGCTGCTGGCCCTGGAGCGCCGCAGCCGGAGGCTGGAGGAGGAACTGGCGGACCACCAGGCCGCGGCCCTGGCTGCGCGGCCCGGTGTCCTGGCGGAGGCTCACCTGGAGGGCCGGGACGCGGGCTTCCTTCAGAAGCTGGCCCGGGGCATCCTCACAGCGGACCCGGCCAAGGCCGTGTTCCTCACCACGGATGCGGGGGGGCAGGGGCTCTTCCTGTTGAGCGCCGGAGCAGACTCCACCTTCGATGTGCCGTCGGCGGGCAAGGCCGTGGCCGCGATCCTGGGCGCCAAGGGCGGCGGGGCTGGGAAGACCTTCCAGGGCAAGGCCCCCAGCCTGGCGGCGCGGGCCGAGGCCCTGGCCAGCCTCCAGGCGCGCGAGGGCTGATCCGTGGTCCGGTCCTGGCCACCCTGGCTTGCCTGGCCCTTCAAGCTGCTGGTCTGGGGCGTAGGGATCTATGCCGGGCTCTGCCTCCTGGCCTTCCTGGCCCAGCGCCGCCTGATGTACTTCCCGGATCACGAAGGCGAGCCGGAGGCGCTCCAGCGGGCCGTGCGCGTGGGGCTGGTGCCCTGGCAGGACGGCAAGGGGGACCTGCTCGGATGGCGGCGGGCGGTACGGCGGAGCCTCCCCCGGGTCCTCGTGCTGCACGGGAATGCCGGAGACGCCCTGGGCCGGGTGGACTACCTCCCGGTGCTGGAGGCGGCGGGCTTCGAAGGGGTGCTCCTGGAGTATCCGGGCTACGGGCCCCGGGTGGGCGTGCCCTCCGAAACCGCGCTGGTGGCGGATGCCCGCAGAGCCCTGCGCAGGCTGAAGGAGGAGTCGGATGCCCCGGTGATCCTGCTGGGGGAGAGCCTCGGTTCCGGCGTGGCGGTCCAGGTGGCCGCCGCCGAGCCGGGGTCGGTGGCCGGGCTCCTGCTGCCCGTGCCCTTCGCCCGGATGACCGAGGTGGCCGCCTGGCACTACCCCTACCTGCCCATGAAGGTCCTGTTGCGGGATCGCTGGGACAGCCTGGAAGCCATCCGCGGCTACCCGGGGCCTGTGGCGATCCTGGTGGCGGGACGGGACGAGGTGGTGGGCCCCGGCCAGGGCCGCCGGTTGGCCCAGGGCTGCCCGGGACCCGTCCGCCTCTGGGAGACCCCCCGGGCCGCTCACAACGGGCTGTCCCTGGCTCCGGGCCAGCCGCCCTGGTCGGAGGCGCTGGGGTTTCTGCGAAGGCAGGCCGGGATGGGACACTAGGATCCATGGATCTCCTCTACCTCGACCACAACGCCACCACGGCCCTGGATCCCGGGGCCTTCGAGGCCATGCGCCCCTGGTTCATGGAGCGCTTCGGCAACGCCAGCGCGGCCTATGCCCTGGGCCACCTGTCGGATGGCGCGGTGGTGGCGGCCCGGGAGCAGGTGGCGGCGCTCGTGGGTTGCGCCCCTGCGGAGATCGTCTTCACCTCCGGCGGCACGGAAAGCCTGAACCATGCCTTCCGGGGCGCGTGGGAGGCCTTCCCCACCAAGCGGCACCTTGTCACGACCGCGGTGGAGCATCCCGCGGTGCGGGCCCTGGTGTCCTGGTGGAAAGCGCAGGGGGGCGAGGTCACGGATGTGGGCGTGGACGGCGAGGGCCGTCTGGATCTGGCGGCGCTGGAGGCCGCCGTGCGCCCGGACACGGCCCTGGTGGCGGTCATGGCCGCCAACAACGAGTCAGGCGTGCTGTTTCCGGCGGCCGAAGCGGGCCGCCTCGCGAAAGCGAAGGGCGCCCTCTTCCTGGTGGATGCCACCCAGGCCGTGGGCAAGGTGCCCGTGGATGCCGGGGCCTGGGGTGCGGACCTGCTCTGCCTCAGCGGCCACAAGTTCCACGGGCCCAAGGGCACGGGGCTCCTCATGATCCGCCGCGGCGTGCGGCTGAAGCCCCTGATGCTGGGGGGGTCCCAGGAGCGCGGCCGCCGCGGCGGCACGGAGAACGTGCCCGGGCTCGTGGGGCTGGGCAAGGCCGCGGAGCTGGCGATGGCCCGGCTACCCGAGATGGAGCGGGTGCGCGATCTGAGGGATGCCTTTGAATCACACCTTCTGTCGGAGGTTCCGGACGTTCGCATTCACGGCTCGGACACCGACCGGCTGCCCAATACCAGCCTCGTGGGGTTCGGGGGGATCGAAGGCGAGGCGCTTCAGCTCAAGCTGGCGGAGCGGGGCATCTGCGTCTCCACCGGCAGCGCCTGCAGCACGGGCATGCGCGAGCCCAGCCATGTGCTGCGCGCCATGCAGGTGCCTGACGCCTACGCCCGCGGCACCGTGCGCTTCAGCCTGGGTCTGGGCACCACCACCGAGCAGATGACCCGGGTGGCTCATCTGCTGCCGGGGCTGGTGGCCGAGCTGCGGGCACTGGTCAGGAACTGAGAAGCTCCTTGGCGTAGTGCTCCACCGCGTAGGGCAGCCAGCGGTGGCCCGGCAGGTCCCGGCTGAGGTAGCCCATGTGGCCGCCGCGGTCCTCCAGGTGCAGGTGGACGGAGGGGGAGGGATTCGCTTCAGCGGCGTGTTGCCAGGGGATGAAGGGATCGTCCTTGGCCATGAGGATCAC
>DPRT01000054.1:6225-8069 GCA_003538615.1 Holophagaceae bacterium | reverse complement strand
CCCTCCCAGCCCGCCACGCGCATCGCCCACCCCGCCTTCCGCCGCGGTGTCGAGGGCCGCGCCATGCACTGGGGGTCGCTGCGCATGTGCGACTGGGCGGAAGCCCTGTGGTGCGACAAGCCCGTGCCCCGGGCCCTGATTGGACTGTTGGCGGCCCTGGAACCCCGCTGACATGAACCGCTTCGAATCCGACCTGCTCGCGCAGATCCAGCGCCGGGGCGATGGTGCCACCGGGCGCGTACTCGTGGCCTGCTCGGGCGGCGGAGATTCGGTGGCGCTGCTGGTGCTGCTCTGGACGCTGCGCAAGAGCCTGGGCCTCGATCTGAGCGTGGCCCACGCGGACCACGGCCTGCGGCCGGAGTCGCCCGAAGATGCGGCCTTTGTGCGCCAGCTCTGCCGGGCCCTGGACCTGGACCTCGCCGAGGCCTCGCTGGGCGTCCGGGCCCATGCGGAATCCCGCGGTCTGGGCCTGGAGATGGCCGCACGGGAGTTGCGCTGGGACTGGTTCCGGCAGGAGGCCCAGCAATCCGGTGCCTGCGCCGTGGCCACCGGCCACACCCTGGACGACCACACGGAAACCGTCTTCCTGCGGCTGGCCCGGGGCGGCGGACTCGGCTCCCTCCACCCCCTGGCACCCCGGCAGGGCCTGCGCTGGTCGCCCCTGGCGGAGCTCCGCCGCGCGGATCTCCGGGCCTACCTCGCTTCCCGGAACCTCCCCTGGCGGGAGGACGCCAGCAACACCGAGCCCTTCACGGCGCGGAACCGCTGGCGGCCCCTCCTCGAGACCATCCGGCAGGAAGCACCGGAACTGGACCGCCACCTCTTCGAGACCCACCTCCAGGCTGCCGAAGCCTCGGCTCTGGCCCATACGCTGGTCCACAGCTGGGAGGGTTCCCGCTGGCTCATCGCGGATGAGGCCATCGCCTTCAAACAGGAACCCTGGACGGAACCGGACCTGCGCTGGACGCTGGAAACCACCTTCCGCCGCCTGGGCTGGCCCCGGGAGGCCGCCCTGCTGAGAGGGCTCGCGCCCTGGCTCGCCGCGCGGCTCGCCAGGAGCCGCAAACCCGCATCCTGGGGGAATTTTCACCTAAACCCCGAACCTGGGGCGGGGTATCTGCATCTAACTCAAGGTCCGCCGCCTTCCCGGGCCTAGTACACTGGAGGGCCACCTGGGCGAGCGCCCCAAGGAGTGACCCTTTGAATTCCATGATGAAAAGCGTGCTGGTCTGGCTGGGCATCATCGCCCTCTTGGTGCTGGCCTTCCGCCAGATCCCCCAGAACAACCGCCAGATCGAAGTCCCGTTTTCGACCTTCTACACCGAGGGTGTGGGGGGCAAGTACAAGTCCGTGACCCTGTCCGGTTTCGACGTTGAAGGCACCTACAAGCAGCCCGAGAAGAATGCCAAGACCGGCGAGGTCATCGAGAAGTTCCGCACGGTGGCCCCGCCCATGCAGGACCTGGGCAAGGTCATCCTCAGCTGGAAGACCGAGGGGCAGATCGAGGAGTTCCGGGCCGCCAAGCCCAGCGAGAACAACTTCGCCTACGTGCTGATGTTCTGGGCGCCCCTGCTGGTCTTCGTGGTGCTCTGGTTCGTCTTCATGCGCCAGGCCCAGATGGGCGGCAACAAGGCCATGAGCTTCGGCAAGGCCCGGGCCAAGGGGCTGTCCAGCAGCGCCAAGCGCATCACCTTCGCCGACGTCGCCGGCTGCGACGAAGCCAAGGAGGAACTGAAGGAGATCGTCGACTTCCTGAAGGACCCCGCCAAGTTCGTGAAGCTGGGCGGCAAGATCCCCAAGGGCGTCCTGCTCATGGGCCCTCCGGGGACCGGCAAGACCCTGCT
>DPRT01000054.1:1602-6196 GCA_003538615.1 Holophagaceae bacterium | reverse complement strand
AACGAGGGCGTCATCCTCATCGCCGCCACCAACCGCCCCGATGTGCTGGATCCCGCCCTGCTCCGCCCCGGCCGCTTCGATCGCCGCGTGGTGGTGGACCGCCCCGACGTGAAGGGCCGCCAGGAGATCCTGAAGGTACACACCACCGACAAGATTCCCCTCAGCCCCGATGTGGACCTGGAGGTCCTGGCCCGCGGCACCCCCGGCTT
Organism: Holophagaceae bacterium; assembly: GCA_003538615.1. Lineage (GTDB taxonomy): Bacteria > Acidobacteriota > Holophagae > Holophagales > Holophagaceae > Geothrix. The sequence continues at coordinate 5,987 of DPRT01000054.1, read as the reverse complement.
CGCCGGCGCCGACTTGGCCAACCTCTGCAACGAAGCCGCCCTCACCGCCGCCCGCGGCAACAAGAAGTGGGTGGAGATGGCCGACTTCGAGAATGCCAAGGACAAGGTCTACATGGGCGCCGAGCGCCGCAGCCTCGTGATGACCGAGGCGGACAAGCGCATCACGGCCTACCACGAGGCGGGCCACACGGTCGTCGCCGCCGTGGTGCCCGACAGCGATCCCCTCCACAAGGTCACCATCATCCCCCGGGGCCGGGCCCTGGGCGTCACCTGGCAGCTGCCGGTCACGGACCGCTACAACACCACTCGCGACTACATGGAAAGCCGCATCGCCATCGCCATGGGCGGCCGCATCGCCGAAGAGATCTTCTTCAACCAGCTCAGCACCGGCGCGGCCAACGACATCCAGCAGGCCACCGAAATGGCCCGGTCCATGGTCACGGAGTACGGCATGAGCGACAAGCTGGGGCCCCTGAACTTCGGCGGCGGCGGCAACCACGAGGTCTTCCTCGGCCGCGACTTCGCCCAGCATCGCGAGATTTCCGAGGACACCGCCCGCCTCATCGATGTGGAAGTGCAGGAGTTCGTCCTGCGCAACTACGCCCGCGCCAAGACCGCCATCGAGGCCCACCGCGATCAGCTGGTGGCCATCGCCGAAGCCCTGCTGGTGCGCGAGACCCTCGACGGCAATGACATCGAGATCCTCATGAAGGGCGGCACCCTGCCCCCGCCCAAGGCCGGCAGCACGCCCACCGCGCCTGCCACCGTGGAGGGCGCCGCTGCGGATGCCGGCCTGAATCCGGCCCTCAAGCCCGCGTGAGGCCTGCGGCATTCGATTGGGGACCGCTCCTCCAGGGCGGTCCCCTTTTCATCGGCATCCTCAATGTCTCGGTATCGCCAAAGGCGATACGCGAGGCCTCCTTCGCTCATCCGCGAGGCCAACATGTGGGCTGAGCTCACCTCCAAGCCCCTGTTCATCGGCATCCTCAATCTCACGCCTGATTCCTTCAGCGATGGCGGCCGGTTCGTGGATCCATCCGCGGCCCTGGCCCAGGCGCGGGCGCTGGCGCAGGCCGGCGCGCGGATGCTGGATCTCGGCGCCGAAAGCACGCGCCCCGGCGCGGCGGTGGTGGATGCCGCCACGGAATGGGCGCGCCTTGAGCATGTACTGGCCGCGCTGACCGAAGCCCTGCCGGGCCTCCCCCTCAGCCTGGACACACGCCATGCCGCGGTGGCGGAGCGGGGCCTGGCGGCGGGCGTCTCGGTGATCAACGACGTGACCGGCTTCACCCACCCGGCGATGCTGGAACTGGCCCAGTGCTTCCCCTGCGGCCTCATCGCCATGCGGAGCCGCCGGGCCGACGATGGACTCCTCATGCCCCCCTACACCGACCCGGCCCCCAAGACGGCCGAAGCGGCCTTCCAGGAGCTGGCGGCCGTGCGGGACCGTCTGCGCGGGGCGGGCATTCCCGATGGCCGTGTCCTGCTGGATCCCGGCTTCGGGTTCGGCACCACCTTCGCGGAGGACCTCGCCCTGTGGGAGGCCCTGCCGCAGCTTCCGGAGGCCCTGGCCTGGCCTGCGGACCGCATCTGCATCGGCATCTCGCGCAAGCGGTTCCTGGCCGCCAGGGCCGGCGTGCCGGAGTTACCGCCGGCCCGGCGCGATGCCCTCACCACAGCGGCCCACGCCCAAGCCCTCGGTTGGGGTTACCGGGTCTTCCGGACGCACGCCATCGGGTAATCTGGGGACATGAGTCTCCGCTACTTTGGAACCGATGGCATCCGGGGCGCCGCCCTGCGTTCCCCGCTCACCCTGGAAGAGGTCTCCCGCTGGGGGGCCGCCTGGGCCCAGGTGGCCCGGGGGGCGGGGGTCAGGCGGCTGGTGGTGGGCTGGGATCCCCGGTCCAGTTCCGGCCCCATGTCCGAGGCCTTCATCCTCGGCGTGGGCCTCGGTCTGAAGGTCCTGGTGCTGGGCATGGCCCCCACGCCCGCCGTGGCCTGGAATGTGGCCAGGCTGAGCGCCGAAGGCGAGAAGACCTGGGGCCTCATGATCTCCGCCAGCCACAACCCACCTGAGGACAATGGCCTCAAGGGCTTCAACGAGCTGGGCGAGAAGCTGGAGGAGGATCAGGAGCGGGCCATCGAGGCCGCCTTCGAGACCCTTCCTGAACCCACCACCATCTCGGCCCCGCCGGGCCGCCTGGAACTCCAGCCCTACCTGGCCCACCTCGGCGGCATCGACCTGCCTGGGGATTTCCGCGTGGTCATCGACTGCGCCCATGGCGCCACCGCCGCGGCGGCCCTCGAGCTCTTCCGCGGAGGCACCATCCACTGGATCGGCGTGCCCGCGGATGGTCCTTCCATCAACGTGGGTGTGGGCTCCACCCACCTCGATGCCCTGGCCGCAACAGTGGTGGCCCACGGCGCCCAGCTGGGCATCGCCTTCGACGGCGATGGGGACCGCTGCCTGCTGGTGGACCACCGCGGCCAGGCCGTGGATGGCGACCAGATGGTGTGGCTCCTGGCCCAGGACCGCCTGGCCTGTGGCGACACGCCTCCTGGTGTGGTGGGCACGCTCATGACCAACGGCGGACTGGCCCAGGCCCTGGGCGAGGCGGGCATTCCCTTCGTCCGCACCGCCGTGGGCGACAAGTTCCTGCTGCGCGAGATGGCGAAGCGGAACTGGGATCTGGCCGCGGAGGCTTCGGGCCATCTCATCCAGAAGCGCGTGGGCCCCAGCGGTGACGGCCTTGCTGCGGCCCTCTCCGTCCTCCGCGCCCTCCTGCACCGCCCCGCGGAGCAGCGCTGGGCCTGGACTTTCCGCCCCTGGCCCCAGCGCCTCGTCAACGTCATGGCCAGGGACCGCAAGCCGGTCCATGCCTGCGATGAGCTCGCTTCCGCCATGGCGGCCATCGACGCCCGTTGGGGGAATGGCGTGCGCCAGGTGGTGCGCTGGTCCGGCACCGAGCCCAAGCTCCGCCTCATGGTGGAGGCGCAGGAGGCCGCCTGGGTGGACCAGGCGCTCCGCGAACTGGAATCCGCCGCCCGCTGCGATCTGGCGCTGGCCTAGGACCGCACATGGCACCTGATGTCCGCCGCCCCGTCGACCGCTGGCTGGTGCTGTTCGCACTGGCCCTGGTGGCCGTGGGCATGGTTTGGATCTACTCCGCCTCCGCCATCAAGGCCTCCCAGAACCACGCGGCGGCCACGGCCTTCCTGACCCGGCAGCTGGTGGGCGGCGCCATCGGCATCGCCTTCATGCTGGCACTCTCCCAGGTGGATCTGGCGACGCTCCAGGATCATCCGCGCCCCCTCCAGATCGCCTACGGAGTCCTCGTGCTGCTCCTGGTGGCTGTGCTCTTCTTCGGTCCCAAGATCAACGGGGCCCACCGCTGGATCCGCCTCGGCCCGGTGAGCCTCCAGCCCTCGGAACTCTTCAAGCCCCTGTCCGTCCTCATCGCCGCGGCGTGGATGGTGCGCCACCGCGAGGCCTGGTCCAGCCACCGCGATGCCCTGCCCAAGCTGCTGGGGCTGGCCGGCATCCTGTTGATCCCCCTGGCCCTCATCCTGCGCGAGCCTGATTTCGGCACCACCTTCCTCATCGTCTTCGTGGCGCTCATGGTGGTGTTCCTCGGCGGCGCCCCCAAGTGGATCTTCGCCCTCGCGATCCCAGTGCTGGGCGCGCTCGGGACCGCCTTCGTGGTGATGTCGCCCTACCGCCTGGCCCGCGTGACCAGCTTCCTCAATCCCTCGGCGGATCCCCTCGGCAAAGGCCACCAGGCCCTCCAGAGCCTCGTGGCGGTGGGCAACGGCGGCTTCATGGGCGTCGGCCTGGGCGGCGGAAAGCAGAAGCTCTTCTTCCTTCCGGAAGCCCACACGGACTTCATCTACGCCGTGATCGCCGAAGAGGCCGGGCTGATCGGAACCGTGGCGATCCTGGGCCTCTTCCTCGCGATCCTCTGGCGGGGCTATCGCATCGCCCGGCGCGTGGGCGACGCCTTTCTCAAGCTCTGCGCCATGGGTTTCGTGCTGNNCCCAACAGCCTCATCGCCAGCCTGGTCTGCCTGGGCCTGCTGCTCGCCATCAGCAAGGAAGCCGGCTCAGCCTAGCCGGATGGGCTCGTCATCATCCTCGTCCACCAGGGTGATGTTCGTCCCGCCGCTGAGCAGCACGGCGTCCTCGTACATGTTCTTCAGCTTGGGCTCGAAACGTTCGGCCTGGGCCAGGCGCGGATCCGCCTTCAGGTCCAGCGACAGGCGGCGGAGGCCCCGGAGGGCGCCGGGATCGAGCCCCAGGATGGCCGCATGGAGCTTCAGGGGATTGGTCGAGTCCGGACTTGCGTTGCGGGTGGTGCTGAACAGGACATCCCCCTCCCACCGCAGTTC
>DPRT01000054.1:0-1544 GCA_003538615.1 Holophagaceae bacterium | reverse complement strand
GGGTCCGTGCGGAACACCGCTTCGATCCACTCCCCGAGCCCTCCTGCTCCCGCAGGCAGGGGCAGGGCCAGGCGGAGCATGGGCCGGGGCCGCTTGCCGAGATCCAGCGCCAGGCATAGCCCCTCGAGACGGAAGGCCTGCATGAAGATGGCGTGCAGATCTCCTTCATCGAAATCCAGGGCGGCGCCCTCCTTCGCATAGCCCACCCGCACGGCGGCTCGCCGGGTGTCCAGCATCCAGGTGGCCTCCCGCCGGGCCGCGGCTCTCGCCACCAGTGGCTCCAGCAGCGAGGCCAGCGGCTCCACCCGAGCCTGGCCGCCGCCGCGGCGCCCGGCGCGGACCAGGGAGGCGCCTTCTTCCACCTGGTGCTCCGCGGTCAGGGATTCGATGATCGCGGCGGCATCCAACGACCCGCCCTGCAGGGCCTTGCGCAACGATTGGAGGGAGGCTGGTTCACGGTTCTCCCGGCCCTCCTCCATGCCGGCCAGGACCGCGGCGAGCCGCGCCTGGCGGGCAAGCGCCTCGGCGGGAATGCTGGAAGGAGGAAGGGGAGTGTCCACGATTTCAGGATAGTGAGATCTGGCACGTGGAAAACACGCGGCTCCATGAACATGCAGAAATCGAGAAACAAGGCACACCTTACCGAGCCGTCCGGAGGTGATTTCCACATCCTCTGTGGGAAGCGGGGGTGCATTCCGGGAGAATTCCTTCCAGCTCAAGCCACTTGCGTCCCTGCTGATTTTTGGTGGCAGGTCCTCGATTCAGCGTTGGGGGTTGACAGGTGTCTCCGGGTTGGTTCAAGGCCGTAGACCCCCATCCCCATTGACTTTCCCACGACCATGCAGAGAGTTTTTTTGCCTTCCGCGGAGAGACCGGCCAAGCTGGAATTCACATGATCCACGATCCTTACATCGTCCCCCCCCTCCCGGCTTCATGGCCGTACGACCCCGGCACNNCGGGCGAGGCTGTTCCCCTGGAAGGCGCCTTCGGGCGCGGCGGCATCCTCCGGGTCGGCGACCTGGTGATGCGCCCGTACCGGCGGGGCGGCCTCCTGCGCCACTTGAACGAGCGCACGTACCGCACCCATCTGCGCTTCGCTGCGGAACATGCCGTCCACCGCGGCCTGTGGGAAGCGGGCTTCCCCACCGTGGAGCCCCTCGGCTATGCGTGGCGGCCCAGCGGCTTCGGCGTGGAGGGCGTGCTCATCACACGCTTCACCCAAGGCGAAGCCTGGCCGAAGCGGTGGGACCTCAGCGTTGCGCGCGCAGAGGACATCCGCAGCGCCATCGCGGCGCTCTGCGAATGGGGACTCTGGTCGCCGGATCTGAACGCCACGAACATCCTGCTTCCCCCGGACGGCGGCGCCCTGGTCCTGGACTGGGACCGGGCAGGCTTCATGCCCGCGGACGCGGAGCTCTGGCCCCGCTACCGCGCCCGGCTCGAGCGCAGCCTCCGCAAGCTGGGCGCGCCCGCGGAAGCCCTCGACGTCATTGGATCTGCACAGCGTCCTGGATGAGCACGGCCTTCACGGGCAGGTTCAGGAA
>DPRT01000191.1 GCA_003538615.1 Holophagaceae bacterium | reverse complement strand
GCGACTCTGACCTCCATCACCCTCACCCCCTCGGCACCCGCCCTCGTGGTGGGCGCCTCGGTGGATATCCAGGCCACCGGCCACTTCTCCGATGGCACCACGGTCACGCCCTACGACAGCTCGGTGACCTGGACCTCCAGCGCCCCGGGGACGGCTTCCGTCTCCGCCAGCGGTCAGGTGGGCGGGGTGGCGGCCGGGACGGCCACCATCACCGCGACCAAGGGCGCCGTCCAGGCTTCCACGGTCGTGACCGTCAACGCCTCAGCCTCGGTCCTCACCTCCATCACCCTCGCACCCGCGGCCCCCACCCTCATGGTGGGCGCCTCGGTGGATATCCAGGCCACAGGCCACTTCTCCGATGGCACCACGATCACACCCTACTCGGTGACCTGGACCTCCAGCGCCCCGGGGACGGCTTCCGTCTCCGCCAGCGGTCAGGTGGTCGGGGTGGCGGCCGGAACCGCCACCATCACCGCGACCAAGGGCGCTGTCCAGGCCTCCGTCACCGTGACCGTCAACGCCTCAGCCTCGGTCCTCACCTCCATCACCCTCGCACCCGCGGCCCCCACCCTCATGGTGGGCGCCTCAGTGGAAATAATGGCCACAGGCAACTTCTCCGATGGCACCACGGTCACCCCCTACTCGGTGACCTGGACCTCCAGCGCCCCGGGGACGGCTTCCGTCTCCACCAGCGGCATGGTGAGCGGGGTGGCGGCCGGAACCGCCACCATCACCGCGACCCATGGCGCCATCCAGGGCTCCACGGTGGTGACCGTCAGCGCCTCGCCCGCGGTCCTCACCTCCATCACCCTCAACCCCTCGGGACCCACCCTCAACGTGGGCGCATCGGTGGACATCCAGGCCACCGGCCACTTCTCCGATGGCACCACGGTCACGCCCTACGACAGCTCCGTGACCTGGACCTCCAGCGCCCCGGGGACGGCTTCCGTCTCCGCCAGCGGCCTGGTGAGCGGGGTGGCGGCCGGAACCGCCACCATCACCGCGGCCCAGGGCGCCCTCCAGGGGTCCGCCCCGGTGACCGTCAATGCCTCGCCCGCGGTTCTCACCTCCATCACCCTCGACCCCGCCGCGGGCGTCACCCTGAACGTGGGGCAGACGGCGGATTTCACCGCCACCGCCAACTGGTCCAACGGCACCTCCACCGTCCCCTATGATTCCAGCGTCACCTGGACCACCAATCTTCCCAACGTGGCCACCGTGAACTCCGCTGGGGTCGTCACGGCCGTCGCCGCCGGATCCGCCATCCTCACGGCCACCGCCAACGGCCTCAACACCACAGCCGCCATCACCGTGAGCCCCTCCAGTCCCACCCTCACCTCCCTCACCCTCAACCCGGCGGCGGGCGTGACGTTGAATGTGGGGCAGACGGCGGATTTCACCGCCACCGCCAACTGGTCCAACGGCACCTCCACCGTCCCCTACGACGCCAACGTGACCTGGTCCACCAACACCCCCAGTGTCGCCACCGTGAATTCCGCGGGCGTGGTCACGGCCATCGGCGCCGGATCCGCCATCCTCACAGCCACCGCCAACGGGCGCAGCACCACGGCCCCCATCACCGTGAGCGCCTCCAGTCCCACCTTGACGTCCATCACCCTCAACCCGATCAGCAGCGCCCTGAATGTCGGGCAGACCGTGGACATCGCAGCGACCGGGCATCTCTCGAACGGCACCACCGACTCCCCCTATGACACCCGGGTGACCTGGACCTCCAGCGCCCCGGCCGTGGCCACCGTGGATTCCATCGGCGTGGTGACGGCCCAGGCCGCGGGCACGGCCACCATCACGGCCAGCGCCGCGGGGATCTCCGGCACGGCCGCCATCACCGTCAACGCCGGCCCCACGTTGACCTCCATTTCACTTGATCCCACCAGCGCCACCCTGAATGTGGGCCAGACCGTAGACATCACCTCCACCGCGATCTGGTCCAACGGCACGGGCACGGTCCCCTACGATTCCTACCTGACCTGGACCAGCTCGGCGCCTTCCGTGGCCACCGTGAACGCGGGCGGCGTGGTCACTGCCGTNNCCCACCTCCGCCACGGGGAGTGCCGGGCAGACCATGGACATCACCGCCACCGGCCACTTCTCGGACGGATCCGCCGTGACTCCCTACGATGCCCAGGTCACCTGGACCTCCAACGCCCCGGGGGTGGCCACGGTGAATGCTTCAGGCCTTGTCACCGCAGTCTGGAGGGGCACGGCCCTCATCACCGCCACCAAGGGCGCCCTCTCCGCCACCTGCACCGTCACCGTCAATCAACCTTTCGACACCGCCCTGGTCGGCCGGTGGCTCTTCGTCGGCGTGCCCAACCCCATTGATTACTCCAATGCGGCAGCGCAATACACCTTCAATGCCGACGGAACGTTCACCTACTTCCTGACCATGGATTTCGGCACCACCAGCGGCCCCTACGGCGCGGTGGAGGCGGTCCATGTGGGCAGCTTCTCCAACACCTCCAACCAGATCATCTTCAACTGCACGAGCCACGTCACCAACTACTACGGCCTCGACAAGCGGACGGTGGTCTACCAGGCGGTCATGACGCCCGGGATCCACTCGCACACGGATGTCAGTTTCCCCTACGTCAATGTGCTCCGTAGCAGGAACGATGGCTTCGACTTCATGAACACCGGCCTGCTGGACCATACGAAGCAGTAAAAGCTGGACCCGACGGAGGCGGGGGTCCCAAAGCCCCCGCCTTCCTGTGCATCTGGGCCACTTCGGGCCTGCTAACCTGAAGCCATGACGACGAAGACCTACTATGCAGGCCAGGATGTGGATGCGCCCTGCGGGCGCTGTGGCGGGGAGACCCGCCACCAGATCCTGACCGTGACCAACGGCGTGCCCGATCGGCTCATCTGCGGGAACTGCCGCTCCGTGCACAAGTTCCGGGTGGCCAAGCCCGAGCCTCTGCCCCGCACGCCGCGGATCGCGGCGGCGGCCAAGGCCGGCGGCCCCCGGCCCGGATCGCTGGTCTCCCAGTTCCAGGAGGTCCTGACCCGCGAGCAGGGCGGCGCGCAGGCCCGCCCCTACTCCGTGGCCGAGCGCTGGGAGGAGGGCGCCTGGATGAGCCACAGCAGCTTCGGCCTGGGCCGCGTGCAGCGGCGCATGGGCAAGAAGGTGGATGTCCTCTTCAAGGACGGCCTGAAGACCCTGGTCAGCGCATGAACCAGGAACCGCTCCTCGAATCCGGCTCCCCCGTGCTGCGGGAGTTGCGGTTCGCGGTGCTGGATCTGGAAACCACCGGCGGCAGCCCCAAGGCCCGCTGGGGCAAGGACGGGCGCTTCATCCAGCCTTCCGAGATCACGGAGGTGGGCCTGGTGCGCCTGTCGGGCCCGGTGGTGGAGGACCGCTTCTCCAGCCTGGCCGCCATCCAGGGCTTCCTGCCCGAGGAGATCCAGCGCCTCACGGGCATCAGCCTGCCCATGCTGGCGGGCGCCCCGCCCTGGGAGCAGGTGGCCCTGAAGCTGGCCCCCAAGCTGGAGGGCCGTATCTGGGTGGCCCACCACGCGCCCTACGACGGCAGCTTCCTCAAGGCCTGGCTGCCGGAGGGCCTCTGGCACCGCCACCGCCTCATCTGCACCCGCCTGCTGGCCAAGAAGCTCATCCCCGAGCTGCCCCGGCGCAGCCTGGCCGAGCTCTGCGAGTTCCTCGGCATCACCAACACCCGCGCCCACCGGGCCCTCCAGGATGCCGAGGCCACGGCCGAGGCCCTCCAGCACCTCATGAAGCGCGCCGAGGACAAGGGCATGGATGGCGAAGCCTTCCTCGCCGCGGGCGAAGTGGCCTGGAACAAGGTCTGAACCCTACTTGATGGCCTTCTTCGCCTTCTCGGCCGAAGCCTTGCCGTAGTAGGCGCAGACACCCTTCTTGGCGTCGGGCTCGATGCCGGCGGCCTTGAGGGCATCCTTGAGCTTCTTCTCGGGCACGCCCAGTTCCTTGGCCCAGTTCGCCGCCGTCTTCAAGTCTTCCGCGCCCATTGGGAACCTCCCCATCGGCATTCAGCCGCTCCCGGCCATGGTACCGGATCGCGTAAGCTACCCCCATGGATCTCACCCGATTTTTCGACCTCGTCCGCACCCAGGGCTGGCAGGGCTGGTCCCTGTGGGCGGTGCTCCTGGCCCAGGCCCTGCTCTGGGTGGGGCTGGTGCGCCTGCACCTGGCCCTCCGGCGGGAAGAGGCCCCCTGGGAGGAGTGCGTCGGGAAGATCCGCAGCGCCTTCCTCCGCAAGGTGAACGGCGAGGAGGAGATCCAGGAACTGAAGGTGCACCGCTACGCGCCCCTGGTGGACCAGCTGCTGGCCCTGCACTTCGCCGAGGAGAAGAGCGACCGCTTCGACCGCTGGCTGCTCCTCCGCTGGAAGGCCAAGGAGGGCCTCGCGCCCTACTGGTTCCGCTGGGGCTACCTGCTCATCGGTTTCGGGGCCGTGGTCTGGTACCTCCAGGGCCTGCGACTGGACCTGGGCACCGATGTCCTCAAGCGCACCCCCGTGGACCCCCGCCTGCTCTGGGTCTGGCTGGGCTATGCCATGGTGCTGGCCTGGAAGATCGTCCGCCTCCACGGCAACCTCGACCGCGTCCAGCGCAGCCTGCTGCTGCCCCGCCGGGACGAGTGAGGCGCGGCGGGGCCGCCCGCCGCCTGGGCCTGCGTGCCGAACGGCTGACACTCTGGCTGTTCTGGGCCCGGGGCTGGGATCTGGTGGCCTGGCGTCAGAAACTGGGCCGCTACGAGCTGGACCTGCTCCTCAGCCGGGGGCCGGAACTGCGCCTCCTGGAGGTGAAGGCCCGGCGGCCCGGGGCCTGGGTGGGCGCCGACACGGCCCTGGAGCCGGAACAGCGCCTCCGCCTGCAGCGGGCCCTCCGGACCTGGCTGGACCGCGTCCCCTGGCCCGGGGCCGTGACCTTCCAGCGGGTGAGCTGGGCCGGGTGGCGCTGCCGGTTCCATCCTCCTGAACGGTGGGATGGACTCAAGGTGAGCCGATAGTCGGACACCGGATCATCTGCTTGGCACAGCCCTCGCCCCGAACCCCCCGGGTGTCGGTATGTTGACCTTCCTGGACCGTCTGCTTCCATATATGGCTCGCCTCTCCCGGCGGTCGGACCTCGCTGCGCCCGTCTTCGTGATGATCGTGCTGGTGGTGATGGTGCTGCCCCTGCCGGCCTTCGCGCTGGACCTGCTCATCGTCCTGAACATCACCCTGAGTCTGGTGATCCTCATGGTGGGCATGTACGTGGCCCGGCCCAAGGAGTTCAGCTCGTACCCCTCGGTGCTGCTGGTGATCACGCTCTTCCGGCTGGCCATCAACGTGGCCACCACCCGCCGGATCCTCCTCTACGGCGGGGACCAGGGCGCCGACGCCGCCGGCCACATGGTGAAGGCCTTCGGCCAGTTCGTGGTGGGCGGCAGCTATGTCATCGGCCTGGTGGTCTTCCTCATCCTGCTGGCCATCCAGTTCCTGGTGATCAACCACGGCGCCGGCCGCATCGCCGAAGTGACCGCCCGCTTCACCCTGGACGCCCTGCCCGGCAAGCAGATGGCCATCGACGCCGACCTGAACGCCGGGTACATCGACGAGCAGGAGGCCCGGAAGCGCCGCAAGGACCTCCAGGAGGAGGCCGGCTTCTACGGCGCCATGGACGGCGCCGTGAAGTTCACCCAGCGGGACGCCGTGGCCGCCCTGATCATCCTGGCCGTCAACATCATCGCGGGCATCCTCCTGGGCATCATCCGCTACAACCTGCCGGTGATGCAGGCCCTGGAGGTCTACACGCTGCTGACCGTGGGCGACGGCCTGGTGACGGTGATCCCCAGCCTGCTCATCAGCGTGGGCGGCGCCATCCTCACCACCCGCAGCGGCAGCGACAGCACGGGCCTGGGCAGCGAAGTGCTGGGCCAGCTGGGCGCGGACTACCGGCCCCTGGCCATCGCCGCCGCCACGCTCTTCCTCTTCGGCGCCGTGCCGGGACTGCCGCTCTTCCCCTTCTGGGTCATGGCCGCCATCTTCACCGTCATGGCCTACGCGGCCTGGAAGCTCCCCAAGGCGCCCCCCGGGGCCGAGGAGACCGCCGCCGCTGCGGAAAAGGCCAAGGCCGCCGCCGCCGAATCCGCCGAGCGGGTGGAGGGCCTGCTCAAGGTCGATCCCCTGGGGTTGGAAGTGGGCTACAGCCTCATCCCCCTGCTGGACGTGAACCAGGGCGGCACCGTGCTGGAGCGCATCAAGGCCGTGCGGCGCCAGATGGCCCAGGAACTGGGCATCGTGGTGCCCCCCGTGCGCATCCGCGACAATCTGCAGCTGCCCCCGCACACCTACCGCCTGCTGCTCCGGGGCGAGGAGATCGCCCGGGCGGAGCTTCAGCCCAGCCAGTTCCTGGCCATGAACCCCGGCACCGCCGCGGAGGAGCTGTCCGGCACCCCCACCTCTGAGCCCGCCTTCGGCCTGCCTGCCTACTGGATCCCCGACGCCCAGCGGGACCGGGCCCAGATGCTGGGCTACACCGTGGTGGAGCCCGCGACGGTGCTCACGACCCACCTCTCCGAACTCATCAAGCAGCACGCGCCGGACCTGCTGGGGCGGCCCGAGGTCCAGCACCTCCTCGATACCCTCAAGGAAAGCTCACCGCGGCTGGTGGATGACCTCATCCCCAACGTGATCAGCGTGGCCACCCTCCAGAAGGTCATGCACAACCTGCTGCGGGAACGCGTGCCCGTGCGCGACCTGGGCCGCATCCTCGAGGCCACCGCCGACGCCGCCACCATGACCAAGGATGTGGGCTTCGTCACCGAGTACGTCCGCCAGGCCCTGGGTCGGGCGCTCACGAGCCCGCACCTTTCGGAAAGCGGGGAGCTGGGCGTGCTGGTGCTGGACCCCCAGATCGAGCAGACCCTCCAGGGCGGCATCGAGCAGACGGACAGGGGCAGCTTCCTGGCCCTGGAGCCGGGCCGCACCCAGGAACTGCTCACCCGCATCGCCAACGGCATCGCGGCCCTGCTGCCGGGCGCCCAGCCGGTGCTGCTCACCAACCCCGTGGTGCGCCCCCACCTGCGGCGCCTCCTGGAGCGCGCCCTGCCCCATCTCGTGGTGCTGAGCCACAGCGAAGTGCCCATGGATGTCCGCGTCGTGAACCTGGGAACCGTCTCATGAAGGGTGAAGCATGCGCGTGAAGACCTTCGAAGCCGGATCCATGCAGGATGCCCTGGACATCGTGAAGAAGGAGATGGGCGAAGAGGCCTTCATCCTGTCCACGCGCACCCGGCGGCGCGCATCGGCGCTGGGCATGGGCGAGGAGGCCGTCATCGAAGTGACGGCCGCGGTGGACGAGGCCCAGCCCGGCGCCCGGCCCGCCCCGGCNNCGCGAGCTGCTGGAGATCAAGGGCGCCGTGGCCGCCCTCAAGGACAACGATCAGCGCAACACCTCGATCCTCAAGGAGCTGGATCAGATGAAGGCGCTGCTGAGCCGCATCCAGCGCCAGGGCATGCCGCCCGCGCAGCTCCACCTGCCACCGAGCCTGCTGGAGCTGTACGGCGATCTGGTGGCCAACGATGTGGAGCCCCTCGTGGCCCTCCGCCTCTGCGAATACGCCCAGCGGGCCCTGGTGGACCAGGACGGCGACGCGGCGGCGGATGTGGTGGATGCCGAGCGGGCGCGGCTCTTCCTCCGCCGGGTCATCGCCGACTTCATCCCCGTGGCGCCACCCATCCAGCTGGACCCCGGCAAGATGCGCGTGGCCGCCCTGGTGGGTCCCACGGGCGTGGGCAAGACCACCACCCTGGCCAAGCTGGCCGCCTACGCCCAGCTCCACCTGAAGCAGAAGGTGGCCCTGCTCACCCTGGACACCTACCGCATGGCCGCCGTGGACCAGCTCCAGCAGTACGCCCAGATTCTGCAGGTGCCCCTGCACGTGGCCCTCACGGTGGAGGACCTCCGCAGCGCCCTCCGCTTCTACCAGGACCGGGCCCTGGTGCTCATCGACACCCCGGGCCACAGCCCCAAGGACACCGAGACCCTGGGCCAGCTGCGGGGCCTGCTGGACGAACTGCCCGAGGTGGAGACCCACCTGGTGATGTCCGCCACCACCAAGCCCCGGGATCTGGCGGAAATCGCCGTCCGCTACGAGCCCCTGAAGCCCACCCGCCTGCTCTTCACCAAGCTCGACGAGACCTCCACCTACGGCCCCATCCTCAGCACCCTGGTGCGGGTGAAGCGGCCCCTCAGCTACCTGGGCACGGGTCAGGAAGTGCCCGAGGCCCTGGAGCTGGCCACCAGCCGCCGGGTGGCCGACCTCATCCTCCCCGCCGCCGTGAAGGAGGCTCCATGAGCAGCGACCAGGCCTCCCGGCTCCGCAGCCTGGCCCAGGGCCAGCGCCCCGAAGCCCCCCTCTTCTCGGCCCGCGTGCTGGCCATCACCTCCGGCAAGGGCGGCGTGGGCAAGACCAACGTCGTGGCCGGCCTGGCCCTGGCCCTGGCCCAGCAGGGCCAGCGGGTCGTGGTCATGGATGCGGATTTCGGCCTCGCCAACCTCGACATCCTGCTGGGCCTGTCGCCGAAATACACCCTCGAGCACGTCCTGCGCGGCGAGAAGGTGCTGGAGGAGATCCTGCTGGAGGGCCCCATGGGGGTTCGGATCATCCCCGCCAGCAGCGGCATCCAGGAACTGACCCGGCTCGACACCATGAGCGAGCTGCGGCTCGTGCAGGGCCTCCAGCGGGTGGCCGAAACGGCGGACTGGCTGCTCATCGACACCGCCGCGGGCATCCACGATTCCGTGTTGAAGCTCCTCATGGCGGCCCAGGAGGTCATCCTCGTGACCACACCGGAGCCCACGAGTCTGGTGGACGCCTACGCCATGGTGAAGGTTCTGCACCTGCGCGAGGCCACGAAACCCCTGTGGCTGCTGGTGAACAACGGCCAGAGCGCGGATGAGGCCGAGGAGACCATCGACCAGCTGCAGGCCGCCACGGAGCGCTTCCTCGGCAAGCAGCTCAAGGTGCTGGGCATGATCCCCAACGATCCCCACATCCTCCAGGCCGTGCGCCAGCAGCGCGGGGTGGTGGACCTCTTCCCCCACTGCCCGGCCACCAAGGGCTTCCAAGCCCTCGCCCGGCAATTGCTGGGGCAAGTATCCTTGCGGCCGGACGGCTTTACGGCATTCTGGAGGCAGCTCGCTTCCGACGACACCCCCTAGGAGCCAGGATGCCCCCGACTCCGGATCAGACCGCCGACCCCGCCCTGCCCCTCAGCGGCGAGGCGCTTCGCGCTGTGGAAGCGGCCCCCGCCGCGCTCCGGCCATGGGCGGCCCTGGCTGCGGCCAAGGCCTACGGCAGGCCCGCTCCCCAGCCCGCGGCCAACATGCCGGCCCCCCAGACCCCGGCGGCCGACAACACCGAGCCCCCGGAGCCCTTCGACCGGAACAACCGCGAGCAGATCATCAAGGACTACGTGCCCCTGGTGAAATTCGTCGCCCACCGCATCGCCTCCCGCCTGCCCTCCCACGTGGAGCTGGACGACCTCATCAACAGCGGCATCCTCGGCCTCATGGACGCCATCGAGAAGTTCGAGCCCGCCCGCAACATCAAGTTCAAGACCTACGCCGAGCTGCGCATCAAGGGCGCCATCCTCGACGGCCTGCGGGACCTGGACTGGGTGCCCCGGAGCCTCCGCCGCAAGAAGAAGGACATCGAGGGCGCCTACCACTCCCTCGAACAGCAGATGGGGCGGGCGGCCACGGATGAGGAGGTGGCCGTCCACCTGGGCATCCCCCTCGAAGAGCTGCACAAGAACCTGGACGAGCTGAAGGGCGTCACCCTCGGCACCTTCGTGGAGGTGGGCGAGGACGGCGAGGGCGAAAGCCTCATCAGCTTCGTGCCCGACCCCGACGCCGAGGATCCCCATCAGACCTTCCAGGCCTCGGAGATCAAGGAGATCCTGCGGACGGCCATGGAAGTGCTGCCCAAGAAGGAGAAGTTCGTGGTCCAGCTCTACTACTTCGACGAGCTGACCATGAAGGAAATCGGGACCCTCCTGAACATCACCGAGTCCCGGGTATCCCAATTGCATACCAAGGCCATGCTGCGGCTCCGGGGCAAGCTCCTGGAGCAGCAGATTCGAGGGTGATCCATGGCCAAGATCCTGAGCCAAGAGGAAGTAGACGCACTACTTAAGTCCCACACCAAGCCGGCGGGGAAGGCCTCGTCCGCCCAGGGACAGGAACGCGGTGGAGCCCCTGTTCAGGCAAAAAAGGCCCAGGTCCAGCGCAAGGTCACCCTCTACAACTTCCGCCGCCCGGACCGGGTGAGCCGGGAACAGATGCGGTCGCTCCACTTCATGCACGACCGCTTCGCCCGCAACTTCTCCAGTTCCCTCAGCGCCTACCTCCGCACCATCACCGAAGTGAACCTGGTGAGCGTCGAGCAGCTCAGCTACCAGGAATTCCTGCTGTCGGTGCCCGATCCCACCTGCTTCAACGCCATCTCCATCAAGCCGCTGGAAGGCGCGCTGGCCCTGGAGGTGAACCCCACCCTGGTCTTCCCCATCATCGACAAGATGCTAGGCGGGCCCGGCGACCCCCTGAAGCAGCTCCGCACCATGACCGACATCGAGCAGAGCATCTTCGATGGCGTGCTCAAGCTGGTGCTGGAAGATCTGCGCGAAGCCTGGCGGGGCATCGTGGACCTGGATTTCCGCATCCAGGCCCGGGAGACCAGTCCGCAGCTCATCCAGATCGTGGCCCCCAACGAGGTGGTGCTGCTGGTGGTCTTCGAAGTGAAGATGGGCCCGGTCAGCGGCATGATCAACCTCGCCATCCCCAGCATCATCCTCGAGCCCATCTCCAACAAGTTCGACCAGGAGATGTTCACGGGCTACAAGAAATCCTCCACCTTCGAGGAGGCCCGCCTGCTCATGGCCAGCCTCAAGCGCTGCCCCATGGAGGCCGCCGCGGAGATCCGCGGCACCAGCCTCCGCATGGAGGAGGTGCTCCAGCTCAAGCCCGGGGACCTGATCCCGCTCACCAAGCGCTGCGACGCGGAGCTGGACCTCTGCGTGGACGGGATCCCGCGCTTCCTGGGCCTGGTGGCCCTGAATCCCAACGGAAAACGAGTCTTCCAAGTGACCGGCAGCCGGTCGGAAGGATGAGCCATGGATCCCCGCGACACTGAATTCTTCCAGAAAGTCGGCAGCGCCTTCGCCGAGAGCATGGCTTCCGTGTTCTCCATGCTCACGGGCCGGGAATTCCAGCTGAAGTCCGCCGCTGGAGAGCTGGTGGACCCGGCGGGTGCCGCAGCGCTTCAGACCGGTTCCGCCATCCTGGTGAAGGCCAACTACCAGAAGGGGCTCAGCGGCGCCCTGTACTTCATCCTTCCGTTGAAGGAAGGCACCATGCTCGTCGATCTCATGCTGGGCGGGGATGGCGCCCCCGCCACGGAGCTGGTGGGCGATTCCAAGGATGCCCTGGCTGAGACCTTCAACCAGGTCATGGGCAGCGCCAACCAGACCCTGTCCGATCTGGCAGGCGAAACCTTCGCCATCGCCAACGTGGACATCCTCGCCCTGGAGCCGGCGGTGGCCGCCTTCGCGGAACAGNNTTGCAGCAACTCAAGCGCAAACTGGGCCTCGCGGAGGCCCCCGCCGCCCCGGCCCCTGCACCCCCGCCCATGGCTGCCCCAGCGCCCGCCCAGCGGGCCCCGGTGGCTTCCGGCCCCATGCACGATTCAGGCAACCTCGATCTGCTGCTGGACATCCAGCTGCCCGTGGTGGTCCGCATGGGCCAGACCGAGATGCAGATGGGCGAGCTGTTGAAGCTGACGCCCGGCTCGATCCTCGAACTGAACCGCAGCGCCGACGCGCCCGTGGAACTGCTGGTGAACGGCAAGCACATCGCCCGCGGCGAAGTGGTGGTGGTGGACGGCAACTTCGCCTTCCGGATCACCGAGATCGATAGCCGCGCCGCCCGCATCCGCAGCCTGGGGTGAGTCGATCCCGCCACGGCCTGTGGCGGGGCAGCCACCGCAGGGCGTGTGTCCAGCACCACATTGGAACGGGCGGTCTGTCCCGGTAAGTTGGGAACACACCCGTCTGGAGCTCCTCATGTGCGGAATCGTCGGTTACATCGGTCAGCAGGGCGCCGCGGGCATCCTCGTGAACGGTCTGCGCAGCCTGGAGTACCGCGGCTACGACAGCGCGGGCGTGGCCCTCTCGGGTCCTGAGGGCGGGTTCCGCATCGTCCGGGCCTCAGGCAAGCTGGTCAATCTCGCGGGCAAGGTCGACCTTTCAGATCCCGCGCCCCTGGGCATCGGCCACACCCGCTGGGCCACCCACGGCCGGCCCACGGAGGAGAACGCCCATCCGCACCGCAGCGGCGACGGGCAGGTGGTGGCCGTGCACAACGGCATCTTCGAGAACTTCCTGGAACTGCGCGCGGAGCTGAAGGCCGCGGGCGAAACCTTCCGCTCCGAAACGGATACCGAGTGCTTCCCCGTGATGGTGTCCCACCTGATGAAGCGGGGCCTGGCCTTCCCCGAGGCCTTCCGGGAGGCCGTGGGCCGCATGAAGGGCATCTACGCCCTGGCCTGCCTGCACGCTTCGGACAAGGACCGCATCCTCGCCGCCCGCAGCGGTCCCCCGCTGGTGCTGGGCCTGGGCGAGGGCGAGACCTTCCTCGCCTCGGACGTGGTGCCCCTCCTGCCCCACACGCGCCGGGTGATCTTCCTGGAGGATGGCGACCTGGTGGAACTGACCCGCGACGGAGCGCGGATCTTCGGCCTTGATGGCGCGGAGATCCACCGGCCCGTGGTCACCATTCCCTATGATCCGGTGGCGGCGGAGAAGGGTGGCTACAAGCACTTCATGCAGAAGGAGATCTTCGAGCAGCCCCAGGCCCTGTCGAATACGCTGCTGAACCGCCTGCCCCTGGACGGGGAGGCCATCCCCCTGGACCTGCCCTTCAGCGAGCGCGACCTGGCGGACCTCAACCGCATCCACATCGTGGCCTGCGGCACCAGCTGGCACTCCGGCCTCGTGGGCAAGTTCCTCATCGAGCAGCTGAGCCGCGTAGCCGTGGAAGTGGACTACGCCAGCGAGTACCGCTACCGCGAACCTGTGATCCAGCCCGGCACCCTCATCATCGGCATCACCCAGAGCGGCGAGACGGCGGACACCCTGGCCGCCATGAAGGAAGCCGCCCTGCGCGGCGCCCGCACCCTCGCCATCTGCAATGTCATGGGCTCCACGGCCACCCGGCAATCCGAGGCCTGCATCCTGACGCATGCAGGTCCGGAGATCGGCGTGGCCTCCACCAAGGCCTTCACCACTCAGCTGGCCGTGCTCACCCTGCTGGCGCTGAAGCTGGGCGAGGCCAAGGGCACCGTGGACCCCGTGCTCAAGGCCGAGCTGCTCCAGGGCCTGCGCGAGCTTCCCGCCCACCTGGAACGGCTCAACGCCCTGGAACCCAAGATCATCCAGTGGGCCCACCGCTGGAAGGACGCCACGGATTTCCTCTACCTCGGCCGGGGCCCCTGCTACCCCATCGCTCTGGAGGGGGCCCTGAAGCTGAAGGAGATCTCCTACATCCACGCGGAAGGCTACCCGGCCGGCGAGATGAAGCACGGNNCACGGCCCCATCGCCCTCATCGACCAGACCCTGCCGGTGGTGGCCCTCATGCCGAAGGACGCCCACCGGGACAAGACTCTCAGCAACCTCCAGGAAGCCGCCGCCCGCGACGGGCGCATCCTGGCCCTGGTCACGGAAGGCGACACGGGCCTGTCCGGCATCGCCGAGGACGTCCTGGAACTGCCGGCCGTCCACCCCTGGCTGGCCCCCATCGTCTACGCCGTGCCNNNCGGAACCTCGCCAAGTCGGTGACCGTGGAATAGGGATCACCAAAGTTCCAGGAAAGTCACGGCAGCCCCCCGGCCCCGGCCCCATCCTCGGGGCCGGACAGTCGTTCCCTGGATGGAGGCCGCCATGGCTACCCACTTCCTCCGCCGGCACGATTTCGCGCACGCGCCCTCCCTGGATTGGCTGCTGGTCCTGGCCGGGGCCCTGATCGCCTGGCTCTTCTGGCCCCCCACGCATCACTGAGCCCCCCCGGAAGGTCGTTCGGGACATGGCGCCAAGGGCGCCCACGCTCCATGTTTGAGCCGGACCGCAGTCCACCGGAACGGAGGTCGCCATGGCCGCCCACCAGTCCCCCCACGCCCATCTGCCCCTTCGTTTCTTCGCCGTGGAGCACCCCTATGCCGGCGACTGGGCCCTGGTGACCGCCGGCACCCTGGTCGCCCTCCTGTTGTGGTTCTGGAACCGCTGAGAGGGCCCCACTCCGTCTGGAGGCTCGACAACCGCCCCCGTTCCGCTAACATGGAGCTTCGCGCTGGCGCGTAGCTCAGGGGTAGAGCACTACCTTGACACGGTAGGGGTCGGCGGTTCGAGACCGCCCGCGCCAACCA
>DPRT01000218.1 GCA_003538615.1 Holophagaceae bacterium | reverse complement strand
AGATCCGCGTCGGCGTTCCGGATCCAGGGTTCGGCATCCACGGGCAGCAGGGCGCCGGCCGCGGCGATCATGGCGCCGTTGTCGGTGCAGAGGCGTGGCTCGGGAATGGCGAGGGCCAGGCCCTCCCGGCGGGCGAGGACGGCGGCATCGGCCCGCAGCTTCGAGTTGCAGGCCACCCCGCCGCTGATCACCAGGCTGCGGGCGCCGTGCTCGCGGGCGAGGGCGGGAATGGGCTTCAGCAGCCAGGCGCTGATGGCCTCCTGAAGGCTGCGGCAGAGGCCCTGCACCTCGGGGTCGGAAGCACCTGCGGCGGCCAGGCGGGGCGTCCGCTCCACGCGCAGCTTCACGCCGGTCTTCAGGCCCGAGAAACTCCACGAGGCCCTGCCGTCGCGGAATTTCGGGGGCGTGAAGGGTTCCGCGGCCCGGGGCGCGGCCTGGGCGCAGGCATCCACCAGGGGCCCTCCGGGATACCCCAGATTCAGCATGCGGGCGGTCTTGTCGAAGGCCTCGCCCGCGGCATCGTCCCGCGTCTTCTGGAGCAGCTGGAGCGAGGTCCAGCCCGTCGCCAGGTACAGGTGCGTGTGGCCGCCGGACACCAGCAGCACCAGGGCGGGGAAGGGCAGGTCCGGCGCGGCGAAGCGGGCGGCGTTGAGGTGCCCCAGCAGGTGGTGGACACCCACCCAGGAAAGGCCTTCGCGCCAGGCCACGGCCTTGCTGGCGCTGAAGGTGGCCAGCAGGCTGCCCACGAGCCCAGGCCCGCGGGTGACGGCGATGCGGTCGAGATCCCGGAGGCTGATGCCGGCTTGCGCCAGGGCACCGGCCATCACGGCGCGCGCCTGCAGCAGATGCTCCCGCGCCGCCAGCTCCGGAACCACGCCGCCGAAGGGGCCGTGGATGGCGTCCTGGCTCTCCCGCACCAGGGACCGCAGCACGGGGCCCGCAGGCGTCTCCTCCACCACCGCGGCGGAGCAGTCGTCGCAGGAGGATTCCAGACCGAGAACGAGCATCCGCCAAGTGTATCCTGGCCTCCAATGAACCTCGTTCCGACCCGCATCCAGCTGAACCGCCCGCTGCCGCCCCTCACCTACCTGGCGCCGGAGGGGCTGCCCTCAGGTGTCCGTGTCCGGGTCCGGGTGCGGAACAGCCTGGCGGTGGGCCTGGTCGTGGGGCCGGACCCCGCGCCGCCCGCGGCGAAGCTGCGGCCCGTGGATGCGGTCATCGACCCCTTTCCCCTGCTGCCGCCCAGGCTGCGGGAACTCCAGGCTTTCGCCGCCCGCTACTACGGCTGCCTGGAGGCCCACCTGCTGCCGCTGAGCCTGCCCCAGGCCCTGCTGCCCCACTGGGAGGCCGGCGAGGATGGGCAGCCGCTGTCCTTCCATCGCGAACGGGGCGCCTGGCCGGTGCTCGCCGATCTGGGCGAAGCCTGGCACCGGGATCCGTCCATCCTGCCCACGCTGCTGCACCGGACGGCCCTGCGCGGTGCCGGCTTCACCGAAGTGCGCCTCACGGGGGCGCCCCATCCGCCCCGGGTGACGCCCTCCCAGGCAAGGGTCCTGCTTGCGCTGGAAGAGGCCGGGGGCGCCCTCATGGAACCCGAGCTGCTGGAGGCCGCCGGGGTGGGCGCCTCGGTGCTGGGGACCCTGGAGAAGCGGGGCCTCGTGGCCCGCATGAAGCGCGTGGATCTGCTGGGCCAGCGGCGGGAGGCGGGCGTGGATCGGACCGTCACCCTGAACGAGGAGCAGCGGACGGCCCTGGAGGCGGTGGTTCCCGGGGCCTTTGGTGTCCATCTGCTCCATGGCGTCACGGGGTCCGGCAAGACCGAGGTGTACCTCGCACTGGCCGAGCGGGTGCTGGCGGCAGGCCGCCGGGTGCTGTGGCTGGTGCCGGAGATCGGCCTCACCGCCCGGCTGCTGGACCGGCTGGAGGCCCGCTTCCCCGGCCGCGTCGCCGTGGGCCATGCGGGGCTCAATGCCGGCGAGAAGCACGGCGATGTGGTGCGGCTGCTCTTCAACGGCGCGGATCTCTTCGTGGGGGTCCGGAATGCGGTGCTGGCGCCGCTGCGCGACATCGGCCTCATCATCGTCGATGAAGAACACGAGGGATCCTACAAGTCCGAGGAGCATCCCCGCATCCACGCCCGGGACCTGGCCATCAAGCGGGCCCAGCTCGAAGGCTGTCCCATCGTGCTGGGCAGCGCCACGCCCAGCCTGGAAAGCTGGCAGGCGGCGCAGGCCGGCCGCTACCGGCTGCTCCAGCTGAAGCAGCGGCCCGCGGGCATCACCCTGCCCACCGTGGAGATCGTCGATCTGCGGGATGCCTACCGCCAGCTGCGGCGGAAGGTGATCCTGGCGCCACCCCTGATGCAGGCCCTGTCGGAGACGCTGGCGCGGCGCGAGCAGGCGCTCCTGCTGCTGAACCGCCGGGGCTACGAGAACTTCTGGATGTGCCGGGCCTGCGGGAAGACCCTGGGGTGCCCGCACTGCGCCATTTCGCTCACCTACCACAGGGGCGACTTCCGCCTCCGCTGCCACCTCTGCGGCCACGAGACCGCGCCGCCGGAGGCCTGTCCCGACTGCGGCGCCGACCATCTGCGCGGTGTGGGCGAAGGCACCGAACAGGTGGAGGAGCACCTGAACCAGCTCTTCCCCGCAGCTCGCGTCCTGCGCCTGGACCGCGACACCACGCGCCGCCGGGGCTCGTTCGAAGCCGGGCTCCTGGCCGCCGAGTCCGGCGAGGTGGACATCCTCGTGGGCACCCAGATGCTGGCCAAGGGNNCTGGCGGGCCGCGTGATCCTCCAGACCTATTCGCCGGAACACCCGGCCATCACCTTCGCCCTGGCCCAGGACTTCGAAGGCTTCGCCGCCTCGGAGCTGCCCTTCCGCGAGGGCCTGGGCTATCCGCCCTTCACGGCGCTCTCGCTCTACCGTGCCGAGGCCGACACCCTGCAGGAGGCCCGCGGGGCTCTGGACCAGTTCCGGCAGCGCCTGTCCGTTCCGGGGCTGCGCGTGCTCGGCCCCCTGGAGGCCCCGGTGCCGAGGATCCGGGATCGCTGGCGCATGCACCTGCTGCTCAAGGGTGGCCGGGGCACCCTGGGCGAAGTGCTGAACCGCCATCCCCTGGACCCCGCAGGCCCCATCAGCCTGGATCGGGACCCCATGCAGTTCGGATGATGTATAAAAAGTAGTCATTTCTGGAAAATGTCGAAAGGGAGGGTCCTTTCTTGATTAATCATGTGCTGAAACTAGAATTGTTATAAATCATCGCGATTCCACCCCCCGCCTGTCCGACCCTTTTCCTGAACCGAGGTGAGCATGCACTCTCTGCGTCGCGACTCCGGCTACACAATGATCGAACTTCTGGTGGTGCTGGCCATTGTCGGCATCCTCGCCTATGCCGGCGTGGGGCTGTTCATTGAGCGGCCCATCGTTGCCGTCCGGGGGGCCACCAACGATGTCTATGGTGTGCTCCGGGCGGCCCAGACCCTGGCCCGCAACTCCGGGCGGCGGGTGGCCCTGCAGACCAGCGGCACCGAGGCCGGGCGAAACCTCAGACTCGAGTACGGGTTCTACGTCCAGTTGGCCGACGGCACCGATGACATGACCAAGGGGCCCGGTGCCACCGCGGCCAATCCGGTCCTGGGAACCCTGACCCTGGACCCCTCCGTCAGCCGCTCCGCCCAGGTCGGCGATGCCGCCACGGGCCAGTTGGCCTCCATCCTTCCGAACCCGGCCCCGGCCAGCGACACCACCCTGTCCAAGCTCCAGGGGGCGGCCTTCTGGTCCAGTTCGGCCAACAACCTCTTCCAGGGTGGGTCCACGGCCTCGACGGCGGTGTTCTTCCAGCCGGACGGTCTGCCCAACCAGGACTTTTATGTCTCCATCGTGGGTGTGCGCGGCGGTGTGGTGAGCAGCGACCTCCCCGTGGGGATCATCCTGGGTTCCCAGACCAACGGCCTGCTGGCCTTCCTCAAGGCGAAGAGCAACGATCCCGTCAAGCCCTGGAGTCGCCAATGATCCGCCCCCTCCGCCGGGACACCGGCTTCTCGCTTATCGAGTTCCTCATGACCGCGGTCATCTTGGGTATCGGTCTGCTGGGACTGGCCGCCCTCACCACCACGGCCATGCGCAGCTACGGAGGGAGCCGGACCCGCGATACGGCCATCGCCCTTTCCGGCAGCGTGCTGGACCAGCTTGCCCTGGATGGCCGCATCAGCGCCCAGATGCGGAGTTCCGGAGGCACCGTGCCAGCCACGGCGCTGGTGGCGAATGCCGCGGACGGCGCCGCGAATGCCTATGCGGATCCCGCCACGACCTGGACCACCTTCGACCTTCAGGGGCAGCCCAGCCAGACCGCACCGATCTTCAACATCACCTGGGTGCGTCGGGCGGCCAAGGGGCTCACCCCCGCGGCGTCGAGCCTGACCGCTGCCTCAGAGGTGGTCGTGAATGTCCAGTGGTCCGAGGAGGTCAAGAGCGCCGCCGCCGGCACCACCACGCTTGAGCCCCGCTACATCAGCACCAGCCGCGTCATCCGCTACTGAGGTCGCCATGTCCCCGTTCAGAAAAGCGTCCGATCCGACTCAAGGCTTCTCCCTGGTGGAGCTGTTGGTGGCCCTGGTCTTCATCTCCCTGTTGATGGCCGGCATGCTGCGGGTCTTCGGCTCCGCCATCCAGGGGTTCGCCACGGCCAACGAGACCATCAAGGCCCAGCGGGACAACCGGTGGGCCCTCCAGGCCCTCCAGGACGACCTCCAGTCCGCCGGCTATTTCTTCCCCATCCGCCCCGTGGTGGGCGGCATCGACAATGTGAACGCCGCCAACCAGAATCCGCTGATGGTGCTCCCGGGAAAGACGGTGACGAACAAGTTCATCGCCGACCCCAACAACCCGGCGGCTGCGCCTTCGGACGAGACCCTGACCTTCGATGAATTCCAGTTCGTGACGGACCAGCTCCTGCCGATCAGTGCCCGGCTTGCCGCCACGCCCTCGGATCCCAACTCCCTCACCATTACGGCGACGCTGGGGGACCTCTCCCAGGTCCGGGCCGGGGATTTCGCCGTGATTCTCGATCCCGCCCACGAAGTGGTGACGGTCGGTGGCGGCCCCTATTCCGGCACCACCGCCACCATCGCGCTCAATGCCGCGGCCATCCAGGACCAGAGCACCGGCGCCTTCCTGGGGGCTTTCGGCAACCTCAAAAGCCTCACCCACCAGGCTGGGGCCGAAGTGATGTTCATCCGTCCGAACCAGGTGGTGCGCTACAGCATCCTGCCCATGGCGCTGGATCCTTCGAATACGGCCGTGACCGTGCCCTGCCTCGTGCGGGACCAGACCGCCTACCCCGCCGGGGGCGCGCTGATCGTCTGGCCTGCGGCCAATGCGACCCAGTTGGCCCTCGCCACCGCTGGGCCCGGCGGCGCCCCCGTGGTGCGGGGCGTCGTGGCGGAGAATGTCACGAACCTGCGCTTCGACCTCAGCGCCAACCAGGGCCAGGCCTGGACCCGGACCGGAACCTGGGCGGGTACGCTGGCGAACCTGAATGCCCAGCTCGCGGCCATGGCCGCGGCCAATCCCGGTATCGGCTATGCCGCCAGCGCGCAGGACCCTGCCAATCCCATGTGGTACCGCACCGCCCCGCTGCTGATCCGGGCCGACCTCACAACCCGGACCCTCGTGCGCCGGGCGGAGTATGCCAACACGGCCAACACCCTGGCCTATCGGACCCGCACCCAGACCGCCTTCATCCAGCCCCGGAACTTCGGATTCGGGCTCTGAGGTCCCCCATGCAGACTCTCCGCGTCTCCCCCGAGTCCCGCCGTTCCCGAGAACGAGGTGGCATGACCATCATGGTCGCCCTGGTCCTCCTGGTCGTCATGAGCCTGGCTGCCTTCAGCCTCAGCCGGAACACCATCCGGGAGCTGGCCACCACCGGCCACGTGATCCAGGGCGACAAGGCCTCCGAGGCCAGCGATGCCGGCCTCGACTGGTTCATGGTCTGGTCCCATCCGGACAACATGATCGCCGCCTACGCCACGCCGGGCGCCGTGGGCAACTACGAGCTGGCCAAGGCGATGAACGGCCTCAAGGACACCAACTGGTACGTGGCCCTCAACAACGAGGGACTGCTGGCGGATCCCTCCCGCACCTGGGACATGGCGGCCCTCGTCAAGAGCAAAGAGACGGACATGGCCTCCAACGAGATGGTGTTCGACAACACGGACGACACCGCGGTCCTCCAGGCCAAGAACACCGGCGGCAACAAGATCGTCCAGCGCTTCGATCTCCAGGTCCGGTTCCTGGGCTTCCAGCCCATCGCCCTCACCGGTGGTGGCGGCGGGGCCTCTGGCGGCACCAGCCAGAGTTCCCTGTCCACCCAGGACACCCTCTGGCAGGTCATCAGCACCGGCTATGCCGCCATTCCCATCGGCGGAAACGACTACATCCGCTATCAGCAGCGCCGGGAACTCATCGGTTCCCAGGCGCTGGCCCAGTCCACCAAATGACGCATCCTCCGGAGGCTTCCATGTCCATCCTCGCCCGCGTCCGGACCCTCCTGTCGGCCTTGCTGGTGCTGGCGGCAGCCATGCCCGCCGCCGCCCAGCTGGACCCCAGGCTCCAGCAGGGCAGCACCGACCTGCTGGATGTCTACAAGACCACTCCGGCCAATCCGGAACTGTTGACGGTCTATGACTTCTCCGGCTCCATGCACGCGGTGTACTGGGACAAGAGGTACTACACGAACCCGGCCCAGGACAACCACGCGGACAAGTGGGGTATTACCCCCGATGCGACGGGCAGCGAGTTCCCGGGCATCGTGCCGCTGATCGATGCCAGTGGCCAGGTCTATCTGGCCGCCGGCACCGGCTACCGGAATGATGTCCGGACGACCGGGCGGTATGACCAGATCATCCTGCCCTCCGGCGTGGAGAACAGCGGCACTGGAAGGCTCATCGCGCCGGACGGTTCGGTGATTTCGCTGGGCACCGGGACCTTGGAGGAGGCCATCCAGAAGGCCAGCCATGTGCGCATCACGGCCACCGACGGCACGGTGACCCGCACGGTGGATCTCCCCATTCCCTGGACGGTGCTGGACGACAAGCTGAGCTCCAGCGATGCCAGCGCCACCAAGGTGATCCTCACCGATCCCAAAGGGGGCCCGTCCATCCCTCCGGATGCGGTCTGCGATCCCGTCCATGCTTCGAACAAGAACACGGCGCTGGGGAACCTCCTCAACGACCAGATCACCGATGCCTCTGTGTTCCGTGGCGGCACCGGCAAGACCTTCCGGAAGATCGGCCGCCTGCACTACACCCGCGACTATCTGTGGTGGATCTTCTTCGGCACCAAGGTCCGGAACGCCACCAACGATGGCGAGGACGACGCCAAGACATACGTCATTCCGGAAGCCTCCACCGATCCCGCCTGGGAAAACGGGCTGTCGGGGATGACCCGTTACCAGGCCCTGAAGTACGCCACCGTGGTTGCCTGGTTCGCCAACCAGGACAATGTCTGGTGGGGCATCCGCTTCCTCGACAATGCGGAGGACGGGAAGACCACCATCAATGCCGACAATGGCAATGCCGCCACCCCGCAGACGGACCGCAACATCAACCTGCTCCGTTCGGCCCAGAATGCCAACGTCAATTCCATGCTGGCGGCCTTCACGGAGTTCGCGCCCAGCACCTCCACGCCCCTGACCTTCGCCATGGCCAACGCCTACATGCAGATGGCTTATACCTCTGATGCAGGAAGCACCTTCGGGACCTCCAGCGGCGGCGGCCAGTCCGGCACCCAGAATCCGATCCCCGTCTGCCGGGAGTCCTTCGTGGTGGTCTTCACGGATGGCATCGCCAACGACGTGAAATCCGGCGGGGGCAGTGCCATCGGGTCTGGCGATCCCTACCACCAGACCGCGGGAGGATCCCCCACGAACAATCGGCAGGCTGGCAACGACGCCATCGACGCCATCGGGGGCTACGGCGGCCTCGCCGCGCTGAATCCCGGGAGCAGCCTCTTCAACATCTGGACCCTGGCTGGCGTGGCCGCCCAGTACGATGTGACCCCGCCCTGGCTGGGGCCTGGCGACACCAAATCCTACAGCGTGAGCAAGTATGCGCCCTGGCGCGTGACCAGCCGCGGCGCCACGCCGGCCGCGCCGCGCAAGATCCGCACCATGACCGTGGGCATGAGCCTGGCGGGATCCACGAAGGATACGGCCAGCGGCAAGGCGGACCTGTTCAGGGCCGCCCTCTACGGCAACCCCAAGGCCACCGCCTGGGACCTCAATACCCTGCCCTTCAATCGCGATATTCCGGGGCGGGATGATCCCAGCGTCAACCCCTTCTTCTTCGATGCCTACAGCGTGGAGGCCCTCTCCAAGGCGATGACGGCCGTGCTGGCCGAAGTCACCTCCGGATCCGCCTCCATTGCGGCCCCCGCCAGCCCCTTGGTGGGCCTCTCCCTGGGCAGCCAGGTGTACTTGGGGCTCTTCCAGACCAACAAGGGACCCCGCTGGCTGGGCGACCTGCTGATGGCCGGTCTCTATGTCGGTCCCACGGGCGTGATGTTCGTCGACAAGACCGGCACCGCCGTGCAGAACATCACCGACGAGAATGCCGTCTGGTCCGCGAACCTGCATGTCTTCGGAGCAGCCGGCGGGCGCAACTGGACCACGCGCAACCTCTATACGAACTTCTCTCCGGGCTCGAAATCGACCAACACCACCACCCTGGTGCCCCTGGATGAAGCGACCATCACCGACCCCGCCTCCGTGGGAGCCGGAACCGACGATGCTCTGCGCAAGACCTACATCCGGTTCCTGCGCGGCGCCTCCAGCACGGATGAAGACGGCAGCGAGATCCTGACTCCGACCTTCACGGGCAACCGCCCGGACATCATGGGCGATATCATCGACAGCTCTCCGGGCGTGCTGGAATATCCCATCTCCGCGCTCACCAGCAGCGTAAGCACCAAACTCGCCGGTCTGGTGGGCAGCGTGCCTTCCGGTTCCACCCCCCGGTTCCGGGTCATCTTCGTGGGCGACAACCAGGGCATCTTCCACGCCTTCGGAGAGCTGAGCTGGACCGTCCGGGGGAAGATCAAGTACAAGAGCGTGGTCACGGATCCGGTGACCGGCGAAGCCTCCATCGAGGAAAAGGAGGTGGACGGCCAGATCCCCTACGGCGAAGTCGACGAGATCTGGGCCTTCGTTCCCGGGGAGTACCTCCACCGGATCTCGGCCCTGCGCGGGAAATCCAACCCGCATCGATACACCGTGAACGGCAGCCCGACCATCTACTTCAAGGATGTGCCTGTCTCCGGCCAGGTCCGGGGCAACGGCCTGGTGGATGGCTCCGATGTGGTTCGCGTCGTCATCGGCCAGAAGAAGGGAGGGCGTTCCTATTACGCCTTCGACTTCACGGATCTGGAGAGGGTCGTCGCCAACTCCGGCAGTGTCATGTCCTGGAAACTCGTGCCGGATGAATACGGAAGCGGGGCCACAGGTCAGCAGAAAGTGCTCCGGCACATGGGCTTTTCCACCACCACGCCTGCCTTGGCGCGCGTGGACATCGGCATCAACCTGAATCAGGACCTCGTATTCCTGGGCGGCGGCCTCAGCACTGCCGAAGTGGATGGGGCCTTCGCCACCGACTTCGGCGTGGCTGGCACCAAACTGGGCCGGTCAGTGGTGGCCTTCGATGTGGTCAATGGACCCGGGACCAGCCTTTACACCTGGGATTTCACGGATCCCACCTTCACGGCCACCTTCGGGGCCATGGGATGCGTGCCGGCCTCTGTGCAGCCCCTCGAGTTCTTCCCGGGCAGCGGCCATACCCAGCGGGTCTATTTCTCCGATGCACCCACTCTGCCCAACACCCTGGCTTCGCGAGGCAGTGGCGTGTGGGCGCTCGGCTCCACCAACCTGGCTTCCAACGGGGTGATCCGCCTGGACAGTTCCGACATCAACACCTGGACTGGCGGCTCCACGGCTTCGAGCACCCAGGGCATCCGCAAGATCTTCCAGGCCGCCAAGGGATTCAGTGTCACCACGACGCCGACGCCATTCCTGCTGCCCAATGCCTACCCCGCCATCCGGAGCACGGACCCCAAGACCGCCCCTGTGGCGGTGGGCCTGGCCTTCGGCACCGGGGACCGGAACGATCCCATGGACAATGACGCTGTCAACCCAGCGACTGTATCCGCCGCGGGGAAGATCACGGCGCCCTACTACAACTGGCTCAACGTCGTCTTCGACCGCCAGGACAGCCGCTCGCTGTCTGGACTCAGTGAGGTGTCGACCCTGAATGCCGATCTCTTTGGCCTCCAGGAGGGCGTGGCTGCCACCGATGGCGATCTGGCGGACCTCACCACCGTGAGTTCGTTCATCGGGACCTTCAATGGCTACTCCGTGGATCCATCCAACAGTGCCTACTATCTGAAGTCCAAGCCGGGCTACAAGCTCAAGGTCGGAGCCGCCACGGTCCGTGACAGTGCCGCCCCGACCTACCACTTCCCGAAGGTGATCACCAACACCGCCGTGCTCAACGGCGTGCTCTTCTTCAGCGGGTTCTTCCCCGGTGGGGGCACCGCGGGTGCCTGCCAGGGAACGGGCTATACCAATACCTACCGCATCTGCAATGTCATGCAGCCCACCTTCAACAGCGGCAACACCACCGCGGCTTCGACCACCTTCAACGGCGGTGATCCGACCTGCACAGGCATCGTCCTCACCTACCCCAACCTCCCCGGCGAGATCACGGCCCTGGGCACCGCGGCCATCGTCCAGAGCGGCCAGGGGACGGTCAATGGGGAACCCGGCACCATTTCCAATGCCGGTGCTCAGGTGGGCGGCTCCTTCGGAAAGACCAGCGGCTTCGGCTTCAAGCCCCGCAGCTGGCGCATCATCCGCTGACACAAGCAGGTCGCCGTACTGTCTCAAGGGGCCCGCGAGGGCCCCTTTTCATGCTGGGAGAGC
>DPRT01000090.1 GCA_003538615.1 Holophagaceae bacterium | reverse complement strand
GTGTAGAGGGTCAGCACCTGGCTGAAGATGAGGCCGCCCACGATGACGATGCCCAGGGGGCGCCGGAGCTCGGCGCCCACGCCGGAGCCCAGGGCCAGGGGCACGCCCCCCAGCAGGGCCGCCATGGTGGTCATGATGATGGGCCGGAAGCGCAGCAGGGAGGCCTGGTAGATGGCCTCCTCCGGCGGCAGGCCGTCCTTGCGCTCGGCCTCCAGCGCGAAGTCGATCATCATGATGGCGTTCTTCTCGACGATGCCGATGAGCAGGATGATGCCGATGAGGGCGATGACGCTGAAATCCGTGCGGCAGAGCATGAGGGAAAGCAGGGCGCCCACCCCGGCGGAGGGCAGTGTCGACAGGATCGTGATGGGGTGGATGTAGCTTTCGTACAGCACGCCCAGCAGGATGTAGACCGTGAGCACCGCCGCGAGGATCAGGAACGGCGTGTTGGTGAGCGAGGCGCCGAAGGCCTGGGCCGTGCCCTGGAAGCCGGCCTTGATGCTGGGGGGGAGGTCCACCTCCTGCCGGGCCGCCTGGATGGCCTTCACCGCATCGCCCAGGGAGACGCCCGGGGCGAGGTTGAAGGACACCGTGGCCGTGGGGAACTGGCCCTGGTGGTTGATGGCGAGGGGGGCGGTCACCGTCTCGATCCGGGTGAAGGCGCTGAGGGGCACGGAGCCCCCGGAGGCCGACCGGACGTAGATGTTCTGGAGATCCTCCGGCCGCTGGTACTGGCCTGGCCGGGCCTCCAGCACCACGCGGTACTGGTTCAGCTGGGTGAACATGGTGGAGATCTGGCGCTGGCCGAAGGCGTCGTAGAGGGCGTCGTCCAGCATCTGGGGCGTGATGCCCAGGCGCGAGGCGGTGGTGCGGTCGAGGGTGACGCGGATCTGGAGGCCCGCATTCTGCTGGTCGCTGGCCACATCCCGCAGCTCGGGAATGGCCGAGAGGCGGTCCACGAAGCGGGGCACCCATTCCGCGAGTTCCTTCGGATCCGCGTCCTCCAGGGTGTACTGGTACTGGGTGCGGCTGACGCGATCCTCCACCGTGAGGTCCTGCACGGGCTGGAGGTAGAGGCGGATGCCCTCGACCCCGGCCAGCCGGGGCTGGAGCCGGTGGATGACCTCGCTGGCGCTGAGGCCGCGCTCATCCAGAGGCTTCAAGTTGATCTGGATGCGGCCGCTGTTGAGGGTGGTGTTGGTGCCGTCGATGCCGATGAAGGANNAAGAAGCCCTTGGGGATGGCGATGTAGAGCAGCACCGTCGAGACGAGGGTCGCCAGCGCCACCACCAGGGTGCCCGTCTGGTGCTTGAGCACCCAGGAGAGGGTGCGGCCGTAGAAGGCGATGATCCGCTGGAAGACGCGCTCCGAGGACTGGTAGAACCGGCCCTGCTGCTCGGGGGGGGTGTGTTTCAGGAGCTTGGCGCACATCATGGGCGTCAGGGTCAGCGACACCACCGCCGACACCAGGATGGTGACGCTGAGGGTGACGGCGAATTCGCGGAAGAGGCGGCCCACGATGTCGCCCATGAACAGCAGCGGGATGAGCACCGCGATGAGCGAGACGGTCAGCGAGAGGATGGTGAAGCCGATCTGGCCTGAGCCCTTCAGCGCCGCCTGGAGGGGCGGCTCGCCCTCCTCGATGTAGCGCATGATGTTCTCGATCATCACGATGGCATCGTCCACCACGAAGCCCGTGGAGATGGTCAGCGCCATGAGCGTGAGGTTGTTCAGGCTGTAGCCCAGCAGGTACATCACGCCGAAGGTGCCCACCAGCGACAGCGGCACGGCCACGCTGGGGATGATGGTGGCGGCCAGGGTGCGCAGGAACAGGAAGATCACCATCACCACCAGGGCGATGGTGAGCATCAGCTCGAATTCCACGTCATGCACGGAGGCGCGGATGGTGACGGTGCGGTCCGTGAGGATGTTCAGCTCCACCGAGGCGGGCAGCGAGGCCCGCAGCTGGGGCATCAGCTCCTTCACCCGGTCCACCACGGCGATGATGTTGGCGCCGGGCTGCCGCTGGATGTTGAGGATGACGGCGGGGGTGGTGTTCTGCCAGGCGGCGAGCCGGGTGTTCTCCACGTCATCGCTGACCGTGGCGATCTCCGAGAGGGTCACCGGCGTGCCGTTCCGGTAGGCCACGACAAGGGGGCGGTACTCCTCGCTGGACAGCAGCTGGTCGTTGGCGCCGATGGCATAGGCCTGCCGCAGGCCGTCGAAGCTGCCCTTGGCCTGGTTCACGTTGCTCTGGGCCACGGCGGTGCGCACATCGCCCAGGGTGAGGCCCTTGGCGGCCAGGGCGGCGGGATTGGCCTGGATGCGCACGGCGGGCTTCTGGCCGCCGCTGATGCTCACGAGGCCCACGCCCGGCAGCTGGGAGATCTTCTGGGCCAGCCGGGTGTCCGCGAAGTCCTGCACCTTGGACAGGGGCAGGGTCTTGGAGGTGAGCGCCAGGGTCAGGATCGGCGCATCCGCAGGATTGATCTTGCTGTAGATGGGCGGATTGGGCAGGTCGCGGGGGAGGTAGGTGCCCGCGGCGTTCACGGCGGCCTGCACCTGCTGCTCGGCCACATCGATGTTCAGGTCCAGCACGAACTGGAGGGTGATGACGGAGCTGCCTCCGGAACTGGTGGAGGACATGCGGTTCAGGCCGGGCAGCTGGCCGAACTGGCGCTCCAGGGGCGCGGTGATGGCGGAGGCCATCACATCGGGGCTGGCGCCGGGGTAGAAGGTGGCGACCTGGATGGTGGGGTAGTCCACNNGAGGTGGCGATGGGCCGGAGGATGAACGGCCGTGAGGGATTCACAACCTACCCCTTCGCGCCGGCGGGTTTGGGCAATGCGACCTTGCTCCCCGGGCGGAGCTTCTCGAGGCCGTCAGTAACGACGGTCTCACCGCCGGACAGGCCCTTGCCCACGGCGGTGTCATCGCCGTCGGTGCCCTGGGTTTCGATGGGGCGGAGTTCCACGGTGCTGTCGGCGGCGACGATGTAGACGAAGGTGCCCTGGGGGCCCCGCTGGACGGCGGCCGTGGGGATGATCACCACGCCCCGGAGGGTGTCCACCAGCAGCCGGGCATTCACGAACTGGTTGGGGAAGAGGGCCCGGTCCTCGTTGGCGAAGAGCGCCTTCAGGCGCACGGTGCCGGTGGCGGGGTCCACCTGGTTGTCGATGGCCGCCAGGGCGCCGGTGCCGATGCGGCTCCTGAGGTCCCGGTCCCAGGCCTCCACCGGCAGCCTGCCGGCCTTGGCGTTCTGGCCCATGACCTTCTGGATGTGGTCGGCGGGCACGGCGAAGACCACGTTGATGGGCTGGACCGGCGCGATGGTGGCGAGGCCGCTGGCGTCACTGGCGCGCACCATGTTGCCCGCGTCCACCTGGCGCAGGCCGACCCGGCCCGAAATGGGCGCGGTGATGCGGCTGTAGGTGAGGTTCAGCTTGGCGCTTTCCACCTGGGCCTGATCGGCCTTCAGGGCCGCCTCGAACTGGGCCACGGCGGCGGTCTGGGTATCCAGCTGCTGGCGGGACACGATGCCCTGCTGCACGAGGGACTGCACGCGCCGCAGGTCCGCCAGGGCGTTCTGGTGGGCGGCCTGGTCCTTGGCGAACTGGCCTTCGGCCTGCATGAGCTGGACCTGGAAGGGACGGGGGTCGATCTCCGCCAGCAGATCCCCCTGGCGCACCATCTGGCCCTCGGTGAAGGCCACGCGCACCAGCTGGCCGTCCACGCGGCTCTTCACGGTCACGCTGTTCAAGGCCGTGACGGTGCCCAGCCCCGAAAGCTGGACCGCCATGTCGCCCTTCCGGGCCACGGCCACGGCCACGGGCACCGGGCGGCCGGCGGCGCTGGGGGCGGCCGCCTTCTTCCCGCCGCGGAACCAGAAGAACAGTCCCAGCAGGGCGGCGCCGGCAATGGCCCAGGGGCGCCATCCCCGCAGGAGGGCCGGCCGGCTGGATTGGGAGTCGGAGAGGGTGCTTTCGGGAGGGTTCATACGGGACGGGGCCTTTGGGTGAATGCGGCGTCAGGGGCGGGTGACGCGGCCCGGGCCCTGGCCCGTGGCGGCGGAGAAGAGGGTTTCCCAGGTGACGAACTCGGCCCGGGGTTTCCATTCGGGCCAGGCGGCCTGATCGAAGGAGGCGGCCAGGGCCGCNNGCGCCGTCGGGGATCCAGGCGGCGACGTTGGAGACCTGGGACACCAGGCCGTCGAAGCTGCCGCCGGACACGGTGTCGATGTAGGGCAGCATCCCCAGGAAGAACAAGTCGCCCATGTGCATCACCAGGGCGGAGGGGATGCCCACGATCACGTCGCCGTCGGTGTGGCCGGGGCCCATGTGCAGCAGGTGGATCTCCGTGCCGTCGAGGTGGATGTTCAGGCGGGCCCGTTCGTGGACATCCTCGGATCCCAGGGCCAGCTCCGGCAGCCCGCCGCGCCTGGCGGGATCGAGCTTGGCCTGCTCCGCCACCATGCGCTTGCGGACATTGGTGTGGGCGATGATGGCGCTGACCTGCTTCTCCAGCACCACGTTGCCGCCCACATGGTCGGGATGGGCGTGGGTGTTGATCAGGTACTTGATGGGCTTGTCCGTGACGGAGCGGACGGCTTCCAGAAGTCCCGGCACCAGGCGCTCGAACTGGTCGTCGATGAGGATGGCGTGGCGGCTGGTGACGATGAGGCCGATGTTTCCGCCCTGGCCGAAGATGCAGTAGGCGTTGTCGGCCACCTTCTCCACCCGGTGGACCCTCGCCGGTTCAGCCGCGGCGGCTTGATGCCGTGCGTGGGCACCGAGGGGAAGGGCCGCCGAAGCGGCCACCAGGGCGAGGACAGCTGGGGCGAAGGCGGTCAGGGCGCGCATGGGTCCTCCAGGTCGGGACTTCGGGATGGTATCCGCCCGGGCGATGGCCCGGGTCACGACGCGACGGCCTGATCCTCGCCGGAGTCCGGGGCGGGAACGGCCAGGAGCATGGATTCCAGGTTGCCGATCATGGTCCGGAGGCCGTTCCGCAACGCGGCCTGCTCCAGGGGGGACAGCCCGGCCACCATGGATTCGCGGATGCCCGCCGCGAGATCCTGGAGCTCTTCAGCCAGGGGCCGGGCCGCGGGCGACAGATCGATGAGGATCCGGCGCCCATGGCGGGGGTCCGGCCGGGCCGTCAGCCATCCCCGGCNNCGCGCCCACACGACCTGCTTGAGCAGGCGGCGGACCGCGGCGGCCAGGGTTCCCAGGCCAGCGTCAGACAAGGATTCGGGGGCCAGTTCTTGCATAAGCAACAAGGCTGCGCCGGGTTTACCCTCGTGTCAAGGGGTATAGGTGGGCCTACTTGCCGCGGGGGCTGGTCCGGGCGGGGTGGCGTCCCCGCTCACCCCGGGGCGTCTGGCCGGAGGAGGGGCGGGCGGCGCGGGCAGGGCCGCGGCTGCGGCCGCCCCCACCGCCCTGGCGCCCGGTCTGGATGGGTTCGGCAGGGATGCTGGGATCCGGCGCGTAGCCCTGGATCACGTCCTTGGGCAGTTCCTTGCGCAGCAGCTTCTCGATGTCCTTGAGCAGCCGGTGCTCGTCCACGCAGACCAGCGACAGGGCTTCGCCCTCGCTGCCGGCCCGGCCCGTGCGGCCGATGCGGTGGATGTAGTCCTCGGGCACCTGGGGCAGCTCGTAGTTCACGACGTGGGGCAGCATGTCGATGTCCAGGCCGCGCGCGGCAATGTCCGTGGCCACCAGGACGCGGACGGCGCCCTTCTTGAAATCCTCCAGGGCCTTGATGCGCTGGGGCTGGCTCTTGTTGCCGTGGATGGCCATGGAGCTGATGCCGTCCTTGTCCAGCTGCTCGGACAGCCGGTTGGCGCCGTGCTTGGTGCGGGTGAACACCAGCACCTGCTCCAGCTTGCGGCTGGTGATCAGGTGGGCCAGCAGGGCGCGCTTCCGCTCCCGGTCCACGGGGTGGACGACCTGGCGGACCAGTTCGGCGGCGGTGTTCAGGGGCGTGATCTGCACGGAGGCGGGATTCTTGAGGAACTTGGAGGCCAGCTGCTTGATCTCGTCCGTGAAGGTGGCGGAGA
This sequence comes from Holophagaceae bacterium, assembly GCA_003538615.1. Classification (GTDB taxonomy): domain Bacteria; phylum Acidobacteriota; class Holophagae; order Holophagales; family Holophagaceae; genus Geothrix. The sequence goes on along the minus strand of DPRT01000090.1, from coordinate 2,793 downwards.
ACAGCAGGGTCTGCCGGTTCACGGGCAGCAGGGCGATGATCTTCTGGATGTCCCGGATGAAGCCCATGTCGAGCATGCGGTCGGCCTCGTCGAGGATCACGACCTCGAGCTGGCTGAAGTTGAGGTTGCCCTGGCCCTGGTGGTCCAGCAGACGGCCGGGGGTGGCCACCAGGATCTCGGCGCCCGCGCGCAGGGCCTTGGTCTGGGGGTTGATGTTCACGCCGCCGAAGATGGTGGTGGAGCGCAGGGGGATGTACTTGCCGTAGGTGCGGACGCTCTCCTCCACCTGCATGGCCAGCTCGCGGGTGGGGGTGAGGATGAGGGCGCGGATGGGATGGCGCGCAGGGGAGGCCGAGGTGTTGGCCTGGGGCGCCAGCCGCTGCAGCAGCGGCAGGGTGAAGCCCGCGGTCTTGCCGGTGCCGGTCTGGGCCCGGGCCATGAGGTCGCGGCCTTCCAGCACCAGGGGGATGGCCTGGATCTGGATGGGGGTGGGGGTTTCGTAGCCCTGCTCGCGTACGGCGCGCAGAAGCTCGGGCAGCAGCCCGAGGGATTCGAAGGACATGGTCGCTCCTGAAGAGGCCCGCCCGCGGAAGGATTCCGGAGGCCCGGTCAGGGCGAAAAGTGGGGTATTCGGACTGAAAAGAGGCGGAGACCGGGGGTCGCCTGCGATCACGAAGACATTAGTTTAGCTGAATGGTCAGGATTTGACCAGCCGGGCCCCAACCTCGCCCAGGGGCCAGGATTCCTGCTCGCCTGTGCTCATGTGCTTGACGGTGATAGCGCCGTTGTCCAGCTCACCATCGCCCAGGATGAGGACGGTCTGGACGCCGGTGCGGTTGGCGCTGGCCATGGCCTTCTTGAGGGTCCCGCCGCGGGTCTCCACCTGCACGGCGATGCCCGCATCCCAGAGGCTGCGGGCCAGCTTGAGGGCCTCGGTGGCGGCGCGCTCGCCCAGGGGGATGAGCAGGGCCGGGACGGCATGGGGCGCTTCGCCGCGTACCTGCTGGAGCACCATGGCCAGGCGGTCCAGGCCGATGGCCCAGCCGAAGGCCGGCACGTCGGGGCCGCCCAGCTGCTTCACCAGGCCGTCGTAGCGCCCGCCACCCAGCAGGGCGCTCTGGGCGCCCAGGTCGGAGCTGAGCAGCTCGAAGGCCGTGCGGGTGTAGTAGTCCAGGCCCCGCACCAGCCGCGGGTTCTCCTCGAAGGGGATGCCCAGCTCCGTGAGCAGCGCCTTGAGCCGGGCGTGGTGCTTCGCGGAGGCCTCGTCCAGGAAATCCGTGAGCACTGGATGCCCTTCCAGCGCACGCTGGCACTTCTCGTTCTTGCAATCCAGCACGCGGAGCGGGTTGGATTGCAAGCGCCGGTGGCAGTCCTCGCAGAACTGCTCCGACCTCTCGGCGAAGAAGGCCCGGAAGGCCGCATGGAAGGCAGGCCGGGATTCCGGCGTGCCCACGCTGTTGATGGAAAAGACCATCTGCTTGAGACCCAGCTCCTTCAGGAAGCTGTGGAGCATGAGCAGGCTTTCGGCTTCGCTCTCGGGCGTGGCCACGCCGAAGCTCTCGGCGCCGATCTGCCAGAACTGGCGGTACCGGCCCGTCTGCATGCGCTCGTAGCGGAACTGCTGGCCGATGTAATAGAACAGCACGGGATCGCTGGAGGCCAGCAGTTTGTGCTGGATGGCTGCCCGTACCACGCCCGCGGTGTTCTCAGGCCGCATCACCACCTCGCGGCCGCCCTTGTCCGTGAACTGGTACATCTCCTTGTTCACGATGTCGGAGCTTTCGCCCACGCTGCGCTTGAAGACGTCCAGCTCCTCCAGGATGGGCGTGCGGATCTCGCCGTACCCGTGGCGGCCGAACACGCGGCGGGCGGTTTCCTCGATATGCTGGAACCAACGCAGCTCCGCCCCGAACAAATCCCGCATGCCTTTTACTGACTGGGCCATGAATCGACTCCTGAGCATCCTTGCGCTTGCCACCTTCAGCCTACTGGCTTGGGGCCAGACTCCCAAACCCGCCGGGGTGGCGGTGGGTCCGCCACGCCTGAAGGTCATGGTGGACCCGGGCCACGGCGGCGATGACGGCGGTGCCAGGGGCCCCCGTGGGCTGAAGGAGAAGACCGCCGCCCTGGACATCGGCAAGGCCGTGGCGGCAAGGCTGGAGGCGGCGGGCTTCGAGGCCGTCCTCACCCGGGACGACGACACCTTCATCCCCCTCTGGGACCGGGCCCGGGCCGCCAACGCGCAGGGGGCCGATCTCTTCATCAGCCTCCACCTGAATGCCGCCCGGGCCAAGGCCGCCCGGGGCTCCGAGGTCTTCTTCCTCAGCCTGGGCAAGGGCGACGACGAGGATGTGGCCGCGACCGAGAATGCCGGTGCCGGAGCGGCCCCGGAGAACCCCGATAGCGTGGTGGCCAGCATCCTGGACGACCTGGCCCAGAAGGCCTTTCTCCAGGATTCGGAGCGGCTGGCCGTGGCCATCCAGGGCAAGCTCAACCGTCTGGCCGGCATCAAGGAGCGGGGGGTGAAACAGGCCCCCTTCATTGTGCTGCGGGGCGCGGCCATGCCCGCCGTGCTGGTGGAGGTGGCCTTCATCTCCAATCCCAGGGAAGAGGAGAAGCTGAAGGACACCGCCTTCCGCGCGAAGGTGGCCGACGCCATCACCCTGGGCGTGCGCCGCTACTTCGCCGAAACCAACGGCAGCGTGCGGCGGCGGATGGTCGGCGGGCCAGGCTGAGGGGGCGTTGGTCTCCGAAGCCAAAGGCTGGTTGGGGCCCTGGGAATGGGAATCGAAC
>DPRT01000204.1 GCA_003538615.1 Holophagaceae bacterium | reverse complement strand
ACCTGGTGGGTCATGCGGTCCTACCAGCCCCAGCCCATCAAGGTATAGGAGCTCAGCCATGCGGAAGAACGGCGCCAGTCTGGAATCCGTGCCCGAGCTGATCACCCGCTGGTCGGCCCACCTGGGCCTGGTGGTCGAGACCCGCTTCGCTCCTTCCGGGGACGAGGAGGCCTTCCCCAACCGCCTGGTGGTCTCGGGGCCCGATGCCGAGCTCTACGCCGCCAGCCGGGGCGCGGCCCTGGACGCCCTGCAGTTCCTGGTCCACGAGGCCCAGGGCGAACGCGAAGACGCCAGGCTGGCCTACTTGGACGTGAAGGGAGCCCGCCTGTTCCGCATGCAGGAGGTCATGGCCATGGGCCGCTTCGCCGCCGAGAAGGCCCGGGAGCTGGGCAGCCACACCCTGGGCGCACTGAGCGCCCGGGAGCGCCGCTGGGTCCACCTGGTGGTGAGCCGCGAGGAGGGCCTGGGCACCGAAAGCGAGGGAACCGGCGCCTTCAAACCCGTGAAGGTGTTCCGGAAGTAGACTGGCCTGGTGTCCATCACCGACCCCATCTGCGCCCCGGCCACGCCCCTGCTGCCCTCGGCCGTGGCCTTGGTGCGCGTGTCGGGGCAGGGCCTGGGGGAATGCCTCGCCCCGCTTCTGACCCTGCCGGAACCCCGGATCGCCACGTTGCGGACGCTGCGATGGGAGGGCTTCCGGGAGCGGGCGCTGGTGCTCTTCTTTCCGGCTCCCGCCAGCTACACGGGCGAGGATGTGGTGGAGTTCCAGGTCCACGGCAACCCGCGGCTGGTGCAGCGGCTGCTGTCCCGGTTGGGGGACCTGGGGATCCGCCCGGCGGAGCCCGGGGAGTTCACGCGCCGGGCTCTCATGAACGGCAAGCTGGCCCTGTTGGAGGTCGAAGCCCTGCGGGACCTCATGGCCGCGGAGACCGACACGCAGATCCGGCTGGCCCAGGCCCGGGCCGGGGCCCTTCCGCCCTGGATCGGATGGGCCCGCGGGGTTCTCGCGCCCTGGGTGGCCCGGGCAGAGGCCGCCGTGGACTATGGCGAGGACGAGAGCATCTCGTTGGATATTATGGGCTTAAACAAAGAGCTGGCGCCCGTCAGGCAACGGTTCCACGTGGAACAGGGGCGGGCCCGGGCTGCCAGGCACCTTCAGGACGGGCTCCGCCTGGCCCTGGTGGGCCGCCCCAATGCGGGGAAGAGCACCCTCTTCAATGCCCTGGCCGGAGAGGATCGGGCCATCGTCACGGACATTCCCGGGACCACGCGGGACGTCCTGGAGGTGCGTTGTGAGTGGCGGGGGTTGCCCCTGCGCCTCTACGACACGGCCGGCCTCCGGGCCACGGAGGATCCCGTGGAGCGGCTGGGTGTCGCCCGGGTGCGCCCCGTCCTGGAGGGGGTCGACCTGATTCTCCATCTGTGGCCATCCCAGGACCCGGACCCGGACCCCATGATGGATGAGGCTCTGGCCCCCTTCCGGGGAAAAGTCCTGGATGTCCGGACCTTTGCGGACCTGGGCGGGGTTCCCGGGGTGGCCATCGCAGCGCACCAGGGCGATCTGGATGCGCTGGAGGCGGCGCTCAAGGCCCGGATTCTGGGGGGGCTGGCACCGGAGGCCTGCCTGGGGGCCCTGGCCACCGAGCGGCAGGTGAGGCTCCTGGGGGACCTGGTCCACCAGCTGGAGCTGTTGTCGGACCTGGGCCCGGGGTGCCCGCCGGAACTCCCGGCCTCCCTCCTCCAGGGGGCATGGGGCCTGCTGACCCGTCTGACTGGGGAGGACCGGGTCGAAACCACCCTGGACGAAGTGTTCAGTGGATTATGTCTCGGGAAGTAGGCTTCGAGCGTTCCGGGGGCGGAATGAGGGCGGCCGGGCGCCGCATGAAACTGCGGAGGTGCCACTCCTGGGGGAAGGGATGCTCCTTCCACAGGGAGATGGGCCCAGGCACGCCGAAGAGGTAGCCCTGGAGGAGGGTGACCCCCATCCAGCGCGCGATGCGGAAGTCTTCCACGCTTTCCAGGTTCTTGGCCAGCACGCGGCCGCCCATCTTGCGGGTCATGTCCACCAGACCCTCCAGAATGGCCTGGCGCCGGGGATCCCTGAGCAGCCCGTGGGTCAACACGGGGCTGAGTTTCAGGATGTCCGGGTGGATGTCCAGGATCTGGTCGAGGTTGGCGTCCCCGACCCCGAACCCGTCCAGGGCCACCCCCACGCCGTGGGAGCGGAGGGTGTCCAGGACCTCCAGGTGTTCGGTGCCATGACCGGCCTGATCTCCGACATTCAATTCGAGGATGATCCGGGTGAAAGGAATGCCCGCCTCGGCGGCGCACTCTGCCAGGAAGGCGGGGAATTCGGGAAGCAGGGCCAGGGTCGTGGTGTGGACATTGAGGCAGAGGAGGGCGCTGTCCGGCAGGTCCGCCCCGGCCCTCAGCACCCGGGTGAGGCAGGCCACGTCGAGCAGCGTCCGGTCCGCGGCGGCTTCCTGCCCATCGGGGCACATGAGGTCCGGGGAACCGAGAAAGGAATCGTCGTCGCCATGGGCAAAGCCCTCGAAAGCCACAAGGCGGAGCACGTCGCCGCGGAGTTCGAGAATCGGCTGGAAGAAGGCCTGGAGGTTGCGAGTGGTGGCCACCTGCTGAGCGGACTGGTACAAAAACATGCCAACCTCCAAAGCCACTGCCCGGTCCCGGGATAGGAACCGTTGGGTCGGCAACGAGATCACCGGACTGCTGATGGATCAGCCCGGCGGGAAAACCTCGGCACCAATTGCAGCCCAACTATAGATCGAAAGGTGTACCCCACAAGGTCAAAAACAGAAAAAAGCATTGAAAAACAAGGCTTTTTTGATGTGAAAATTTCGATCAATCAAACACCTGGTGGAACCACACGGCTTGGCCGAGGGACGAACTGCCGCTCTCCCGCCTACACTGGTTCGGGAGCCGCCATGAATCCGGGGATGGAAGCCATCATTGGTCTCGAGGTCCATATCCAGCTCCGGACACGGTCCAAGCTGTTCTGCCCCTGCCGGAATGGTTACGGAGCGCCGCCGAACAGCCAGACCTGTCCCGTCTGCCTGGGGTTGCCCGGTGCCCTGCCGGTGCTCAATGCCAAGGCCGTGGAACAGTCCATCACCCTGGCCCTGGCCCTCGGGGCCCGGATCCAGCCCCGCAGCAGCTTCTACCGGAAGCAGTATGTCTATCCCGATCTGCCCAAGGGGTACCAGATCACCCAGGGCCCCGTGGCCCTGATCGAAGGCGGCTGNNCCGGACGCCACCCTGGTGGACCTCAACCGGGCCGGGGTCCCCCTGCTGGAGGTCGTGGGGGCGCCGGACCTGAGAAGCCCGCAGGAGGCTTCGGATTTCATGAAGGCCCTGCATCGTCTGGCCGTTTTCCTGGGCGTTTGTGACGGCAACCTGGAGGAGGGCAGCTTCCGCTGCGACGCCAACGTGAGCCTGCGGCGGCGGGGAGAGCCGGGCTTCGGCGCCCGGGTGGAGGTGAAGAACCTGAATTCCTTCCGCTTCGTGAAGCAGGCCCTGGCCTACGAGATCGAGCGCCAGGGCGCCCTGCTGGCCAGCGGCGGCGCCGTGGCCCAGGAGACCCGGGGCTGGGATGCGGGGCCGGGGGAGACCCGGGCCCAGCGGGCCAAGGAAGCCGCCACGGACTACCGCTACTTCCCGGAACCGGACCTGCCCGCCCTGACGGTGGCCGAGGAGGAGATCGCCGCCCTCCGGGCCGCGCTGCCGGAGCTGCCGGAGGCCAGAGCCCAGCGGTGGCGATCGGCGTTTGGCCTTGGCGAGGAAGAGGTCGCCACCCTGCTTCAGGACCCGGCCTTCACGGCGTATTTCGAAACCGTGGCCGCTGCTTCCGGCCACGGCAAGGCCGCGGCCCACTGGATGCTGGGTGAGGTGAGCCGGACCTTGAACGAACGCGGGACAGGCATCGGCGCCTTCCCCTTGGCGCCGGAGGCGCTGGCGGACCTGGTGGGCCTGGTGGAATCCCGCCAGATCAGCTTCGGCGCCGCCAAGGAGCAGGTCTATCCCGCCCTTCTGAGCGGGGAGGGAACGGCGGCGGCCATCGTCGCCCGGAAGGGGCTGGCGCAGGTCGGGGATCGCGGCGCCATCGAAACCCTGGTGGCCGGGGTGCTGGCGGCGAACCCGGGGCCCGTGGCGCAGTTCAAGGCCGGAAAGCTGGGACTCCAGGGGTTCCTGATGGGGCAGGTCCTCAAGGCCGGAGGCGGCCGGCTGGATCCCAAGGTGGCCACCGAGGTGCTGGTGGAGGCCCTGGCCAAAGCCTGAGCCCAGCCCCATGCTGGCTCCATGAGCCCGAAGCAGGCGCGGAGGGCCACGTTGGCACAGCCGACGCCCGAAGGGTGCGGCCCAGGAGGTGACGCATGACCAACGAGATCCCCTCCGGCCTGTCCGCCTGTCTTCCCGGGGTGGGCCATGTGTGCCAGGGCTGCGGGCGGAGGATCGTGGATGCGGTGGAAACACCGGGGGAGCCCTTCCGCTGCGACGAATGCCACCCCTCGGCTCCCGCCCTGGAGGATGAGCTGACCCGGGCGGCCCTGGCCGACCGGGAGCCCATCGGCAAGGCCGCGGATGACCACCCCACGGCCTGGCGGCTGGTGACCGTGATCGCCTTTGCCGTGGTGGCCCTCGCCATCGTCTTCTGGAAGCGGTAGGCCGGACCGGGCGTCCCGCCTATGCTGGGAGGCTGGAGCCAGGCGCTCCTCCACACCCGATGAGGCCCGCATGCCCAAGCCCTGGGGACCCACCACCACCGCCATCCACGCCGGGAAGCGCTTCAACCCCACCCGGGCCGTGACCACGCCCATCTTCCAGACCTCNNACCCGCTGGGGCAATCCCAACGCCAGCGAGGTGGAAGCCGTGCTGGCGGAGCTGGAGGGCGCCGAGCGGGCCCTGGTGGCCGCCTCGGGCATGGCGGCCTTCGCCCTGGTCTTCGAGGCGTTTCTGAAACAGGGCGACCACGTGGTGGCCCCCGCCGCCATCTACCTGGGGACCGAGCAGCTCCTCCGCCGCTGGGAAGCCGAGCGGGGCCTGACCGTCACCTGGGTGCAGAATACGCTGGACCAGGGCGAGTGGGAGGCGGCCATCCGGCCGGAGACCCGCATGATCTGGGTGGAGACGCCCTCGAACCCCACCCTGGCCATCACGGACCTGGCCGCCCTGGCGGCCCTGGGGAAGAAACACGGCATCCGCACGGTGGCGGACAACACCTTCCCCAGCCCCATCCACACCCGGCCTCTCCAGTTCGGCTTCGACCTGAGCGTGGCTTCGGCCACCAAGTACCTGGCGGGCCATTCGGACGTGGTGGCGGGCGTCATNNGACAACGCCCAGGCCCTGGCCCAGTGGCTGCTCTGGCAGCCCCACGTGGCCCGGGTGGACTACCCCGGCCTGCCCACCCACCCCGGCCACGACATCGCCGCCCGGCAGATGGAAACGGGTTTCGGCGCCATGATCGGCTTCGAATTGCGGGCGGGCCTGGAGGCGGGCCAGCGCTTCTGCGAGGCCCTGGAGGTCATCACGCGGGGGGTGAGCCTGGGCGGGGTGGAAAGCCTCATCCAGCACCCCGCCAGCATGAGCCACTTGAAAACGGCCCCCGAGGTGAAGGCCCGGCTGGGCATCTCGGATGGCCTGCTGCGGTTTTCTGTGGGCATCGAAGACCAGGCGGACCTGGTGGCGGACCTGGAGCAGGGCTTCAAGGCCGCCGCGGAGGGCCGGTGAAGCTGCACCTCAACGGCGACCTTCGCGATACGCCGGACCTGGCCACGGTGGCGGATCTTGCCGCCTGGTTGAATCTGCCCGCCTTTGGCAGCGCCGTGGAGCTGAACGGCGAAGTCATCCGCCGGGCCGACCACCCAGCCACCCCCCTGAAGGAGGGGGATCGGCTGGAAGTGGTGCGGCTGGTGGGCGGCGGCTGAGGGGCTAGTTGATGCTGATGGTGTACCCGAAGGTCCCCGTCGCTGCGGTGGCGCCGGCGCGGACGCGGGCGGCATAGGTCCCCGCGGGCAGGCTGTTGAGGTTCAAGGTGCGGGTGCTGCCGGCATTGCCGTAGCTGCCGGCCACCCAGCCGCCGGGGCCCAGGAGCTCCAGGTAGAAGTCCTGGCCTCCCGTGGGCGTCATGGTGATGGTGCGGGCGCCGCCCCCATGGACAAAGCGCCAGGCCTGGCTCTGATCCCGGTCGTAGTAGAGGTTGGCGCTGGGCGCGTAGGTCTGGAGGGTGCCGCTGGCGCTCAGGGGGATGGCGCTGGTCTGCCAGAGGGCGGTGGTGTTGAAGTACCCCGTGACCGGATCGGGGTTGGGCACTGCTTCTTTGGCGAGTTCCGTGACCGCGGCGGTCCAGCCGCCTGCGGTCATGCGGCTCTGGACCCCCAGCAGGTAGCTGGGGAAGCAGCCCAGGGTGGCCTGCTCATACTCCCCCACGCCATTGGGCAGGGTCGCCGTGGATCGCACGGCCGCCCAGAGGGTGTTCAATCCCGTGGCCCCGCCGCCCAGCACGTTCTTCCAGAGGCCCCAGAGGCTCACGGCGATGGACCCGCGGGCGAACTCACCCTTGGCGCCGCCGGATACATAGGTGTGGTCCGCAAGGTCGAAGAGGTCCACCTGGGGCAGGCCCGCCCCGTCCACGTAGCTGTCGAGCAGGCGGCCGTCGTTGCGCACGGCGGCCGCGAGGAAATCCGAAAAACCCGCCACGAAGGCGGCGGTGGATTCGCTCTGCACGCCGCGGTCGACCCAGACATTGTCATTGTCCCGGCGGAGGAGCGAGAGGGCGCTGCTGCCGTCGGCCTTGTAGCTGCCGTCGGCGAAGAGCAGGCGGGCGAAGGTCTCCTGGAGCACGCCGTCGTCCCACTCGTCCGTTTCGGTCTGGGCGGCGCCGCTGCCCAGCCCGTACACCCCGTGGCTGAAGATGGCGCGCTGGCTGTCGGTCACCAGGTAGGCGCCGGTGGAAGTCAGGGTGAGGGCCGGGTAGGTGCGGGTCTGGTCCGCCGGGCTGGTGCTGGTGGTCCAGAAGGTGTGGAGGTTGGGGAGGCGCAGGGTGGTGGAGCCATCCATGTCGCGCACCGCCGCGCCGAAGGTCACGGCCTGGTCGGCGATGTTGAAGGCCCCGGCGATGCGGTTGCTGGTCAGGGCGGTGACGGCCAGGGTGCCGTCCCGGTCTGCCAGGAAGGTGTTGCTGGTGACGCTCCAGACCGGAATGGCGGTGAAGGCGGCGAGATCCGCCGTTCCGGGGAGGGGGGCGTTCTTCACGCTGCCCCGCAGGAAGAAGCTGTTGGGATCCGCGCTGGGCACCTGGTACTGGGCATAGACCCGCACGTAGACCGACAGGCCCCGGGGCACCGTGGCCAGGCCGGTGCCATCGCTGCCCAGGTATCCGGAAGCCAGGAGGGCGTTGGAGGACACATCGCGCACCTCGGCCCAGCAGTACCGGGCCGGCCTCAGGGCGGTGGCGCCGAAGCCCGAGGTGCCGAGGGTCCGCTTTTCGAACTGGGCCTGGAGGGTGATCTGGGCGTCGGCGCCGGAGGAGGATGAGCCGCCGGAGCCCCCGCCGCAGGCGGCCAGGAGGAGGAGGGCCCAGAAGGCCGTGAAGCATCGCCAGGATCGAAGGCGCATGGGGACTCCGGTAGGGTGAGAACCCGTGGATGGTTCAAGGGTCGTGCCAGGAAGGGGCTCGGGCCAGGCTAACGCCAGACCTCCCAGTACCCGCCGGGCCAGCGGGCCTGGGCCCGGACCTGCCAGTTCCGCGGGAAAGGCAGGTCCAGCGGGGTTCCCCCGGCGGGGGCGTCCCCCAGGAAGCGGTGGAATTCATCGCCGAGGCCCTGATCCAGGAAGGCGCGGACCAGGGTCCCGCCGCCCTCCACCAGCACCCGGCCCACCCCGCGGGCGGCCAGTTCGTGCAACAGGTGGCGCAAACTGCATCCCCGGGAGCCGGGCGGCAGGCGGAGATCCTCCACCCCGCGCAGGGGCCCGGGGTCCCCGGTGATGGCCCGGAGGGCGGGCTGGCCCGCCACAGGCTGCCAGACCCGGGCCCCCGGGGGCACCTGGCCCGCGTTGTCCATGACCACCCGGTGGAAGGTCCGATGGGGGGCTGTGGGGGCCGGCCAGCGGTCCGTGAGCTGGGGATCGTCCACTTCGGCGGTGTGGCGGCCCACCACGATGGCCTCGGAAGCCCGCCGCAGGGCATGGCCCAGGCGCTGGACTTCCGGCGGGGTGATGGGGGTGGTCCGGCCCTCGGGTCCCAGGGCTCCGTCCGAACCCAGGGCCAGCTTGAGGCTCACCCAGGGCAGGCCCGTGTGGATGAGCTTGAAGAAGGGGGCGTGGAAGCGGGCGCAGGCCTCACCCAGCACGCCCTCCTCCACCTCCAGTCCCTGGGCCCGGAGGATGGCCAGGCCGCCGCCGTCCACCCGCGGNNTGATGGCAGCAGGGCTCCAGGGTCACGTAGGCCGTGGCGCCCCGCACATCCTCGTCCCGGGCCTCCGCATCCCGCAGGGCCATGATCTCGCCGTGGGGGTCCCCGGCCCGGGTGTGGACCCCGGCCCCCAGCACGCGGCCCTCCCGCACCAGGACGCAGCCCACGGGGGGATTCGGGCTGGCCAGGCCGATGCCTCCGAGGCCTTCTTGGATGGCCAGGGCCATGAAGCGCTCATCCCCGAGCAGGAGGGCGGGATCGGGCCAGGGGCCGCCGGTGGCCAGGGCCCAGGCGACCTCGGGGGTGAGCGCCAGCTCAGGCATCCAGCAGTCCGTCCACGAAGGCCTCGGGNNACCACGCCGCCCTTGGCGCTGCCGTCCAGCTTGGTGAGCACCAGGTCCGTGACGCCCGCGACCCGGGCGAAGACCTCCGCCTGCTGGAGCCCGTTCTGGCCCGTGGTGGCGTCCAGCACCAGCAGCACGCGATGGGGCGCCTCGGGAATCACCTTCTGGAGGCTGCGGCGGATCTTGTCCAGCTCCTTCATGAGGTGGTCCTTGGTGTGGAGCCGCCCCGCCGTATCGATGAGCACCCAGGGCGTGCCCTTGGCCAGGGCGCTGGTGGCCCCGTCGAAGGCGATGGCCGCGGGGTCGCCCCCCATCTGGTTGCGGATGACGGGCACGCCGGCCCGCTCGCCCCAGCGCTCCAACTGATCGATGGCGGCGGCGCGGAAGGTGTCCCCGGCCACCACCAGCACACCGTCCCCCTGGGCCTTCAGGTGGGCGGCCAGCTTGCCCAGGGTGGTGGTCTTGCCCACGCCGTTGACGCCCACCAGCAGCACCACCTGGGTGGCGGAGGTGGCAAAGGGGCGCGCAGGCTGCTGGCGCAGGAGCTTCAGCAGTTCGTCCTTGAGGACGGCCTTGGGATCGATGTCGGCGCCGCCCCGCAGTTCGGAACGGAGGCGGGTCATGAGCTGATCCACGGCCTTCACGCCCAGGTCCGCCTGGAGCAGCAGGTCCTCCAGTTCCTCCATCTGGGCTTCGTCCAGGCGGCGCAGGCCCAGGAGGCGGCCCATGGGGGCGAGCACCAGTTCCTGGGTGCGCTTCAGCCCCTGCTTGAATTTGTCGAACAGGCCACCCAGAAGACCCACGCCCACCTCGCGGCTCCAGTCTACCGAAGCGGCGGCGATTCCCGATCCCAGATCGGCGGTTCCACGTGGAACAACCGGTCTAGAACCCCGGCTTTGCCATCATCGGCGCATACAGGGGCGGGGTGACGAGGCCGGGGTGCCGGTCGGACCAGGAGCGGAAATCCACCTTTCCGCCCGTGCTCGAGGCCAGCCCCGAGAGGGCCAGCAGCAACAGGAGGTCGGTGAGGGGGGTGACGAGATGCGGGGGCTCGCGTAGCCGCAAGTCGTTTGGATTCAGCTGAATTTGTGAGGTTCTCGAGGGTTGTGGGGCCAGCGGGATCCAGCGCCGGCCCAGGGCCTGCACGGGACAGGTCAATTCCCGCGGTGGCTGGAAGGGGTGCGGTGGCCGGGGACCGTTGAAGGCCAGAGGCGGCAGCTGCAGGACGAGGGTGAAGGCTTCCGTGAGCATGGGGGCACCACCGGGAAGGTTCCAGCCGGACGGGGGTGGGGCAAAAGGGATAAATGCTTAAAAATCAGCGGTTGGATTTTGTTTTTGTCCGGTTGCCGGCCCTGATCTTGAGGGCCGGGGCTTCGGGCCGTTTCCAGCCCACCAGGGCGTGTTCGAAGACCTCCTCCACGTGCTTCACGGGGTGGAAGCGCAGCTGCTTGCGCAGCTCCGGATCAATTTCCTCCAGATCCTTCTGGTTGGCGTGGGGGATGAGGATGTCCTTGATGCCCACCCGCAGGGCCGCCAGGGCTTTCTCCTTGAGGCCGCCGATGGCCAGGGCCTCGCCCCGCAGATCGATTTCGCCGGTCATGGCGAGGGTGTTCTTCACGGGGATGCCCTTGAGCACGGACAGCAGCACGGTGGCGATGGCCAGGCCCGCGCTGGGGCCGTCCTTGGGGATGGCCCCCTCGGGGAAGTGGATGTGGAGATCCTGCTTCTGGAACACCTCGGGATCGATCTGGAAGGCCTCGCCCCGGCTGCGGATGTAGCTCAGGGCCGCCTGGGCGCTTTCCTTCATGACATCGCCCAGCTGGCCCGTGAGCGTGAGCAGGCCCTTGCCGGGCATCCTGAGGGCTTCCACGAAGAGGACGTCGCCACCCACGGAGGTCCAGGCCAGGCCCGTCACCACACCCACCCGGGGGGCCTTGAGCCGCTCGTCCTGCAGGAGCTTCACGGGGCCCAGCAGCTCGTGGATGCTGGCGTCGTCGAGGGTGAGCTTCTTCTTCAGGCTGTTCTCGGCCACGCGGCGCGCCACCTTGCGGCATACCGCCCCGATCTCGCGCTCCAGTTGGCGCAGGCCCGCCTCGCGGGTGTAGCCCGTGATGATGGCCTTCAGGGCCTTGCGGGGGATGGCCAGCTGCTTGCGCGTGACGCCGTGCTTCTCCAGCTGCTTGGGGATGAGGTGCTGCTCGGCGATGCCGACCTTCTCCTCCAGCGTGTAGCTGCTGAGGTGGATGATCTCCATGCGGTCCTTGAAGGCCGGGTGGATGGGTTCCAGCTCATTGGCATTGGCCAGGAACAGCACCTGGCTGAGGTCCAGGGGCACGTTCAGGTAGTGGTCGCGGAAGGTGTGGTTCTGCTCGGGGTCCAGCACTTCCAGCAGGGCTGCGCTGGGATCGCCGCGCATGTCGCGGCCGATCTTGTCCACCTCGTCCAGCATGATCACGGGGTTCATGCTCTTCACCTGGTGCAGGGCCTGCACGATGCGGCCGGGCATGGCGCCCACGTAGGTGCGGCGGTGGCCGCGGATCTCACTTTCGTCGTGCACGCCGCCGAGGGAGATGCGCGAGTACTTGCGCCCCAGGGCCCGGGCGATGGACTTGCCGAGCGAGGTCTTGCCCACGCCGGGGGGGCCCACGAAGCAGAGGATGGTGCCGCGCAGGTCTGGCTTGAGCTTGCGCACGGCCAGGAATTCCAGGATGCGGTCCTTGATCTTCGCCAGGCCGAAGTGGTCCTCGTCCAGCACGGTCTTGGCCTGCTTCAGGTCCAGGTTGTCCTCGGTCATCTGGCCCCAGGGCAGCTCGGTCATCCACTCCAGGTAGGTGCGCGTCACCGCGGTCTCGCTGGAATCCGGGTGCATGCGCTCCAGCTTCTTCAGGTTGCGCTCGATCTCCACCAGGGGATCCTCGGGCACCTTCATCTTCCCCAGCTTGTCGCGGAACGCGGCGATCTCCTCGGCCAGTTCCGAGCCTTCGCCCAACTCCTGCTGGATGGCCTTGAGCTGTTGGCGGAGGTAGTACTCCCGCTGGCTCTTGTCCATCTCGCCGCGGGCTTCCATGGTGATCTTCTGCTGCACCTCCAGCAGCTGGATCTCCCGCATGAGCAGCTCGTTCACCCGCCGGAGCCGCAGGCCCGGGTGGGCGATCTCCAGCACCTCCTGGGTCTGCTGGAGCTTGAGGTCCAGGTTGGAGGCCACCAGGTCCGCCAGGCGGCCCGGATTGTCCAGGTTGCCCGCGATGACCAGCACCTCCTGGGGCAGGGTCTTGCCCAGGGCCACGGCCTTCTCCAGCGTCTGCTTCACGCTGCGCAGCAGGGCGTCCTGCTCCAGGTCCGGCGAGGCCATCTCGGGCTCGGCCAGGGGCTCCACCCGGGCCTTGAAGAGGTTTTCCGTCTCGGTGAAGTACTCCACCCGCACGCGCTGGAGGCCCTGCACCAGGGCCCGGATGCGGCCGTCCGGCAGCTTCAGCACGCGCATGATGAGGGCCGCCGTGCCCACCTGATAGAGGTCCTCGGGCCGCGGATTGTCCACCTCCACCTGCTTCTGCGAGAGCAGCAGGATCATCCGGTTCTCCACCAGGGCCGTGTCCACGGCGCGGATGGACTTCTCCCGGCTGACGCTCAGGGGCAGGATCACATAGGGGTAGACCACCACGTCCCGCAGGGGCAGCACCGGCAGTTCCTCGGGCAGCTTGGGGGATTCGTCGGGCGTGGGGGGCAGGAGGACATCATCGGCCACGGAAAAACCTCGCCCTCCAGGATACCCCTACTTTTTCCGGGTCCTGAGGGCAGGAGTCTCAGCCTCACCCGGAAACAGGGCCTGGGGCACGGGCTTGGCGGGCTCCAGCGCGGTCGCTGTCCCGCTCCGGACCACCAGCACCTCCTTCTGGGCCTCCTTGTGCATGAGGCCCTCCAGGGCCTTCACGAAGTCCGGCAGGTCCTTGAAATCGCGGTACACGCTGGCGAAGCGCACATAGGCCACCTGATCGAGGCCCTTCAGCTCGTCCATGATCAGCTCGCCCAGCTCGCGGCTGCGGATCTCGCGGTCGGGCCGCTCCATGAGCCGGGACTGGAGATCGCCCACCAGCTGCTCGATGCGGGCCAGGGACACGGGCCGCTTCTGGCAGGCCAGCAGCAGGCCCTTCATGACCTTCTGGCGGTCGAAGGGCTCGCGCCGCCCATCCTTCTTGAGAATCACCAGGGGGACCTCCTCCACCCGCTCGTAGCTGGTGAAGCGGCGGGCGCAGGACAGGCACTCCCGCCGCCGCCGGATGGAGTCGCCTTCGCGGGACTCCCGCGAGTCCACCACCTTGTCCTCGAGATGTCCGCAGAAGGGACAGCGCACGAAAGCTCCTAGACCTCGACCACGCGGGGTTCCATGACGGCCTCGCAGGTGACGGAGTTGGCCACGAAGCAGTACTTGTGGGCCTTCTCGAAGAGCTCCACCACCTTGGCCATGCTGGTGCCCCGCGTCACGCGGATGACGGGGCGCAGGCGCACCTGGGTGATGCGCGTGACCTTGTCGACGGTGTCCAGCACGGACTCCGCATGATCCTCATAGCCCACGACCTCCACCTTGGCCTTGGCGCACAGCGCCAGGAAGGTGAGCATGTGGCAGGTGGCCAGGGCCGAGCCCAGCAGGTCCTCGGGGTTCCAGCGGGAGGGATCGCCCGCGTATTCCGGGGCGCTGCTCACCGCCAGGGGGTGCTTGCCCGCGTTCGAGACGGTGGCGTTGCGGGTGTAGGAGCCATCGAGGGTGTTGCCGGTCCAGGCAAGGGAGAGGGGGTAGGAGTGGGCCATGGCGCGCCTCGTGGAAGTCCGGCCCCAGGATGCCACAGCCGCGCGTGCTAGCCTGGATCCGCCTTCCGGAGCCGCCATGCGCCTGTTGATTCCCGCGACCCTGGCCCTGCTGCCGATCCCCGTCCAGGCCCAGTTCTGGAGCGAGCTCGCCAACCCCAAGGTGGACGTGGTGGTCGTGCATCCCCCGGGCCTGGGCCTGAAGGTGGAGCGCCTGGCCTTCGCCCCCTCCCGGGACCTCCACTCCCGCGAGCTGGCGGACGCCCTCACAGCCGAGCTGGTGCAGAGCGGCCAGGTGGAGGTGGTGGACCGCGCCCACCTCGACGCCGTGCTGAAAGAGCAGGAACTGGGCGCCAGCGGCTACGTGGAGCCCGCCACCATCGCCCGCCTGGGCAAGCTTCTGGGGCCCAGCGTCCTGGTGATCGTGAACGTGAACCGCTCGGACCTCAGCCGCAACCAGTCCATCAAAGAGGAGCGCAGCACGGATTCCAAGACCAAGAAGGAGACCGTCCGGTTCAAGCGCACCAGCATCACCAGCCTGGATTTCAGCGCCACCGTACAGGTGGTGGACCTCAGCACGGGCCGCGTCTTCGGCGCCCAGCGCCTGGAGGATGCGCCCAGCCTCAGCAACACGTCGTACGAGGGCTATCCGGCCTATCCGCGGGATTCGGACGTGCGCCGCATGGCCTTCGAAACCGCCAAGGCGAAGGTGCTGCGCATGCTCCTGTCCTGGAGCGAGGTCCGCAAGCTCACCTTCTTCGATGACGAGGTCTTCGGCATGGAGAAGGCCCACGAACGGCTCAAGGCCCGCGACATCCGCGGGGCCCTGGACCTGGCCCTGGAGGGCCTCGACCGGTCGCGGCTGGACAAGGGGCAGAAGCCCAAGTACTACCCCCGGGCCCAGTACAACGTGGGCATCATCCGCTTCATCCAGGGCCAGTACGAAGACGCCCTGCCCCACCTCCGCGCCGCCCTGGACATGCAGCCCGACGCCAGCATCTTCCAGACCGCGCTGCGTGAATGCCAGGATGCCCTCCGGCTCCAGGAGGCCCTCCGCCGGGCCGAAAGCCGCAGCGAGCCCGCTTCCCGGATCGAATCCGCGCCCCCGCCGAAACCGGAAGCCACCCCCGCCAAGGCCAGCCCCGAAGCGCGCCTCCAGAGGCTCCAGGAACTCCACAAGAAGGGCCTGCTGGACAAGAAGGACTACGAGGCCAAGAAGGCCGAAATCCTGAAAGAGCTGTAGCGCGTCGAACGGGGGATAATCGGGGTTCTGTCTTCCGGAGCCCCATGCCCACGCCCGCCCGCCTCCACGTCGCCCACGCCCTCCATGAAGTCTTCGGGGAGAAGGGCCGCGTGCCGGACTTCTGGGATCGTGAGCTGGGCGAGGATGCGCATCTGGCCCAGGCCATGCTGGGCCTCTGCCTGCGCCGCTGGGGTCGGATCCAGGCCTGGGTGAAGCCCAAGCTGAAGGATCCCGACCGGGGCGTGCCCCTGGGCACCCGGGTGGCCCTGGCCATGGGCCTCGTGCAGCTGGCCTGGCTGCCCGGCGTCAGCGACCACGCCGCCGTGAACGAATCCGTAGAGCTGGCCGCGAACCGGGAACTGGGCTTCGTCCCCCACAAGGGCCTGGTGAACGCCATCCTGCGCCGGGCCGCCAAGGACCGCGCCGCCCTGGCCGCCGAGCTGGACGCCCTGCCCGCGGCCCTGGACCGTCCCGCCGCGGCGGAACGGGCCCTGAAGGCGGCGCTGGCGCCCCACGGGGCCGAGGCGGACCTGGAGGCGCTGTGGACCCGCCTCCAGGCCCCCCCCCGCCCTTCCTTCCGGATGCTGGAAGGGGACATCCCCGAGGGCCTGGTGCCCGAGGCGGACCTGCCCGGGTGCCTCCGCCTGGAGGACGGCGCCCCCTTCCCCCGCCCCTGGCTGGAAGCGGCCCGGGGCATGGTGCAGGACCGCAGCTCCCAGGCCCTGCTGGCNNGGCGGCAAGACCACCACCCTCGCCCTGCGCCATCCCGGGGCCAGCCTCACCGCCCTGGAGGTGCATCCCCGGCGGGTGGCCCGCCTGCGCCAGACCCTGGAGCAGCGGGGCATCGCGGCCCAGGTCGTCCATACGGATGCCGCCGAGTGGCTGGAGCGCAGCGACGCGTCCTTCGACCTCATCCTGCTGGACGCGCCGTGCAGCGGCAGCGGCACCCTGCAGAAGCACCCGGAGTGGCCCTGGCTGGTCCACGACGACCTGCCGCGGCTGACGGGCCTCCAGCGGCGCCTGCTCACGGCCGCGGCGGAGCGGCTGGCCCCAGGCGGCCTGCTCATTTATGCCGTCTGCTCCTGGCTGCCCGAGGAGGGGGAGGCCCACCGGGAGTGGCTGGCCGAAGCCCGGCCGGAGCTGCGCCCCGCGGCGGTGTGGCCCGCGGCCCTGGGGGCCGATGCCGATGGGGCCACCACCGCCTTCTTCCGGCCCCACCCCCTGCGCTGGGAAGGCGAGGGCTTCCAGGCCTTCGCCTTCACCCGCTGAGGGGCGCTACCGGGCGGCCTTGAAGGCGGGCTTGGTGGCGGCATTGGCCACGGCCTGGCCCAGGTCGAAGGTGAACTGGGCCTGCTGGACCATGCCGCGGAGGTCCCAGGCGGGGTCGTACTCGTCCGTCACCTGGTGGTAGCGCCTGCCGTAGGCGGAGGCCCGGGCCTTCAGGGCGGCGGGGTCGGCACCCAGGTAGTCGCGGCCGCCGCCCACGGAAAGGGCGGGCACGCCGGCCTGCACGAAGCTGTAGTGGTCCGAGCGGAAGTAGCCGCCCCCGGCGTCCACCCGCGGCGGGGCAACCGTGAGGCCCGAAGTCTTGGCCACCGCCAGGCCCAGATCCCCCAGGGTGCTGCGGTTGGCGAAGGGCAGGCCGATGTCCCGGGTGGGGGCCACGAAGTTGAGGCTGTCCAGGTTCAGGTTGGCGGCGGTTTTCGCCAGGGGCCAGAGGGGCTGGGCGGCGTAGGCCTTGGAGCCCAGGAGGCCCTGCTCCTCTCCGCAGACGAACAGGAACATCTGGCTGCGCCGGGCGGGGGCGTGGATGGCGGACTGGGCCATGGCCAGCAGGGCCGCGCAGCCGGAAGCGTTGTCCACGGCGCCGTTGTAGGTGTTGTCGCCAGGCTGGCCCGGGTGGGTGTCGGCGGCGGCAGCGCCCTTCCCCAGGTGGTCCCAGTGGGCGGAGTAGACCACGAGTTCGTCCTTCAGGGCGGGGTCCGTGCCGGGCACCACCCCCGCCACGTTGAACTGATCCAGGGTGCGGACGGCGCTGTGGAGGGTGCCCTTCAGGTGCAGGTCGAGGGGCACGGGCCGGAAGTCGCGGCGCTGGGCGGCGGCGCGCAGGGTGTCCAGGTCCTGGCCACCCTGCTTCACGAGGGACCGGGCGAGATCCTCGGTGACCCAGCCCTGGATGGCCGTGCCCGCGGGGGCCTTGGCCAGCTCGAAGCGCTCCAGCTCCCAGCCGTTGCGGACCACGGGCCAGCCGTAGCTGGCGGAGGGGGTGGTGTGCACCAGGAGGATGCCCCGGGCGCCCCGGCGGGCCGCCTCCTCGAGCTTGTAGGTCCAGCGCCCGGCGTAGCTGAGGTCGGGCCCATCGAACAGGCCCGGCTCCCCGGCCGTGGGGGCGGGCTCATTCACGAGCACGAGCAGCACCTTGCCTTTCAGGTCCAGGTCCTTGAAGTCGTCCCAGCGGTTCTCCGGGGAGGTGATGCCGAAGCCCGCAAAGACCACGGGGGCGTCGAAGGCCTGCTCGGCCTGGGCCACGCCGGTTCCGTAGACGATTTCTGAGCCGAAGGCGGGCGTGGCGCAGGCGCCGCCGCCCATGAAGCTGAGGGTGCTGTGGGCTGCCAGGGTCTGGAAGCCCAGCAGGGACACGGGCTGGCGGTAGGAGCTGCCCCGGGCGGGCTTCAGCCCCAGGGTCTGGAGCTGGGTTTCCAGGTAGCGCACGGTCAGCTCGGCCCCGCGCTGGCCCGTGCCCCGGCCCTCCAGCAGGTCGTCCGCCAGGAAGGCCAGGTGGGCGCGCAGGGGTGCTTCCTGCACCGGAGGTGGCGGCGCCGCCTGGGTGAAAAGGGCTGATGCAGCCAGAAGGGGCAGCAGTACACGCATGAAGGCTCCCGGGGGAGCCTTCAGCATACCTCGCAAGAAGTGGTTTGTTCGACGCTCAGATCTGGCTGGCGCCCGCGGGAATGTTCACGCCCGCGACACTGGCGACCTTCGCATTGGCCAGGAGCTTGCCGCCGGTGCCCGGGCCCACGCCCAGCACGGCCCCCTGGCGGACGCCCGCCTCGGTGGTGGCGACGGTGGGCACCTTGGTGGCAGCCAGGCGCTGGATAAGGAAGGAGGCGGCGCTGGTGCCATCCCCGGCCACCTTGTCCCCGGCCACCAGGAGCACGGCATCGGGACGGCGGGCGTTCAGGGCGCCCAGGGCCTTGCCCATGTCCTGCTGGCCCTTCACGTCGATGATGAGGAGCTTCACACCCGGAAGGGCGCCGGCGATGGCGTCCAGGGCGCCCTTGCTGTGGGCGGAGTCGCACACGACGGCCACGGTGGCGGCCTGGGGCCAGTTTTGACGAAGGGCCTTTCCGATGGCGTCGTAGTCGCCAGCCGCGAGGGGGGCGGTGGCGAGCAGGGCAGCGGACAGAAGGGTCACAAGCTTCATGAAAGAGGTCTCCTTGGGCCATCCGGAGGCACCCCGGAACCGGCACTGGGGGACTCATCGGCATCGCCAGAGGGATCCTTGAACGAATTAAGTTATAATAAAATACAACTTAAAGCACATCGCCTTGACGTGTGACGGGGGTCTCAGCCCCGCCCCAGCTCAAATTGCACGGCGCCCAGCAGGGCCACGGGGGCCGTGACGGCGCGGAGGATGCTGCGGCCCAGGCTCACCGGCTGCCAGCCCGCGGCCGAGAGGGCGGTGAATTCGTCGTCGGTGATGCCCCCCTCGGGCCCGCTGGTGAAGGCCAGGGACTCCCGCCGCGGGGCGGGGTTGGCCTGCCCCGTGGCCACCTCGTAGGCCACCCACTTCTGGGGGCACTCCCAGGCCACCAGGGCCCTGAAGGGCACGGCGGGCCGCAGTTCCGGCAGGCGGCTGCGGTGGCTCTGCTCCGCCGCCGACTGGATGATCCGGGCCCAGCGCTCCATGCGGGCCGTGGTCTTGGCGGCGTCGAATTCGCTGCGGGCATAGGCCACGGGCTGGATGAGGGTGGCGCCCAGTTCCACCAGGGGGGGCAGCCATTCGTCGAAGAGGCTCAGTTGGGCCGTCAGGGGCAGGCAGGCCTGGAGGGGGATGGGGGACTCGCGGTCCTCGTGGAAGGGTGCCACCAGGCGGGCCAGGGCGCGGCCCCGGTCCAGTTCCGCCAGATCCGCCGTCCAGGGCTGGCCCCCCAGGACCAGTTCCAGGGCCGCCCCGGGCCTCAGACGCAGGGCCCGCAGGTGCTGGGCGGCCTCGGCGCCCAGGGGCACCACGAGGTTTTCTGTCGCAGGAGCGGCATCCAGCGGGGTATCGAGGAAAAAGCGGGGGAGGCTCACGGGACCATCATCCCACGGGGCCTTCCATGTCTCGATAAGCTGGATGTTTGGGAGGACCCTTGGTCGACGCACTATTGCAAGCCGCCCCCTGGTGGGCCTGGGCTGGATTCCATGTCTTCGTGTTTCTCATGCTGGCCCTGGATCTGGGGGTCTTCAACCGCAAGATCCACGCCCCCACCATGCGGGAGGCGGGGATCTGGAGTGCAGTGTGGATCACACTGGCCCTCATCTTCAACGCGCTGATCTTCCAAGCGGAGGGCACCCAGAAGGGGCTGGAGTGGTTCACGGGCTACGTGCTCGAGAAGTCGCTCAGCGTGGACAACCTCTTCGTGTTCGTCCTGGTGTTCCAGAGCTTCCAGGTGGACCTGCGCCACCAGCACCGGGTGCTCTTCTGGGGTGTGCTGGGGGCCCTGATCATGCGCGCCGCCATGATCCTGGCGGGCACGGCCCTCCTGAACCGCTTCCACTGGATGATCTACGTGTTCGGCGGCTTCCTGATCTTCACGGGCATCAAGATGCTCCTGGTGAAGGGCGAGGATGCCGATCCCACGCAGAATCCCATGGTGCGGGCCTTCCGGCGCTTCGTGCCCTACGACGAGAAGGGCGGCCACGAGCATTTCTGGTCCATCCAGAACGGGCGCCGCTACGCCACGCCCATGCTGCTGGTGCTCATCACCATCGAGGTGACGGACCTGGTCTTCGCTGTGGACTCCATTCCCGCCGTGCTGGCTGTGAGCCGCGATCCCTTCGTGGTCTACACCTCCAACATCTTCGCCATCCTGGGCCTGCGGAGCCTCTACTTCCTGCTGGCCAAGATGATCGACCGCTTCCATCGCCTGAAGACCGGCTTGGCCGTGGTACTCACCTTCGTGGGCGTGAAGATGTGCATCGCGGAATGGGTGAAGATCCCCGTGCACTACAGCCTGCTGGTCATCGGGGCGGTGCTGGCGGGCAGCGTCATCGCCAGCCTGGCCTGGCCCACCGAGCAGGGCGGAGCGGAATGATGGAGGTCTGGCGCCACACCCTGGAGGCGGCGCCAGCTTCCGGGCCCTGCCTCGTCACCCTGGGCACCTTCGATGGGGTTCATGCGGGGCACCGGGAGTTGCTGCGGATCGCGGCGGCCCGGGCCAAGGCCACCGGCCTGCGGGCCGCCGTCGTCACCTTCGACCCCCANNCCGAGGGCATGGATCTGGCCTGGGTGATCCCCTTCAGCCGGGCCTTTTCCGAATTGAGCCCAGCGGCCTTCCTGGACGGCCTGCACCAGGTTCTGTCCCCGGTGGAGCTGCATGTGGGCCGGGCCTTCGCCTTCGGCCGCGACCGCAGCGGCACGGTGGAGACCCTGGAAGCCTGGGGCGGGGAACGCGGGTGCGCTGTCCATACCCTGGCCCTGCGCGCCCCGGATGGCGGGCGCCTCTCCAGCACCCGCATCCGCGAGGCCCTGGACCGGGGCGAGGTGGATGCGGCGGCGGAGCTGCTGGGCCACCCGTACACCCTGACGGGGGTGGTGGTCGAAGGCGACCGGCGGGGCCGCCACCTGGGCTTCCCCACGGCCAACCTGGCCTGGGAGCAGGAGCAGCTGCCGGCCTTCGGTGTCTATGTGACCGAGGCCTTCCTCCCGCACCACGGGGGCGCCCACCTGGGGCTCACCAATGTGGGCGAGAAACCCACCTTCGAAGGCAAGCGCCTCACGGTGGAGACCCACCTGCCGGAGTTCGAGGGGGATCTTTACGGCGCCCGCCTGGAAGTGCGCTTCCTGAACCGCATCCGGGGCGAGGCGCAGTTCCCATCGGTGGATGCCCTGCGGGATCAGATCGCCCGGGACGTGGCCGAGGGGACGGCCTGGTGGGCCAACAGGAAGGACTGAGGGTCAGCTGGCGGCGTCCACCCGCCACCGCGTGAGCGGGTGCTCGGCCAGATCCCAGACCTGCAGGCCCAGGGGCAGCCGGCTCACCCCCAGCCGCTTGCGGATCTGGGCCTTGGCGGCCTCCAGGCTGCCAGCCTCGACGGGGCCGTATTCCATGAAGTAGTCTTGAAATTTGTAGCCAAAAGACTTAGGCATTTGGGCACCCCCGGTTTCTCGACTTTCCGGACTCCTTGATGGGATCAATTTCGCTTTTTATCCGTGATTCGTCAAGGGGAAAAGGCGAAAATATCAAAAAAATAGAGCGGAATCTTGGGGAAACAGGAAGGGTGAGTGGCTGGGGTGGAACCAAATCCGGACCCCGTGGCCAAACCACGCGGAGGGTTCGAGATGGGGTGAGAAGACCCGGGTTCCCGCGCCTTGGGTGTCCGGTTCTTTTGTCGGGCAGGATGCCCTCATCCCGCCGACCCGCAGGGCCTGCCCGCTGTGGGTGGGCCCCCGGGCCTGGTTGTGGGTGGACCTTCTACCGGTGAGGCCAACCGTCGATTTTGGAAGGACCCCTTCCGGGCCCATCCTGGTAGGCACCGAACGGTTGCCCCCCAAGGCTTCTGGGCCAGGGCNNTTTTTTTGTTGCTTCAATTCTAATCATTGATCTTGCATTACCCGATTTGAGGTCGAAGTATGAACTTGAGGCTAACGCCCACGCAAGGGAGCCCCAATGCCCAACCTCGCAACCTTCCTGAAATCCGAGATCCTTCGCCTCGCCCGGAAGGAGGTCCGCGCGGAACTGGATGGCCTCAAAAAAGCGTCCTCTCATTACCGTTCAGAGATCGCTCAACTGAAGCGCCGGGTGGATCAGCTTGAAAAACAGCAGGCTCGCGTCTCCAAGAAGGTGCTCAAGACGCCGGAATCGTCGGAATCCCCGGAAGGCGCCGCACGGGTTCGATTCAGTGCGAAACGCTTTGCGGCACAGCGGCAGAAGCTCGGACTTTCCGCGGCCCAGATGGGTCTGCTCCTCGGGGTCTCCAGCCAGTCCATCTACCACTGGGAAGCTGAGAAGAGCCGCCCGAGGCAAGCGCAGCTCCTGGCGATTGCAGCCCTGAGGAACCTGGGGAAGCGTGAAGCGAAGAAGAGGCTGGCGGAGTTGGCGGAACAGCAAGCCAAGAAAGACTGAGACGCCAGGATCTGGGAACAACGGGGTGGGGCCGTTCCGGGGGCTCAGCGGTCCCGGCGGTCGCCCACCACCACGGCGGGCACGCCCGCCACGATGGCCCAGTCCGGCACGTCCCTGGTGACCACGGCGCCCAGGGCCACCACGGCGTGGTCGCCGATGGTGACACCGTCGGTGACACCCGCGTTGGCGCCGATCCACACGTCGCGGCCAAGGCGGATGCCCCGGGAGCGCACGGGCTGGTCCTTGATGGCGCGGTCCGGCTTCAGGCCATGGTCGAAGGCGTAGAGGGCCGCACCACTGGCGATGCGGGTGCCGTCGCCGATGGTGATGCCCTTGCGGCCCCCATCCAGGCGGGCGCCGGCATTGATGCTGACATCGTCCCCCAGGGTGATGGGCCCGTGGAGGAAGGCCTGGGCGGCGACGGCGCAGCGGTCGCCCAGCACCACGCCGCGCCCGGGCTCGCCGAAGATGGCGGCGTCTGGCGCGATGAAGCAACCCGTCCCCATCCTCACGGTCTCCTGGGCCACCAGCCTCGCCTGCACGTCCGCCTGCCAGACCTCGGCCCAGGCCCGGTGGCGGGCCTTCAGGGCGAAGAACAGCCAGGGCATCCAGGCCAGTCGCCGCTTGTGCTGGTCCCGCAGGGCCTCGAGGTCGCGCATGGGAGAAGTCTAGCGGCTACAGTAGGCCATGCCCGACCTCGGCCCCCTGCCCACCTGGTCTTTCGCCCTCGGTGTGGCGACCTCGCTGTTCTCGGTGCTGAACCCCATCAGCGCCGCGGCCATCTTCGCCAGCGCCACCACGGGGATGGAAGACGCGGCCCTGCGCCGCAGCGCCAAGAAGGCCGCCCTCACGGCGGGTGCGGCCATGCTGGCCTTCGCCCTGGTGGGCCAGTTCATCTTCAGCCTCTTCGGCTTCACGGCTCTGGCCATGCGCTTTGTGGGCGGCGTGCTGGTGCTCTACCGCGCCATTTCCATGCTCTATGGCGAGGATCCCCGCGAGCGCAGCACCGAGGACGAGAAGGCCGAGGCCAGCCGCAAGCTGCCGGAGGACTTCGCCATCATCCCCTTCGGCATCCCGCTGGTGGCTGGGCCCGGCACCCTGTCCACGGTGATGGGCATGATCGCGGGCGTGACCTGGCTGGAGTACGGCGTGGTGCTGCTGGCCGTGCTGCTGAACACCTGGGTGGTCTACCTCTTCCTGCGCAAGGCCCCGGTGGTGTTCGCCCGCCTGGGGGCCATCGGCACCAAGGTGGTGAACAAGCTCATGGGCCTGATCCTGGCGGCCGTGGCCATGCAGTTCCTCATCAACGGCGTGAAGGCCCTCTATATCGAAATGCGCGAGACGCCCCCGGCGGCCGTGGTGGCCACGAAGTAACTACTTCAGGGCGGCCTCGATGGCGGCCCTCAGCTCGGCGCTGTCGGGCGCCACCTTGCTGGGGAAGGCCTGGATCACCTGGCCGTCCTTCCCGACGAGGTACTTGTGGAAGTTCCAGGCCGGCTCGCCGTGCTGGGCGGTGAGGAACCGGTACAGGGGGGCCTGGCCGGCACCCTTCACGTCCAGCTTTTCGAAGAGNNGGGAAGCCCAGGACCACCAGGCCGCGGTCCCTGTACTCGGTGTGGAGCTTCTGCAGGCCCGCGTACTGGGGCGTGTAGCCGCAGGCGCTGGCCACGTTCACGGCCAGCACCACCTTGCCCTTGAAGGCGGCCAGGGGCTGGGGCTTGCCCTGAAGGGTGTTGAGGGTGAGCTCGTGCAGGGACATGGGGGCCTTCCTTTCAGTGGCGGGCAGGGCCAGGGTGGTGGCGAGGGCGAGGCACACAAGGGGGCGCATGGGGACTCCGGGGTTGCTCCTTTGGGTGCCGCCGGGCGAGCACCTGTTCCCTTCCAACGGCCTGGAAGCCCCGGTGGCCGGAGGGGCTGGGCTGGCCCCCGGGGCTCGGGCATGCTTTCAGCATGCGCCTCGGCCCCCTCCAGCAGCACTTCCGGGAACGTCTGCGAAAGCGGACGCCCTGGGCCGTGGTTCTGGCTTTCGCGGCGCTGTTCACGGCCCTCCAGTTCATGCTGGTGCCCGCCTCGGTCCAGATGCGCCACCCGGGGGCCCTGGCCAACGCCCTCCTGATGCCCCTGATGGTGTCCTTCTGCTACGGCTTCCTCAGCCCCCTGCCCTGGCGCTGGACCGGCGACGACCGCCTCCGGGCCCCCCTGGCGCGGGGCCTGGCCCAGGCCCTGCTGTTCAACGCGCTGGTCATCGTGGTGCTCGTGGGCCTGAGCTGGTTCATGGTGCGGAATGCCAACCTGAAGGCCGAAGCCATGGGCCTGGCGCCGGGGGTCAAGGGCACCTTCGGGGGCATCCTGACGGTCAACCTCATGGTGGGGGCGCCCATGATGACCATCATCGGGGGCATCATCTCCTTCGCCGTGATCACAGAGGAGGAGAAGGCCACGGCCGAGCGTCGGCTGGAAGAGGCCCAGTGGGTGCTGCTCAGGGGACAGCTGAGCCCCCACGTGCTGTTCAATTCCCTGAACGGGCTGGCGGAGCTGGTGCGCCAGGATCCCGCGGCGGCGGAACAGGCCATCCTCGATCTGTCGGAGCTGTACCGGGCCCTGCTGCGGCACGGGGATCGCGCTGCGGCGCCCCTGGGCGAGGAGCGGATGCTGGTCCAGCGCTTCCTTTCCGTGGAAGGGCTCCGCCTGGGCGCCCGCCTGCGGGCGCGCTGGGACTGGGACCCGGCCCTGGATGAGGTGCTGGCTCCACCCTTTCTCCTCCAGCCCCTGGTGGAGAACGCCCTCAAGCACGGACTCGCGCCCCATCCGGACGGGGGTGAACTGGCCATCATCCTGCGCCGCGAAGGCCGGGGGCTTCACCTGCGGGTGGAGAACACGGGCCGGGGTCTGGGTCTGGTGCCCGGGACGGGCGTGGGGCTGAGGAATCTGGAGGCGCGGCTCCAGCTGGCCTACGGCCCGGCGGCTGCGTTCCACCTGCGGAGCGAAGGGCCTGCGACCGTGGCCACCGTGGACCTGTCGAGCCTGGAGATGCGCCGATGAAACCCCTGCGGGTGGCCCTGGCCGATGACGAACCTCTGGCCCGGGCGCGCCTGGCGCGCCTGCTGCGGGAAGCCGGGTGCGAGGTGAAGGCGGAGCTGGCGGATGGCGCCGCGGTGCTGGCCTGGCTGCAGGAACCCCGGGACGTGGACGCCCTGTTTCTGGACATCCAGATGCCCGGGGCCACGGGGCTGGAGGTGGCCGCGGAGCTGGCGGACGGCCGCCAGGTTCCGCCCGTGGTCTTTGTCACCGCCCACTCGGAGCATGCCGTGCGGGCCTTTGAAGCCGCCGCCGCCGACTACATCCTCAAGCCGGTGTCCGCCGAACGCCTGGCCCGGACCCTGGACCGGCTGCGGGAGGGCGGGGCGCGCCGGTCCGAACCGGGTCCATCGCCGTCCCAGCGCTTCCCCGTGAAGGCCGGCGAAGGGCACGCCTTCCTGGACCTCAAGCGCACCACCCACTTCGAGGTGGAGGAGGAAATCGTCTGGGCCTGGGCGCTGGCGCAGGGCGTGCCGAGCCGCCACCGCACGGCCTGGACGACCCTGGCCGAAGTGGAGGCCGCGTTCCCCGGGGAAGCCTTCCTGCGCATCCAGCGGCACCTGCTCCTGCGCCCGGAGGCCGTGCGGGGGCTTCGCCCCCTGGAGGGGGGTCGGGCTTCGGTGCGGCTGGGGGAGGGACTGGATCTGGAGGTGAGCCGCAGCGCCACCCCCCGGCTCAAGGAGCGGTTGGGGCTCTGAGGGGTCGATAGCGGTTTCCACCACCTCGATGCCGGACTGCGCTAGCCTTTGGGCTACCGGACCCCATTCCATGGCTGAACCCACACCGTCCCCAACGCCCGCACCGATGGCCGCCACCATCGGTGCGGCGAAGATCGCCGGGCTCTATGCGCTGATCTCTGCCGTGTGGATCCTGGCCTCGGACCGCCTGGTGCAGATCCTGGCACCGGACGCGGCCTGGATGACCGGCCTCAGCATCCTCAAGGGCTGGTTCTTCGTGGCCGTGACGGCGACCATGCTGTTCTTCATGGTGAAGCATCTGGTGGCGGGCCTTGCCAGCCGCGAGGCCCAACTGCACACCCTCATCCACACCATCCCCGACCTGGTGTGGCTGAAGGATCCCGATGGGAAGTACCTGGCCTGCAATCTCGCTTTCGAACGCTTTTTCGGAGCGAGGGAAGCGGACATCGTGGGCAAGTCGGACTACGACTTCGTACCGAAGGACCAGGCGGACTTCTTCCGCCAGAAGGACCGGGAGGCCCTGGAGGCGGGCGGGCCCCGGGTGAACGAGGAGTGGGTCACCATGGCCGGCTCCGGCGAGCGCGTGCTGCTGGAGACCCTCAAGACGCCCATGCGCGACGGGGCCGGGGCCCTGGTGGGCGTGCTGGGCATCGGCCGGGACATGACCCTCCACCACACCCTGGTCCGCGAACAGGCGCGGCTGCAGGCCCAGCTGCACCAGGCCCAGAAGATGGAGACCGTGGGCCGCTTTGCGGGCGGCGTGGCCCACGACTACAACAACATGCTGGGGGTCATCCTCGCCAACGCGGACCTGGCCCTCTACCAGATGGATCCGGGCCGTCCCGAGCGGAAATTCGTGGGAGAGATCGTCAAGGCCGCCCGCCACTCCGCGGACCTTACGGCGCAGATGCTGGCCTTTGCGCGGCGGCAGCCGCTGGATCCGAAGGTGGTCGACCTGAATCAGGCCGTGGAGGACCTGCGGGGCGTCCTGGAGCGGATGGCCGGGCCGCGCATCCAGCTCGTCTGGGCGCCGGGCCAGGATCTCTGGCCCGTGCGGGTGGATCCCACCCAGCTGGACCAGGTGGTGACGAACCTGGTGGTCAACGCCCGGGATGCCATCCAGGGCGAAGGGCGCATCGAGCTGGAGACCCGGAACGCCGTGCTCACGCGCGATGACTGCGGAGCCCTGGAGGAAGCCTCCCCGGGGGAGTACACCACCCTCCAGGTGACGGACACGGGATGCGGCATGGAGCCCGACCTGCTGGCCCACATCTTCGAACCCTTCTTCACCACCAAGCCTTCCGGGAAGGGCACCGGTCTGGGGCTGGCCCTGGTCCAGAGCATCGTGAAGCAGAACCGGGGCATCCTGCTGGTGGACAGCACGCCGGGCCAGGGGACCACCTTCCGGATCATGCTGCCCCGCCTCCAGGTGGTGGCGGAGGCGCCGAAGGAGGCGTGACTACTTCCGCAGCTTCATCAGGTCCAGGAAGATCACCAGGACCATGAGGGAGGCCAGCAGGACGAAGCCGCCCGTGAGGATCTTCTCCTTCAGCTCGATGGTGAGGTCCTTGCGGCGGAGCTTCTCGTAGGTCAGGAGGGCCATGTGGCCCCCATCCAGGGCCGGGATGGGCAGGGCGTTGAGGATGGCCAACTGGAGGCTGATGGCCGCGCACATGAAGAGGAAGGTCTCCCAGCCGTGCTGGGCGGCGCGGCTGCCCTGGCGGATGATGCCGATGGGCCCGGCCACCTCGGCGCTCTTGGCCTGGAAGGTGACGAGCCGCTTGAGGAAGCCGAAGACCTGGCCTGTGAGGCGCCAGGAGGTCTCCACCGCGTAGCGGCCACCAGTCAGGAGATCGCCGGCCCGGAAGGGGCGGAATTCCAGGGGCGTGGGCACCGGCATGGGCATGAAGCCCAGGCGGCCCTTGCCGCCCTCGCTGGCGGGGGTGAGGGACAGGTCCAGGGCCT
The DNA here is from genome assembly GCA_003538615.1 of Holophagaceae bacterium. GTDB lineage: Bacteria > Acidobacteriota > Holophagae > Holophagales > Holophagaceae > Geothrix. Next base: position 7,197 of record DPRT01000204.1, on the reverse strand, counting down.
GGCCCTCCCGGACGAGGCGGAAGGGGACGGCCTGGCCTGGGTGGGCCTGGATGTAGGCCACGGCGGCCTCCCACTCGGCGCCCGGGAAGCTCAGGTTACCGAGGCCGCGCAGCTCATCGCCCACCTTGAGGCCGCCCCGCTCGGCGGCGCCCCCGGGGACAAGCTCCACCACGGTCCAGGTCTCCTGCACCTTGGTGATGCGGGCCTGATGGACGCCCACAGCGGTGAAGAGGACCAGGGTGGTGGCCAGGTTGGCCAGGATGCCGCCGCTGTAGAAGAGCATGCGCTTGCCGAAGGGCTGCTGCAGGAAGCCGTAGGGATCCTCAGCGCCGGGCTCCTCGGGGTTGAAGCCCGCCAGCTGCACATAGCCGCCCAGGGGCAGGATGGAGAGGCGCACGTCGGTTTCGCGCCACTTGAAGCCGACGAGGCGGGGACCGAAGCCCAGGGAGAAGACCTCCACGGGCATGCCCATCCACTTGGCGGCCAGGAAATGGCCGAGCTCGTGCAGGAAGATGAGGCCGCCCAGCATGAGGATGGGACCCCAGAATCCGGCGCCCGGCAGCTTGAAGGCGAGAAGCGCGGTGGCGGCGAAGGCGAAGGAGACGGACAGGGGCAGGCGGAAGCGGTTCATGGACACCCAACAAGAGCACCTAACAGAACTCCACGCGGCCGCGCGAGGGCTGCCGGGCGAGCGAGGCGAGGAATGCGAGTCGAAGCGTAGCGGGTACTACGCGCGACGAGCGTGACGCGGCATCGCGACGCCCGCCGGCCCTCGCCCGGAGGGATGAAGCCAGGCAGGCGCTCCGCGGCGTCAGGTCCCTTGAACAACGAACCACGTTGCCCTGCGGGCCCTTCCTTGCGGTGCATCCTGCCTGACTTCATCGCGGCTCCGTCGAGTTCTGTTAGGCGCTCTTTTATCAGGTCCGGGCTTGGACCCATCCTTCAGCATGACGCCTTGCGGCCCGATCTGCATCCAGCACCTGGCCCAGGGAGCCGAGGGGGGCGGCGGGAATCCTGGACAGGGTGTCCCGGTTGCAGGCCTGGATGTCCCAGAAGCCCAGGCGGCCTTGGAGGAAAGCGGCCACGGCCACCTCGTTGGCGGCGTTGAGCAGGGCCGGGGCCGTGCCCCCCGCCCGCAGGGCCTCGAAGGCCAGGCCCAGGCAGGGGAAGCGGTCCAGGTCCGGCGCCTCGAAGGTCCAGGCGCGGGCCTCGGCCCAGGGATAGGGGGCCACAGGGCCCGGCTGCTTGTCGGGGAAGAGCAGGCAGTACTGGATGGGAAGCTTCATGTCGTTGGCGCAGACCTGCAGCTGGTAGCTGCCGTCGTGGAAACCCACCATGGCGTGGACCTGGCTCTGGGGGTGGACCGTGACGGCCACTTGATCGGCGGTGAGGCCGAAGAGCACCGAGGCCTCGATGACCTCCAGGCCCTTGTTCATGAGGGTGGCGCTGTCGATGGTGATCTTGGGGCCCATCTTCCAGGTGGGGTGGTTGAGGGCCTGATCGATGGTGGCGGCCTGGATCCGGGCCAGGGGCCAGTCACGGAAGGGGCCGCCACTGGCGGTGATGCGGACCTCGCGGATGGAGGCCGGGTCGCGCCCGTCCAGCAGCTGGTGCAGGGCCGCATGCTCGCTGTCCACGGGCAGCAGCTCGCCACCGCCGGCCCGGGCCGCCTCATGCATGAGGGCGCCGCCCACCACCAGCGATTCCTTGTTGGCCACGCAGACCCGGCGACCGGCCCGGAGCGCCGCCTCGGTGCTGGCCAGGCCCGCGCTGCCCACAATGGCCGCCACCACCGTATCGGCGTCGGGATGCAGCGCGCAGGCGAGGAGCCCCTCGTCGCCCCAATGCAGGTCGGGCCGGTACGACAGGCTGGCGCGCAGCCAGTCTGCATCCTCCTTCGAGCCCACGGACACGCAGCGGGGCCGGAACGCCTCGCACTGGGCCATCAGCAGGTCCCGGTTCCGCCCCGCCGCCAGCGCCGCCACCGACAGCCGCCCGGGGTGGGCCGCCACCACATCCAGCGTGGAAGTGCCGATGCTCCCGGTGGAGCCGAGGAGGGCGATGGCCCTCACTTAATTGAATCCGTGGACGAAGTGCACATAGGCGAACAGCACCGGCGCCGCGAACACCAGGCTGTCCACGCGGTCCAGCATGCCGCCGTGGCCGGGGATGCTCACGCCCACGCAGGAATCCTTCACGCCGGCGCTGCGCTTCCAGGTGCTTTCCACCAGATCGCCCAGCTGCCCGGCGATGCCCAGCAGCAGGCCCAGGGCCAGGACATCCACCAGGGTCCACTCGGTGCAGACCGTGACCTGCATGAGGAAGGCGCCCAGGAGGTTGCCGGCCAGGTTGCCGAGGGCGCCTTCCCAGCTCTTCTTGGGGCTGACCCTGGGGGCGAGCTTGTGCTTGCCGAAGAAGGTGCCCACGAAGTAGGCGGCGCTGTCGCCGAACCACGTGATGATGAACANNAGGGCCTCCTCCAGCTTCGAATCGAAGAAGAGGGCGCCGAAGTGGATGACCAGGGCCCCGGCGGCGAAGATCAGCCAGAGGGGCAGGGGGTCCCGGCCGCCGGTGGCGAGGAAGAAGTGGGCGAGGATGCCCCAGCCCACCAGGGTGCCGGCCACCAGGGAGGGGTTGAATCCCCGCACCCGGGCCATGAGGGTCATTTCGCGCACCCCCATGGCGATGGCGAAGGCCATGAGGGCCAGGTAGGTCCACGGGGCCCAGGGGCGGTCGCCGAACCAGAGCAGGCTGAAGAAGAAGAGGCCGAAGACCAGGGCCGTGGCGATGCGCACGGTCATGTTCTTGGTGTCCACCTTGGGCGTGGTCCGTTCCATCAGATCCCCCCGAAGCGCCGTTCGCGCTGGGCGTAGTCCTCAAGGGCATCCTTCAGCTCTGCGGGGCCGAAGTCGGGCCAGAGGAGGTCCGTCATGTAGAGCTCCGCGTAGGCCGACTGCCAGAGCAGGAAGTTGGAAATGCGGTGTTCGCCGCTGGTGCGGATGAGCAGGTCCACGTCGGGAACCCCGGCGGTCCAGAGGCGGGCGCCGAGGGCGGCTTCGTCCACCTCCTCCGGGCGGAGGCCGTCCGCCACGCAGCGCCGGGCGGCCTGGGCCAATTCCAGACGGGAGCCGTAGTTCACGGCCAGATGGAAGGTCATGCCCGTGTTCTGGGCGGTGGCGGCCTCCAGGGCCGCCATGTCGGCCTGGATGCCGGCGGGCATGCCCTCCAGGGCGCCCAGGTGGTGGAAGCGGATGCCCTTCCTGGTCAACTGGTGCACGAACATGCGGAGGTACATGCGGAGGAGGGCCATGAGGGCAGCCACTTCCTGGGGCGGACGCTTCCAGTTCTCCGTGGAGAAGGCGTAGAGGCTGAGGTGCCGGATGCCGGCGTCCGAGGCTGCCTCCAGGATGCGCTCCACGGCCTGGACCCCGGCCTTGTGCCCCTTGATCCGGGGCCAACCCCGCTGGGCCGCCCAGCGGCCATTGCCGTCCATTATCACGGCGACATGGGTCGGGACGGTCATCGCGCCAGGAACCTCGAAAGGATGAAAAGGTCATGCTATCACGGGACTTGCCGTAGAGCTGGGAACCGGCCTGTTGTTTCGGAACCCCGTGGTAGGCTTGATCCCACTATTTTCCTGGCGAACCCATGGTTCAGTTCAATACCCGTGCCAACGAGATCCTGCTCAAGCTGGTCTACTACGGGCCGGGCCTGTCGGGCAAGACGACCAACCTGCAGTCGCTGCACGCCATGTGCTCGGATGTGCAGCGGGGCGAGATGTTCTCCGTGAACACCCAGGAGGACCGCACCCTCTTCTTCGACCTCCTGCCCATCAACCTGGGCTACATCTACGGCAACGCCATCCACCTGCAGATCTACACCGTGCCTGGCCAGGTGCAGTACGACGCGAGCCGGCGGGTGGTGCTGGGCGGGGCGGACGGCGTGGTCTTCGTGGCGGATTCCAGCGAAACGAAGATGCAGGACAACGTGGATTCGCTGTCGAACCTGTACCACAACCTCAATGCGAACCGCCTGAACATCAAGCAGATCCCCTTCGTCCTCCAGTACAACAAACGGGACCTGCCCGATGCCATGGCTGTGGGCGTCATGAACCGCCGGCTGAATTTCCGCAACGTCCCCTACTTCGAAGCCGTGGCCAACCGCGGCCCCGGCGTGCTGGACACCTTCCTGGCCATCACGCGGGAGACGGTCGCCTACACCTTCAAGAAGTACCATCTGGACAAGAAGATCAAAGATTTCGACGAGATGCTGGCCCTCATCGAATCCAACGTGCGAACAAGCATGCGCGAGCTTCCAGACCAGCCGGAGGCGGAGCCCCCGGCGGATGTGACTGTCCTGAAGCACAGCAACGTGAGCGTCACCGATCTGCAGACGGGCCAGGCAGCCGATCCCCAAGAGCTGCTGGAAGGCGCGCTCAAGTCGAACATGGAGACCGCGCGCCTCTACTCGGAGCTGAAGCAGACCAAGGACTCCCTGGAGAAGAAGAACGAGGAGCTGAGCCAGCTCTACACCCACCTGGACCACGCGAACCAGGACAATCAGAAGACCCGCAAGTACCTGGAAGGCCTCATCCAGAACATGGGCGAGGCCGTGGTCTCCTTCGCGCCGGACGGCAAGATCCTCACCTGGAACGCGGCGGCTGAGCGCATCTTCGGGTACACCCGGCCCGAGATCATCGGACGCAGCATGTCCGAGCTCACGCCTGACCACCTCCAGGACGAGCTGGAGCGGATCATCCAGCAGGTGGGCCACGGCCAGGTGGTGCGGGATGCGAGGAGCGTCCGGATCCGCAAGGGCGGCGAAACCTTCTCCGCCAGCATCACCTATGCGCCGGTGCGCGGCGCCGATGATCGCGTCCTCGCCCTCTCGGCCCTGGTCCGGGACACGAGCCAGACCCAGGCCCTGGAGGACCGGCTGGTGCATTCGCAAAAGCACGAGGCCCTGGGCCGTCTGGTGCCGGCCCTGTTCCACGAGGCCTCGAACCGGCTCACCCCCGTGCTGCTGGAGGCCCGCCTCATCGCCGAAGCCGCCATGGATCCGCACCAGGCCGAGCAGGCCGCCCGCCTGGTGAAGGCCGTGGACGCCGTGCAAAGCCTGCTCCACCCCCTCCAGACGGTGCTGAATCCGCCTCCGGCCCGGCGCACGGAGACCCAGCTCAACCAAGTCATCCAGGAAGCCTCGGCGCTGGTGGAGGTCAACGCCCAGCACATGGGGGTTTCCGTGGAGCTGAACCTGGAGCCCACCCTTCCCGTGGCCGGGCTCGATCCGGCCCTGATGCTGCAGGCCCTGACCAACCTTCTGCTGAACGGCATACAGACCACCGCGGCCGGTCCCACGAAGCGCCTGCGAGTGGCCACGCGCTTCGCAGACGGCCAGCTTCAAGTGGTCGTGCAGGATTCCGGTCCCGCCTTGTCGGAAGCCCGGCAGGCGGAGGTTTTCGATCCTGCCGCCGCGGCCACGCCCGAAGCCCTGGGCCTGCCCGTGGCCGATATCATCGCGCGGCAGCACGGGGGGCGGCTCACGGTCCGCAGCCAGGAGGGGCTGGGGAACGCCTTCCTGCTGGAAGTGCCGTACCAGGGGGCTCCCGAGGCTGCCAAAGGGGCCGTAGCGGGACTCCATGGCCGCCGTGCGCTGGTGGTGGATGATGAGGAGTTCCTGCTGGAATGCCTGGTGGACGCCCTCCATGCCTGGGGCCTGGATGTCACGGCCGCCAGCCGCGGGGACGAAGCGGTCCAGCGCCTGGAGGAAGGGTCCTTCGATCTGATCGTGTCTGATATCCGCATGCCGGGCCTTTCGGGGGTGGAGCTCTTCGACTGGCTGAAGGTGCAGCGGCCGGCCATGACGAAGCGGATCCTCTACACCACCGGGGATTCCTTCGATGCCGTGACCCGGAGCTTCCTGGACGTGAACCAGGTCCCCTACCTTGGTAAACCTTTCGATCTAAAACAATTGAAACAAAGTCTGGAAGACCTGCTAGAGACTCGGAACGAGGCGTGAGGGCCTTTCCTGCGGCATACTGAGGGCCTCCACCGCACATCCAACGAGGAGCCTCCTATGCATCAAAGCTGGGTCTTGGCAGTCATCGTGGGGTCGGGCCTCCTGGCCCAGACGCCCCCTCCCGCGCCTCCTCCCCCCCCGGCCCCGGCAGAAGCCCAGGTTCCCCAGCCCGAACCCAAGCCTGACGCCAAGGCGGACCTTCCGCCGGTGCCGAAGCCCGATACCCAGGCCGAAGCCAAGCCCTTCGATCAGCTCCGGCCCAGCCAACGCAAGCTGGCCTATACGCTGCACCGGGCCGCCCTTTCCGCCCACGAGCTGGGCTACTACTGGAGCCATCCCAGGGCCATCGAGGTCCGCGAGACCCTGGAATCCCTGGTGGCCGTGAAGGCGGATCTGCCCGAGAAGGCCCGGACCGCCCTTCCCGCCGTGGAGGGCTACCTGGCGAAGTTGCGGGCCCACCACGGCCTCTATGACGTGGATGGGAAGAAGACCCTGCTGGAAGGCAGCTGGAAGGATCTTCAGAGCGCGGCCCGGGCGGCGGCCAAGGCCGGCGCCAAGGGACTGGAACCGAGGCTCCTGAAGCTCAAGGGCCTGCTCTTCGACGCCAAGGTGGATGCCGTCGCGCCCAGCTGGGCGGCACCCGAGCCCCCCGCCAAGGGGAAGAAGGCCAAGGCCGTGAAGGCTCCGAAGGCCCCCGAGGGCTTTGCGGCCCAGAAGGCCATCACCGCCCTGTGGGTGAAGCGCGCCCAGGCCTGGATCGAGAACACGCCTCAGGAAGTGGAGGTCAAGGGGGAGAAGAAGCTGCGCCGCATGCCCGATCCCGCCCAGACCAAGGCCCTGAATGCCCTGCTCATCTGGCTGGAGAACGAGGACCTCGATCTGCTGCGGGATCCCGGTTTCGCCTGGCTGGACCTGCGCCGCCTCGGCGCGGCGCCCGGTGCCGCCCTGCTGGCCCACGCCAACGACATCGCCACCTCCAAGGCACCCGAAGGCCCTGTGGGCGAACTGGCTCTGCTGCCCGCCTTCGAGCCCGTGCTCGCTGATAGCAAGTTCAGAAAGGGCGAGGAGGCGCGCCAGGTGCTGAGTGACGTCAAGCAGGGGGCCCCCGCGACGGATCTCGCCGCCCAGATGGCCGTCTTCCAGAAGCTGGCCCGCAGCCGCGAGTTCGACGCCAAGTAG
>DPRT01000142.1 GCA_003538615.1 Holophagaceae bacterium | reverse complement strand
GGGCCTCCAGGGCCTCGAGCAGGCCAGGCCACAGTTCAGTCTCCAGCGCGAGGAAGGCGCGGGGCGGGCAGCGGAAGAAGGGTTCCAGGCCCGCCGGATCGTCCAGGGGGAAGGCCCCGCCGCTGACGCGTCCCGCGCCGCCATCCCAGCCCGGCAGCCGCTTCGCCAGGAGGGCCAGCCCCGCCGGTGTGCCCGTGCTCACATGGATGCGGTGCCCCGCATCGCGGAGGCGCCCCACCAGACCGTCGGCCAGCAGCAGTTCCCCCACGCTGACGGCATGCAGCCAGATCCAGGCCCCCGCCGGCAGATCCGGCGCCTCGGCGTCCAGGCGCATCCGCCAGCCTTGGGGCAGGCCCCGGGCACAGGCCCGCGCCAGGGCCCCGACGAGGGCTGCCGAGGCCCGGTAGCTGAAGTCGAGGAGATCCACGCATCCAAGCTCTCACGAATCGGCCCCTGGCCGCATCATGGAGGAATGACCGATCGCGCCCCCCTGGACGTCCTCATCGTCACCGGCCCCCTGGGCGCCGGGAAGACCACCGCCGTGAACCGCCTGCTGAAGGCCGAGGTGGCCGCGGGCCGCCGGGTGGCGGTGCTCATCAACGAATTCGGCGCCATCAGCGTGGACGGCACCCTGGTGGACGCGGAGCGCCCCGAGTTGGCGGGGGTGGAGAACCTGGTGAACGGCTGTGTCTGCTGCAGCCTGCGCGATGACGTGGTGGCCACGCTGAAGGCCTGGTGCGACCAGCCTGAGGGCCGGCGGCCCGANNTGCGGCTGGCGGGCCTGCTCACGGTCATCTCCTGCCTCGCCCCGGTCGACCATCTGAAGACGAAGCCCCTGCTCCACCGCCAGGCAGCACTGGCCAGCCTCATCCACCTGAGCAAGGCCGACCTCGATCCTTCCGCGGCCGTGGCCTGGGAAGGCGAATTGCGCACCGCGTTCCGGCACATCCCCCTCGTGCCCACGCGCCATGGCGCATCGCCCGAGGGCAGCCCCGACCCCTGGCTCGGCGACCTGCGGCCCCTGCCCGAAGGCTGGGCGCCCTCCGGCGGCGCCAGCTTCGCCGCGGCCCGTTCCCTCACCCTGCACTGGGACCACCCCGTGGATCCCTCCGCCCTGGAGGCCCTGCTCCTCGCCCCCCCCGCCGCGGGCGAGCTGCTGCGGGCCAAGGGGGTCTGCGCCTTCTCCGGGTGGGCCGCGCGCAACGATGGCAGCGACCGCTGGGCCTTCCAGCTGGCGGATGGCCGCCTGGAGATCTCGCCCCTGCCCCTGCTCCCGGACGGCCCCGCCGCCTGTGCCGCGGTGGTCATCGGCACGGGGCTCGACGCCACCCATTGGAAGAAAGCCTTGCGGGACCTGGAGCGGCCGCCCGAAGGCGGCCGCCGCAAAGTCCTTCTCAATCGCTGATCTGGGCACCCGGGGAGGCCAGATCAGCGCCCCCTTGGTATCATCGCCATTCGCCCGACCCCGGGATGCAAGGAGCAGGTGTGGATCAAGTGCTCGACCTCATGGCCAAGGAGCTCAAGCTCCCCCGCGCGGGCGTGGCCGCCATCGTGGCGCTGCTGGAGGAGGGCAACACGGTCCCCTTCATCGCCCGGTACCGGAAGGAGGCCACCGGCTCCCTCGACGAAGTGGCCATCCGCAATGTGGAAGACCGCCACGCCTACTACAAGGACCTGCTGGACCGCCGCAAGACCGTCCTGAAGTCCATCGACGAGCAGGGCAAGCTCACCCCCGAGCTGAAGGCCAAGATCGAGACCACCTGGGTGAAGGCCGAGCTGGAAGATCTCTACCTGCCCTACAAGCCCAAGAAGCGCACCAAGGCCACCGTGGCCCGGGAGCGCGGCCTGGAGCCCCTGCTGGATTCCCTGCTGGCGGACGAGAGCGGCGCCGACCCCTTCCTCATCGCGGAGCCCTTCATCAAGGACGAGGACGGCCTGCGCGCCCCGTCGGAATGCCTCGAGGGCGCCGGCCACATCCTGGCCGAGCGGCTGACGGAGGACGCGGCCATCCGCGCCTGGCTGCGCCTCGAATTCCATGAGCAGGGCGTGCTGAAGTCCGAGATCCGCGANNTCCGAGCCCATCCGCAAGATCCCCAGCCACCGCCTGCTGGCCCTCCGCCGCGGCGAGAAGGAGGAGATCCTCACCGTGAAGCTCCTGGTGGAGCGCGAGAACCTGGTGAGCCAGCTCGTCTCGAAGGTGCAGATCGCCTCCGGCAGCGGCTACCGCCGCTTCCTGAACGAGGTGGCCGGCGACGCCTTCGACCGGCTGCTGGCCCCCGCCATCGAATCCGAGGTGCGCTACGAGGCCAAGAAGAAGGCCGACGGCGAGGCCATCAAGGTCTTTCAGACCAACCTGGACCACCTGCTGCTGGCACCCCCCGCGGGCCAGCGCTGCACCCTGGGCGTGGACCCCGGCATCCGCACGGGCTGCAAGCTCGTGGTCATCAACCGCCTGGGCCAGCTGGTGCAGAACGAGGTGATCTACCCCCTGGAACCCAAGCGCGACCTGGAGGGCAGCCGCGCCATCCTCGAGAAGCTCTGCACGGAGAACCCCGTCGAGGCCATCGCCATCGGCAACGGCACCGGCGGCCGCGAGGTGGAGGCCTTCATCCGCGAGTGGCTGCGCGAGACGAACCGCACGGGCCTCATCTGCGTGAGCGTGAGCGAGGCCGGTGCCTCCGTATACTCCGCCAGCGACATCGCCCGGGAGGAGTTCCCCGAGCATGACGTCACCGTGCGCGGCGCCGTGAGCATCGCCCGGCGCTTCCAGGATCCCCTCGCCGAGCTGGTGAAGGTGGATCCCAAGAGCATCGGCGTGGGCCAGTACCAGCACGACGTGAACCAGACCGCCCTCAAGAAGGGCCTGGATGACGTGGTCGAAAGCTGCGTGAACCGCGTGGGCGTGGACCTCAACAGCGCCTCCTACAAGCTGTTGGCCTACGTGGCGGGCATCGGCGAGGGGCTGGCCAAGAACATCGTGGCCCACCGCTTCGAGCACGGCGCCTTCAAGCGCCGCGAGCAGCTCCTGGAGGTCGGCCGCTTCGGCGCCAAGGCCTTCCAGCAGGCCGCCGGCTTCCTCCGCATCCACGAAGGCGAGGATCCGCTCGACGCCTCCGCCGTGCATCCGGAAAGCTACCCCGTGGTTCAGCGCATCTGCCAGCTGGCGGGCAAGACGGTTTCAGAGCTCATCGGCAACGATGCCGTGCTGGACAGCCTGGACCCCAAGCTCTTCGTGGATGAGAAGGCCGGCGTGGAGACCGTGAAGGACATCCTGGCGGAGCTGAAGAAGCCCGGCCGCGATCCCCGCCACCGCTTCGAGATCGTGCAGTTCCGCGAGGGCGTGAACAAGCCCAGCGACCTGGAAGTGGGCATGGAGCTCCAGGGCATCGTCACGAACGTCACCGACTTCGGCGCCTTCGTGGACGTGGGCGTCCACCAGGACGGCCTCGTGCACCTCTCCGAGATCGCCCACCGCTACGTGAAGAACCCGGCGGACGCCCTCAGCGTGGGCCAGGCCGTGA
>DPRT01000148.1:7836-8053 GCA_003538615.1 Holophagaceae bacterium | reverse complement strand
TGGAGGACAAGCGGAGCCTCTTCGAAGGCTTCACCCATGACGCCTCCGCCATCCCCACGGCCTTCTTCCCCCAGTGGAAGCCCCGCTTCGCCCGGGATCGCGCGCGCATCCACGCCCACACCTGGTGGCAGCACCACTTCCGCGGTACGGACGGGGCCCGGGTCGTGAAAGACGTGAAGGGCCGCATCGAACAGGAGGGCCCCCTGAAGTCCTCGGA
>DPRT01000148.1:0-7715 GCA_003538615.1 Holophagaceae bacterium | reverse complement strand
ATGTCCGCCCCGCCTTCGCCCTGGCGGACTGGGAGGCCCGGCTGGCGAAGCTGCCGGAACCGCCGGAGCGCACCCGCCTGCTCTGCCCCTTCGATCCCATCCTCCGCGACCGCGCCCGGGCCCTGCGCCGCTTCGGCTTCGACTACCGCTTCGAGGCCTTCGTCCCCGAGCCCAGGCGCCAGTACGGCTACTTCGTGCTGCCCATCCTCGAAGGGGATCGCCTGGTGGGGCGCCTGGATCCCAAGCTNNCCTGGAGGAGGCCCTGGAACGGCTGGCGACGTTTGTGGGCGCCGATGAGATCCTGATGCCATGACCGACCATCCCGACTACTGGAACCGCATCTACGAGGACGAGGGCCGTCCCGGCTGGGACATGGACGGCGCCACGCCCCTGCTGGACGAGCTGCTGGAGCTGGCCCGGCCCCTGGGGCTGCGCCCGGGGGCCAGCCTGGTGGTGCCGGGCTGCGGCTACGGCCATGACGCCGTGGCCCTCGAAGCGCGGGGCTTCGCGGTCACGGGCCTGGACTTCGCGCCCCTGGCCATCCAGGGCGCCATGCAGCGCTACGGGGACCGCGTGGCCTGGTCCCAGGCGGACTGGTTCACGACGCACCTGGGCCCCTGGGACGCCATCTTCGACCACACCTGCTTCGTGGCCATGGATCCGGCCCGCCGCCCGGCCTACGTGGAGGCCTGCGCCGGGCACCTGAAGCCCGGCGGCCTCTGGATGGCGGGACTCTTCCACGATGTGAACGGGCGCCAGGGGCCGCCCCACGCCACCCCCATGGCCGAGATGCGGACGCTGGCGGAGGCCCGGTTCGAGGTTCTCCACCTGGCCCATGCCACCGCCAGCCACCCCCGTCGCGCGGGCCGCGAGTTCCTGCTCATCGGGCGGCGCCAATGATGACTGCCGCCGTGATGGCCGCGGCCCTGCTGGCCTCGGGGCTCACCTTCTTCACGGGCTTCGGCCTGGGCACCCTGCTCCTGCCGGTCTTCGCCCTCTTCTTCCCCCTGCCCGCGGCGGTGGCCATGACCGCCGTGGTCCACTTCGCCAACGGCCTCTTCAAGCTGGCCCTCACGGGCCGCCGCGCCGCCTGGCCCGTGGCGCTGCGCTTCGGCCTGCCCGCCATGGCGGCGGCCTTCCTGGGCGCGGAGCTGCTGCTCTGGATGGCCCAGGGGCCGGCCCTGCACACCTATGTCCTGGGCGGCCGCACGCACGAGATCACGATCCTGAAGCTGGTGATGGCCGTCCTCATGGCGGGCTTCGCCGGGCTGGAAGTCTCGGGCCTGCTGGAAGGCCGGAGCCTGGATCCCCGCTGGCTGCCCGCTGGCGGCGCCCTCAGCGGCTTCTTCGGCGGCCTCTCGGGCCACCAGGGGGCCTTCCGTTCCGTCTTCCTCCTGCGCACGGGCCTGGACAAGACCGCCTTCGTGGCCACGGGCTCCGCCATCGCGGCCCTGGTGGACATCTCCCGCCTCGGCGTCTACCTCCGGCGCTGGTCGGAGCTGGATCTCCGCGGCCACGGCGCCCTGATGGCCGCCGCCATCCTCGCCGCCCTGGCGGGCGCGGTGCTGGGCCACCGCCTCCTCCACAAGGCCACGCTCCGGGGCATCCAATGGGCAGTGGCTGCCCTTCTGCTGGGGGTGGCGGCGCTGCTGGGGTCCGGCCTGATCTGATCCGCGCTGCCGCTTCCGCCGGGCTTGGCCTAGAATGGCCTCACCCATCCCGGAGCCACCATGCGCGTGAAAGTTCTCCTTTCCCTGCTCTGCCTGTCTTCGCTGGCGCTGACGGCCCAGGACGTGGTCCGCCTGGGCAACCTGAAGTTCGCCCACTACGGCGCCGTGTCCTACATGAAGGAACTGGCCCCGAAGTACCGGCTGAAGATCGACGAACGCATGTTCGCCAAGGGCATCGACATCAACCCCGCCATCGTGGCCGGCGAGATCGACGCCAGCGCGGCGGCGCTTGACGCGGCCATCGCGGGCCGGGCGGCGGGTGTGCCCATCTACGTGGTGGCGGGCTTCGCGCGGGGGGGCGCCCGCATCGTCGTGGGCGCGAACTCCGGCATCCGGTCGCTGAAGGATCTCAAGGGGAAGAAGGTGGGCGTGGCCCGGGGCGGCGCCCAGGAGCTGCTGCTGCTGGCGGAGCTGGCCATGGCCGGCCTCACCTGGTCCGACAAGCCCGGCAAGGACGTGCTGGTGCTCTACCTCCCCTTCGCGGACCTGAACCAGGCGCTCATGGCGAAGAACATCGACGCCATGTGCCAGAGCGAGCCCTACAGCTCCCAGGCCATCAACCGGAAGTTCGGCGTGGAGCTGCTGAAGCCCTACGACACGCCCATCGGCGAGCCCATCCGCGCCCTCGTCATCACCGAGAAGCTCTACAAGGAACGCCGCGACGTGGCCCAGCGCTTCCTCCTCTGCTTCGTGGAGGCCACCAAGAAGTTCATCGACGAGCCCAAGGCCGCGGAGAAGTTCGTCCGCGAGGTCATGTTCAAGAACCAGATCTCCCAGGACGACTACCAGGACGCCATCGGGAACTCGCCGTTCAGCTATGACATCAGCGTGCCCCACGTGCAGATCACCACGGACCTCATGGCCAAGTACGGCGTGGGCAAGATGGCCAATCCGCCCAAGGCTGGCGACTGGGTGAAGCTGGACCTGCTGGCCGAGGCCAAGAAGCAGCTGAAGGTGAAGTGAGGATGAAACGGTACCGGCACGCCGCCTCCGGCATCCTCGTCCCGCTGGCGGCCCTGGGCTTCTGGCAGCTGCTGTCCACCATGGGCTGGGTGAACGCCACCATCCTGCCCTCCCCCATGCAGGTGCTCATCAAGTGGTGGGCCTACCTGCGCCCCCTGGAGGTCTTCGATCCCGCCCAGGGGTCGTACCTGGCGTGGTGCTTCTCGGGCGAGCTCATCCAGGACGCCCTCGGCAGCCTCTACCGCGTGCTGGTGGGCTTCCTCATCGGCGGCGGCCTGGCCCTGCCCCTGGGCCTGGCCATGGGCTACAGCAGGGTGGCCTACGGGCTCTTCAACCCGCTCATCCAGGTGCTGCGGCCCATCCCGCCCATCGCCTACATCCCGCTGTCCATCCTCTGGTTCGGCCTGGGCAATCCGCCCGCGGTCTTCCTCATCAGCATCGGGGCCTTCTTCCCGGTGCTCATGAACACCGTGGCCGGGGTGCAGAACGTGGACAGCATCTACCTGCGCGTGGGCCGCAACCTGGGCGCCTCGCGCCTCACCCAGTTCACCCGCATCATCCTGCCCGCCGCCACGCCCTACATCTTCACCGGGGCGCGCATCGGCATGGGCACGGCGTTCATCGTGGTGATCGTCTCCGAGATGATCGCCGTGAACAACGGCCTGGGCTACCGCATCCTGGAGGCCCGCGAGTACCTCTGGTCCGACAAGATCATCGCGGGCATGTTCACCATCGGCCTCCTGGGCCTGGGCATCGACACCCTCATGAGCCGCCTCAGCTCGCGCCTGCTGCGGTGGCATCGCGGACTGGAGCAGGGATGACGGACATGGCCACGACCCCCGGCTCCCACATCTCCATCCGCGGTGTGCACAAGGTCTTCCAGAGCGGCGGCCAGGACGTCTACGCCCTCAAGGCCATCGACCTCGAGATCGCCCAGGGCGAGTTCGTCTGCCTGCTGGGCCCCTCGGGCTGCGGAAAATCCACCTTGCTCAATGCCGTGGCGGGCTTCAGCCTGCCCACCTCCGGCGGGATCGATGTCGAGGGCGCCCCCGTCACCGCCCCCGGCCCCGACCGCGGCATGGTGTTCCAGGAATACGCGCTGTTCCCCTGGATGACCGTGGAGCAGAACATCGCCTTCGGNNCAGCGCGTGGCCATCGCCCGGGTGCTGGCCCTGGATTCGCCCATCATGCTCATGGACGAGCCTTTCGGCGCCCTGGACGCCCTCACCCGCCGCAACCTGCAGGACGAGCTGCTGCGGCTGTGGACCGAGCTGAGGAAGACCATCCTCTTCGTCACCCACAGCATCGAGGAGGCCCTCTACCTCGCCGACCGCACCGTGGTGATGACCTACCGCCCGGGCACCCTCAAGCGCGACCTGCGGGTGGACCTGCCCCGCCCCCGCGACGTGGCCAGCCCCGCCTTCAACGCCCTGAAGAAGGAACTGAGCCTGCTCCTCATGGAAGAGCAGCACCGCCATGAGCAGGACGAGTTCAAGGGCGCCGCGGTGGATTGATCAGAACGTCCCCGGTTCCTGGAGCGGCTGATACAACTCGATGCGATGACCCTCGGGGTCGCGGGTCCAGGCGAAGCGGCCGTAGCCGAAGTCCTCGCGGGGCTCGACGGGAATGCCCGCGGCCTCCAGCCCGGCGCAGAACGCGTCGAGGTCCTCCACCCGCCAGTTCACCATGCACTCCGGCCGGCCCTCACCCAGGGGGGCCTTGGCCTTCATGAGGGAGAACAGGGTGTGGGCCTTGCGCCCATCCGGGTCCGTGTAGAAGAACTCCAGGCCGTAGCANNGGCAGCGGCACCTCCACCTCGCCACGGCCCCGGGTGGCGAGTGCCACGGCCAGGGTCCAGAGGGGCGCCAGGTTCAGGTAGGGGACCGCTTCGGTGATGAACGAGGGCAGGAAGGCCCAGTGGAAGCCCAGCATCCTCCACATCACGACCATGGTGATCAGGTCGAGCCCCGCCCCCAGGAACCAGCCCATGGGTCCGGCCAGATTCGCGGGGACCTGGATGGCGTCCACCACCAGCGCGATGGCCCAGGCCACGCGGATGCGGGTTCTGCTGAGGGGAGGTCTGGGGACCTGCGCGGGGATCATGCCCGAAGTCTACAGGAATGGGCTTTCGGGCCGAACCTTCCGATGAGGCGCGGAACGGTTCCCGGAGAGACCCATGGCCCACATCCAGTGGAAGGATCGCTATAACATCGGCTACAAGGACATTGACGCCCAGCACCGGGTGCTGCTGGACCTCCTCAACGAACTCGTGGACCTCATCGCCGGCAGGGGATCCCCCGAGCAGGTCTCGAGCATCTTCCAGCGCCTCTGCAGCTATGCCCTCACCCACTTCACCAGCGAGGAACGCTACATGAAGGCGGCGGGGTACCCGGGCCTCGCCCAGCAGGAATCCGAGCATGCCGCCTTCGTGCATCAGCTCCTGGCCTTCAACCAGGCCTACGATCCGTCGGATCCCCGCCTGCTGGAAGAAACCCTCTCGTTCCTGAAGACCTGGTACCTCGATCACATCCTCCGGTCCGATATGGGCTACGTCCCGTTCCTGAAGCGGTACCGGCGCGACGCCACCCCCCGGGCCATGATCTTCGACTTCGGAAACGTCCTGTGCGCCTTCGACAACCTCCGATTTCTCGAAGCCCTATCCTCCCTGTGCGGGAAACCGGCCGAGGAGCTCCGGGTCATCCTGTACCAGCAGTCCACCCTCACCCAGGACTACGAGGCGGGGCGGATCAGCTCCCGGGCCTTTCTCGACGAGGTGTCCGGCCTTTGCGGCGCCGATCTTCCGGAAGAAGCCTTCATCCGCGCCTATACAGACATCTTCACGCCCATCGAAGCCACCTTCGATCTGATCCGGAAGCTGAAACCAGGGTACAAGCTGGGCCTGCTCTCCAACACGAGCCCCTGGCACCTGGAGCACGCCATCCAGACCACCGAGGTCTTCCCCCTCTTCGACAGCGTCACCCTCTCCTTCGAGGTGGGGGCCAGCAAACCCGATCCCCTGCTCTTCGAGGACGCCCTGGCCAAGCTGGACCTCCTGGCCGAGGAGTGCATCTACGTGGACGACCAGCCCGCCTTCGCCCAGGCCGCCAACGACCACCTCATGCAGGGCCTCACCTACACCACCCCCGCGGCCCTGTTGACCCAGCTGCGCCAGCTCAAGGTGGCGTTCTGATACCAAGTCGACATCAACGATAGAGATCCACCACGAGATTTCAGTTCGTCTCGCGTATCGGCAGAGCCGATACCGAGAGGCCACTGAGCCCCCGGAGGTGGCACGGAGGTCTCCGTGCTACCTCCGGCCGAACGCGCGGTTCAACCCTCGAACGGGATCGCGGCCAGGACCTTCATGACCTGATCAGCGCAGGCCTGATAGCGCTCGCGGCCCGTGAGCCCCTCGGGAAGGCTTGAGAAATCGATCGGCGGCCCAGCCACCACGGTGATTCGACCGGGCCGTGGCCACCTGGCCTCCCTCGGCCAGCATTCGTAGGCGCCAAAAAGACGTACGGGGACCACTGGCACGTCGCCTTTGGCAATGATGAAGCCAATGCCTGCCTCGGCCTCCTGCAAGGTTCCATCGGGGGACCGGGTTCCTTCCGGGAAAATAAGGACTCGGTTTCCCTCCTTGAGCAGTCTCAGGATGCGCTTCATGCTGGCGAGGTCGCCCTTGCCCAAGTCCACGGGGAGCACCTGGATGCGGGGCAGCAGCCAGCCCAGAAACCCCTTGAAGAGCGTCTTGCGGGCCAGGTAGTGGATGGGATTCCGGAAGCAGGCCCCCACCAGGGCCGGATCCAGAAAACTCACATGGTTGGCCACGATGAGGGCGCCGCCGGTCTCCGGCAGGTACTCGCGGTGGCGGATCCGCTGGCGGAAGAGCAGGCGGCCGACGAGGCGCGACCCGGTGTGGGCGAGCCAGTAGATCACGGGGTGGCCACCGGAAGGGGACGGCGACCCGGCTTCCCGTTCCGGGAGGGTGGTGGTTCCAGTCCCGTCCTTCATGGGCGCGCCTTGCCCGTGGCCCGCTGGATGCGGACCCGGATCACGGTGGTGCGGAAGGCGTCCTTCGCCACCTCGCGGTCCACCACATCGGGATGCGCCGCCGCGAAGCGCAGGCCCAGGGCCCGCAGCGCCGCGCGCTTCTCCGCCTCGTCCGTGAGCAGCTCCGCCCGGCCGAAGACGATGACGCTCGCGTAGCGGGTGGCCAGTTCCAGCGGCAGCGTTTCGGCCTCGGTGACGGCGCAGTAGGAGACCTTCGGATTGAAGGCCAGGTTGGCCAGCTTGTGGCCCGCGGTGGCGCAGTGGATGATCAGCGCCCCGTCCACCACCGCATGGTTCACGGGCACCGCGTAGGGCCAGCCCTCCGCGTCCACCGTGGCCAGCACGCCCCATTCGGCTTCCTGAAGCAGGCGCAGAGCCTCCGTCTCATCGAGGGCCCGGTCCCGGCGGCGGATGGGATGGCTGGGTGCGGTCATGGCCGCTCCTTCTGCTTCATGGCCAGCCAGTTCAGCGCCTCCAGGGGCGTCATGCGGCTGAGGTCCAGGGATTCCAGCTCGCCGCGCAGGGCATCCGGCTCCACGTCGAACAGCGGCAAGGCCGGTTGGCTGGGCATGGGCGCCCGGGGCGGCGCCTCCGGCGCCTGGGCCAGCAGGCGCTGGGCCTTCTGGATGACCGCCTTGGGCAGTCCCGCCAGGCGCGCCACCTGGATGCCGTAGCTGCGGTCGGCGGGGCCCGGCGCCACGCGGTGGAGGAAGTGCAGCTGCTCCTCCCACTCCTGGACTTCCACATGGAGGTTCTGGATGCGGCTGTCGTCCGCCAGCTTGGTCATCTCGAAGTAGTGGGTGGCGAAGAGGGTCCGCGGCGCGCCCCCTTTCAAATCGCGCAGGAACACCGCGATGGCCTCCGCCAGGGCCAGGCCATCCCGCGTGGAGGTGCCGCGGCCGATCTCGTCCATGACGATCAGGCTCCTGGGGGTGGCGTTGCGCAGAATGCAGGCGGCCTCCATCATCT
>DPRT01000192.1 GCA_003538615.1 Holophagaceae bacterium | reverse complement strand
CTCTCACGGCGGGAACAGGGGTTCGATTCCCCTTGGGACTACCAGCAAAAGAGCCTAGAGCAATCTAGGCTCTTCCTGTTTTCGATCCGGGACGAAGCCGCTCCTTCCTTTGGAACCAGCCATGACCGATCCCCTCAGCGCCCTGGACCCCGCCTCCCGGCGGACCATCCAGGCCTTCAGGGACGCCTCGCTCGAATTCCGGGCAGCCGGCATGCAGGCCCTGTTCGCGGAGGATTGCGAATTCGTGGGCGCCTTGTCGGCCGGCTCCCTCCGGGGGCCCAAGGTCATCGAGGCCCACATCCGGCAGGTCTTCAAGGGCGTCGCCACCAGCGGCGTCCCGCGGTCCCGCGGCCTGGCGGTCGAAGGCCGGCAGGTCGTGTTCGAGTGGGAGATCCTCGACCCGGACGATGCCCCCGCCGGACCGGCGCTCGGGCGCTTCACCCTGCTCCTGGATGATTCAGGGCTCATCTCCCGCATCAGGACCGAGTGGGATCCCAAGTCGCTCCCGCGGCGGACGAACCCGAAGTAGGTTCAACCACCATCCAGAAGTGGCCGCGTCGGGCCCGCCTGTGCTTGGATGGATCATGCGCGCACGCGGATTCTGGCTCCTCCCCCTGGCCGTGGCCGGGATGATCTTCTGGCTGAGCGCCCAGTCCCACTACCCGGGCGGGCTCCAACTGCCGCCGCCCCTGGACAAGATCGGCCATGCGGCGGCTTTCGGCGCCCTCGCCCTCGCCCTGGACCTGGCCCTGCGGCACTCGGTGCCGGGGCTGCCCCTCTACCGCCGCCATCTCCTGATCCTCGCCGCCGTGGCCCTCTACGGCGCCTCCGACGAGTGGCATCAGCGCTTCGTGCCGGGCCGCGCCTCCGAACTCGGGGACTGGGTGGCCGATACCCTGGGCGGTGCCCTGGCCCTGGCCGCCGGTTCCCTCCAGCTGCTGGCCACGCGGCGCCTGGGCGCCCTGTCCTGGTGGCGGGGCCGGATGCGGCGGCCCGAGCCCGCCCGTGACCTCATCCTCGTGGCCGATCCCCACTGGGGCGCCACCCTCACCGGCCTGGAGGCCGCCACCGCCGCCCATCCGAAGGCCGACTGGCTCTTCCTGGGCGATGTGTTCGATGTGTGGGTGGGGTTCCCCGGGATGGAGACGGATCCTCAGCGCGCCTTCCTCGCCTGGGTGGACGGGCGCCGCGCCGTGGGCTGCTGGGTGGGGCTGTGGCTGGGCAACCGCGAGTACTTCCTGGACCGCCACGCGGCGCGCTTCGACCTGCTGGGCGAGGGCATCGGCGGGGCGCTCGAGGACGAGGCCCTGGCCTGGGAGCACGGCGACCTCATCAACACCGCCGACCGCCAGTACCGCCTCTGGAACCTGGTGTCGCGTTCCGGCCCGCTCTGGCTGCTGTTCCGCCTCCTGCCCGGCGGCACGGCCCGCAGGGTGTCCGCCTGGATGGAGCGGAAGCTCCGCACCACCAACGCCGCCTACAAGCTGGCCTTCCCGCGCGAGGCCTTCCGCGCCGCGGCCTTGGCCCACCCGGGCACCACCTTCCTCACCGGGCACTTCCACACCCACGAAGTCGAAGCCAACGGCATCGCCCTGCCCTGGGCCCACGAGGGGCGGTTCATGGTGTGGCGGGGCGGGAAGGTGGAGGCGCTGTAGGGGTTCAGATTTCCAGCAGGTCCGCCACTTCGCGCCGCAGTTCGGCGATGCCGGTGCCCTTGGCGGCGCTCACCCAGGCGATGTCGGCGCTGTGCAGCCCCAGGTCCGCGGCCACATCCTTGCGCTGCTTGAGGGCCCTGCTGGGTTTCACCTGGTCGCCCTTGGTGGCGACGATGCGGTGGGGCAGGCTCTCGGAGCGCAGCCATTCGATCATCTGATGGTCCAGCTTGGTGGGGCCCACCTCGGCATCCACCAGCACGAAGACCATGCGCAGGGTGGCGCGGCCCGTGAGGTAGCCTTCCACCATCTTCTGCCAGGTGGCGCGCTCGGCCGCAGGGCCCGTGGCGAAGCCGTAGCCCGGCAGATCCACGATCCAGCGATCCGGGCCCGTGAGGAACACGTTGATGAGCCGTGTGCGCCCCGGCGTCTTGGACACCCGCGCCAGCTGCTTCTGGTTCGCCAGGGCATTCAGCAGCGAGGACTTGCCCACGTTGCTGCGCCCCACGAAAGCCACTTCCGCATGGCAGACGCCCAGCTTCTTGGCGTCGGCGGCGGAGGTGACGAATCGGGCATCGGTGAGGGGCTGGGCCATGGGACCTCGGGGGGCTACGACGAAGGTCGGGGCTGCTCTAAGGTTAGCGCCCTTCCGTTCTCCAGACTGCTTTACACCGTCACCAGGCTCGTGGGCGCAGGCTGGTCGAAGGCGATGCGGCCATGGTCGAGGCCGATGACGCGCTTCTTCATGCGCTGGATGAGGCTGCGGTCGTGGGTGGCCACCACGACGGTGGTGCCCTGGCCATTGATGCGCTCGAAGAGGGCCATGATCTCCTGGGCCAGGTCGGGATCCAGGTTGCCCGTGGGCTCGTCCGCCAGCAGCACCAGGGGATCATTCACCAGGGCCCGGGCGATGGCCACGCGCTGCTGCTCGCCGCCGGACAGCTGCAAGGGGTAGCTGCTCAGCTTGTGCTGGAGACCCACCATCTTCAGGGCCCGGAAGGTGCGCTGCTTCTGCTCGGCGGAACTCACGCCCAGCACCTTCAGCACGAAGGCCACGTTCTCGAAGATGGTGCGGCTGCGGATGAGCTTGAAGTCCTGGAACACCACGCCCAGCTTGCGGCGCAACAGCGGAATCTCCTTCTCCGGCATGGAGGCCAGGCGGTGCCCCGCCAGCTGGATTTCGCCGCTGCTGGGGATCTGCTCCCGGAAGAGCAGCTTCAGCAGCGTGGACTTCCCCGCGCCGCTGGGCCCCGTGAGGAAGACGAACTCTCCCGAATCGATGGCGAAGCTCACATCCGACAGGGCGGTGTGGATGCGGTCGTACTGCTTGCCGACGTGGGTGAGGGTGATCATGAAAAACCTAACCGCGAATGGCGCGAATGAACGCGAATGGATGCCCCTTTATATTCGCGCCAATTCGCGTCATTCGCGGTTCCATTCTTTCCGTTCAGAGGCGTTCCACCAGCATGGCCACGCCCTGGCCGCCGCCGACGCAGAGGGCGGCGAGGCCCAGCTTCTTGTTCTCGTCCTGGAGCAGGTGCAGCAGGGTCACGAGGATGCGGGTGCCGCTGGCGCCGATGGGGTGGCCGATGGCGATGGCGCCGCCGCGCACATTGACCCTGGCAGGGTCGATTCCGGGGAGTTCCGCCAGCACCCCCAGGCTCTGGGCGGCGAAGGCCTCGTTGAGCTCGAAGAGATCAATGTCCTGGAGCTTCACGCCGGTCTTCGCCAGCAGCTTCTGGATGGCGGGGACGGGGCCCAGCCCCATGGTGGCGGGATCCACACCGGCCTGGGCGAAGCCGAGGATGCGGGCGATGGGCCTGTGGGCCTTGGCGGCGGCCTCGGAAGCCAGCACCAGGGCCGCGGCGCCGTCGTTGATGCCGCTGGCGTTGCCTGCGGTCACTGTGCCGTCCTTCCGGAAGGCGGGCTTGAGCTTGGCCAGGCCCTCGGCGCTGGCATCGAGCTTGATGTACTCGTCCCGGTTGAAGATCGTGTCGCCCTTCTTGCCCGCCAGGGTGACGGCGAAGACCTCACGGTCGAAGGCGCCGGCAGCCTGGGCGGCGGCGGCCTTCAACTGGCTCTGGAGGGCGAAGGCGTCCTGAGCCTCGCGGCTGATCCCATGCTTGGCAGCGACGTTCTCGGCGGTGATGCCCATGTGGGTGTCGCCGTGGCCGCACCAGAGGCCGTCCTGGATCATGCTGTCGATGAGCTGGGCGTGGCCCATGCGGGCGCCCCAGCGGGCGGCGGGCAGCAGGTAGGGCGAGTTCGACATGCTTTCGGTGCCGCCGGCCACGACAACCTCTGCATCGCCCATCAGGATGGACTGGGCCCCGAGGCCCACGGCCTTGAGGCCGGAGCCGCAGACCTGGTTGGGGGTATGGGCTGGCGTGGCGTGGGGCAGCCCAGCCTTGAGGGCCGCCAGGCGCGCCACATTCTGCCCACTGCCCGCCTGGAGCACGTTGCCCATGACCACGTCCCCCACCTGATCGGCGGCCACCCCGGCCCGGGCCAGGGCCTCGGCGATGGCGAGGGCACCCATCTGGACGGCATTCAAGGGCTTGAGGGCGCCCCCGAAGGAGCCCACGGCGGTACGGGTGGCGGACAGGATGTAGGCAGACATGACGGACTCCGGGGGGACCTTCCAGGGTATCGTGACTAAACGCCACTGTCCCAGGACCGTGAACCCCATACCCAGGCCCGCCCTGGATCTTTCTCCCACGGGAGCACCCATGACCGTTTCCAGCCGCTGGATCCCCCTGTTCCTGGTCGGGAGCGCCCTGCTGGCCCAGGCGCCGCCGCCTCCCCCGCCGCCCGCGCCTCCGGCCCCCCCGGCGCCCATGATCGGGGTGGACCTGCCCTCCGCCTCCCGGACGGAGCAGCGCACGGAGAAGCTGGCCTACGGCTCGAAGCTCTGGGTGAAGAACCGCAATGGCGGCATCCGCATAACGGGCTGGGACAAGGAGGAGGTCTTCCTCACGGCCCAGATCCGGGACAGCGAGAAACGCAAGATCGAGCTGCTGGTCCAGCGGAAGGGCGAGGACCTGGACATCGAAGCCATGTTCCAGCAGCCCTCCTGGAGCTTCGGCGTCTACATCAGCCCCCGTTGCGAAATGACGCTTCAGGTGCCCCGCAGGCTCCTGGGCCATTTCCGCACCACCAACGGCACCGTGGCCGCAGAGCATCTGGAGGGCTACGCCCGCTGCGAAGCCACCAACGGAGCCATCCTGGTGACCGATGTGCGCGGCGAGGTCCATGTGGATACCACCAACGGCCCCATTGAGGCCCGGAACCTCTCGGCCCGCATCAAGGGCAGCACCACCAACGGCCGCATCATCCTGGAAGACGTCCTGGGGGGCATCCGCCTGGAGACCACCAACGGCAGCATCCGCGCCCGGAACCTGGATGGCTGGGGCGAGGGCATCTTCCTGGAATCCACCAACGGCAGTATCGAGGTGGAACTGGGCAAGGCCGGGGGCGATCTGCTGGCCGAGAACAGCAACGGTTCCCTGGACATCAAGATCCCCGGCGCCCAGATCATCAAGATCACCAAGCACAACGCCCACGTGAAGGTGCCGGGCCGGACCCAGACCATCCGGCTGGAGACCACCAACGGCAGCATCCGCGTGAAATAGGAAGTAGTACTCTGGGGACCATGCGCCCCCTGCTCCCCATCCTCCTCGCCGCCCTGAGCCTGCAAGCCCAGGGGCCCCGCCTCGCGGAGGTCCAGGAGCGCCGCCTGTCGAACGGCATCCGGGTCCTGCTGGTGGAACGGCGGGATTTGGCGGCCTTCCATGCGGCCATGGTCCTTCAGGGCGGGCGCGCCGAGGAGCCCTCCGCCCTGGCCGGGGCCAACGATCTGGTGGCCAGGGCCCTCTTCGGGCAGACCCGGCCCGAGGATCTGGATGCCGCCAAGGGACCTGGATCCATGGATGCGCTGCTCCAGGAGGAGGAGGGCATCCTCGAATCCCTGAGGCAGGAAGGGCTTCGCCGCCGGAAGGATCCCGCCTCGACCAGCCAGGCTCCGGCCCTGGAGGCGGCCCTCCAGAACCTGCGCAGGGCCCTGAAGGCCCGTTCCTCCGCGGCGCCCCTCGCAGATCTCTACGCCGCCCGGGGCGGGCGGCAAACCGCCAGCGCCAGCGCAGACGCCCTCCTGGTCCAGACCGAACTTCCCGCAGGCGCCTTCGAATTCTGGTGCCGCACCGAGGTTCAGCGCCTGTCCATCCTCCAGCTCAGCCGCTTCTCCGAAGCCCGGGCCGCCCTGGCCGCGGAACTGCGCGCCCAGGGCCCCCAGGGCCTAGCCCTGCTCCGGGGCGCGGCCCTGCCCGGCCATCCCTACGGCCGGGACCTCGCGGACCACCTGCCGGCCCTGGAGGCCATGCGCCGCTCGGATCTCCGCGCCTGGGCGCGGCAGGCCTTCCGGCCCGACCGGCTCGCCCTTGTGCTCGTGGGCGGCATCGGAATGGAAACGGCGCTGCCCCTGATCGAGCGCACCTTCGGCGCCCTGCCCGCCATGGGCGGGGGCGAGGACCCCCTGCTGCCCGAAATCCCCGCGGACCTGGGCGACCGGCGCATCCAGGCCTCCCTCGGCGGGACCTCCACTCTGGTGGTGGGCTGGCGCATCCCCGCCCGGGCCCACCGGGACCACCTGGCCCTGCGCATGGCCGCTCAGCTCCTGGGGGCGGGCCCCTCCGGCCGGCTGGCCCAGAGGCTGGTCCGGCAGAAAGGCCTGGCCCAGGGCGTGGAGATCGGGCTGGACGTGCCGGGGGGCCGGCTGCCGGGCCTCCTGATGGCCAGCCTGGCTCCCGCCGGCGGGAAGACGCTGGCGGAACTTGAGGCCGCGCTCCACACGGAGATCCTGCGGCTTCAGCAGGAGCCCATCCCAACGGACGAATGGCAGCGCGCCCTGACCCAGCTCGACGTGGACCAGCTGCGGATCCAGGACGAACCCGGCGCCCTGGCCAGGACCCTGGGCCTCGCCTGGGCCGAAGCCGGCGATTGGCGGCAGGCGGATCTGGAGCTGCAGCGCCTGCGGAACCTCGGCCCCGAAACCGTCCAGGCGGCTGCCCGGGCCTGGCTCAAACCCAGCCATCGGACCACCCTCTGGCTGCAACCCGGCACCGACGAAGGGCAGGATCCCCTGGAGATCGAGACGGCCAGGGTGTTGAAGGCCCTCGCCGCCAACCGCATCGAGGATCTCGCCCAGCGGGAACACATGGTCTCCGAAGGCCTCCGCCAGCTGCGCATGCTCAGCCTCGAAGAGCGCCGCCGCACCCTCCAGCTGCTGACGGCCCAGTTGCCCCCGGAGAAGCGATGAAGCCCTTGGCGGCCCTGGCTGCCCTGACCCTCGCGATCCAGCTCCAGGCCCAGGCCCCGCCCCGGACCCAGGTCTTCAGCCTGCCCAACGGCCTGAAGGTGTTTCTCCTGGAAGACCACGAACGTCCCCTGATACGAGCCCGACTGCACCTGCTCCTGGACCGCGCATCCGGGGCCCTTCGGCCGGGACTCGGCCCCCTGGCCTTGCGCATGCTGGAGCACTCGGACGCAGGGAACCTCAAGGCCGGGGACTTCCACCAGCTCCTCGCGGGCGCAGGGATCGAGCTGGCGCCATCGCTTCGCGTGGACGGCCTCGCCTGGGACCTGGTGGCCAGGAGCCGGGACCAGGATCTCGCCCTGGGAATGCTCGCGGATCGCGTCCTGCGGCCCATCTTCGATCCTTCGATCCTGGAAGCCCAGCGCCTTGCCTGCTGGAGGGAGGTGGAGCGCGCGGAGGCCTCCCCGTCCCCGCTGAAGCTCCACTTGGCCCCGGAACCGAACTGGACCCTCCAGGCGCCCACCCTGGACGGCTTGGCGGCCATCACGTACGAGGACCTCCTGGCCTTCCACTCCCGGATGTCCCGCCCCGACCGGGCCGTGCTCCTGCTGCATGGGGACGTGGGCCGCGAGCAGGCCAGGCGGCTCATCTTCCAGACCTTCGGCACATGGACGGCCTTGCCGGCACCCGCCACACCGGTGGCTTCGACCGCCCCAGCGCCCGGCCCCGAGGCCGAAGCGCTGCTGGCCCTCCTCCTTCCCGGCGATCCGGCCCTGCTCCCCGTGCGGTTCCGGATGGAGGGCTCCGGCCCGATGGCCACGCTGGAAGTGGGAACATCAGGGCCTGCCGCCGCGGCATCCGTCATGCTGGACCGCCTTCAAGCCCTCCGGCGGCGCGGCTTCACAGAAGCCGACCTGCACCGGGCCCGTGCCGCATGGTCCGCGGGCCGCGCCCTCGTGGCGCTCCATCCCGAGGCCCTGCTGGACCAGGCTTTGGCCGAAGCCCGGGGGAGCGCGGCCACCCCGGCTCGCATGGAGGCCCTCACGGTCGAGGCCCTGAACAGGGAGCTCCAGCGCTGGCTGGACCCCGCCCGGCTCCAACCCGGGGCGCTTCCCGCCTCCGGGCGCTGAAGCCTCCCGGGCGGGTCTGAGGCCCTCCGGGGCCTGTTTTCAGCGTGGATGCGGGGCGAACTTCAGATGTCCACCCCGAACCGGGACGCCAGATCCAGGTAGCGGGCCCGGATGCCTTCGATGATGGCGGGCGGCAGGTGGGGTGCCGGGGGCTGCTTGTCCCAATCCGGGAGGGTCTCCAGGTAGTCGCGCAGGAACTGCTTGTCGAGGCTCGGGGGATTCTTTCCCGGCGCCCAGCTGTCCGCCAGCCAATAGCGGCTGCTGTCCGGCGTGAGCGCCTCGTCGATGAGGATCAGGTCCCCCGCCTCGCTCAACCCGAATTCGAACTTCGTATCCGCGAGCAGGATGCCCCGCTGGGCCGCCAGCTCCGCGCCGCGGCGGTAGAGGGCCTGGCTCAGGTCCCGCAGCCGCACGGCCAGGTCCGCACCCACGATCTCCGCCATGTGCTCGAAGCTGATGTTCTCGTCGTGGCCCTCCTCGGCCTTGGTGGCGGGCGTGAAGATGGGTTCGGGCAGCCGGTCTGCGAGTCGCAGGCCCGCGGGCAGCGGCACGCCGCATACGGATCCATCCACCTGGTACTCCTTCCAGCCGCTGCCTGCGAGGTAGCCGCGCACCACGCACTCCACGGGCAGGGGACGCGTCTTCTCTACCACGACCGCGCGGCCCGCCAGCGCGGACCGGTGGGGCTCCAGCGCCGCGGGCCAGCCCGGGTTGCCGCGGAAGTGGTTGGGCACGAGATCCTCGGTGGCGGCGAACCAGTACGAGGCCACCGCGGTGAGGATGCGCCCCTTGTCCGGGATGCCGTCCGGCATCACGCAGTCGAAGGCGCTGATGCGGTCCGTGGCCACGATGAGCAGCTGCGCGCCCAGGTCGTACACATCGCGCACCTTGCCCCGGCGGAAGACGGGAAAGGGCAGGTCGGTGCTCAGCAGGACAGTCATGGAACCCCCGAAATCCAAACATCCATCATCGCAGACAATGGGGATCCGATCAGCGGGCAGACGCGGTCCTAGGCCAGTTCGGGCAGGTGCCTCGGGGTGGGGGCGGACCAGTGGAGCCCCCCCGGGAGCAGTGCGTAGCGGTTCATGACTCCGGCCCAGCGGGCCAGTTCTGATTCGCGGACGGCACCTTCGGGGCCGGTCATGGGCAGGCCGAGGAACTGGAGGTAGTCCTGGACCTCGGCCCCGGACACGCCCAGCAGGGCCGGCAGGGCCTCCAGCCCATGGACCCGGTCTCCCGCCGGCGGGACCAGCAGCCGGTAGTCGAAGGTCTCCCGCAGGACGGAAGCCGTGGCCGCAGGGTCCAGTTCCTGGGCCGCATCCAGATGGGGAAAGGGATTCCCGCCCACCAGCCCCAGGGCCTGGGCCATGCCGAGGTGGGCCAGCAGGTGGACGGGCTGGGCCTTGAGCACCGCCTCGAAGGCTGCCCGGGCCTCCTGGGCGCGGCCCAGACGCAACAGGGCCTCTCCATGGCGCAGCCGGGCCTCCAGTCGGCCGGGCTCAGCCTTGATCCACCGTTCGGCCACCGCCGCCATCTCCTCGGCCATGCCCTGGGCCCGGAAGAAGCTGGCCAGGTACGCGAGGCTCGCCACATCCTTGGGGGCCAGCAGCAGCAGGCGGTCCAGGACCTCGGCCGCACGGAGGGCCTGGCCCTCCTGGTCCAGCCGGTTCGCCCAATCCCGCAGGATTTCCACCTGGCGGGCCACGGCATGATTCGGCGTCGACTTCGCCGCTTCGGCGGGATGGAGCAGCTGCGTCCTCACCCACAGGTAGCGGAGGGCGCTGCGGCCCTCGGGACCGGCCAGTTCCTCCTCGATGGCGTGGATGCAGGTCTTGAGCCCATGCTCCCAGAGGGGCGGCACGGGCATCTGCACATGGGTCCTCAGTTCTCGGCTGAGGGGGTCGAGCGGGTTGCCGGGCCGGCCCAGGTGGAGGTGGAGGCGGATCAGATCCAGGCCCGGGTCCGAACCGGCCTGGAAGGCCACCCTCAGGGCCAGCTCGCCCGTGTCGGGGTCGAAGCCGTCGAGGATCAGGAAGCGAAGGTGGGCCCGCATGCCCTGAGGTTAGCAAGAGCCCAGCGTCAATGGAGGTTGACCGCGCCCAGTCCAGGCCCGATGATGCCCTATCTGCCAACTGGAGGCTCCATGCGCAGGAAGCTCTTCTTTCTCTCTGCACTGACTGCTCTGGCCGCCATCCCGGTTTCAGCCGGCGAGGTGGGCCTTCTCATCGACAAGCAGTTCGGCAAGGCCCAGGCCGCCTCGTTCGGCACCGGCCAGAAGTACGATGCCGTGAGCCCCACGGGCTTCGGCATCCGGGGCGGTTTCGATGTGGTCGACCTCAAGGTGGCCGCCCTTCAGGTGAACGCCACCTGGCACAACAAGACCAAGGGCGACCTCACCTATGGCGGAACCAAGTACGGTGAGCTGGAGAACCAGTACTGGGCCGTGGGCGCCATGGTGAACTGGAAGCTCATCGTGAACGTGGGCGCTGGCGTGGAATACCGCTCCGAGAAGCTCTCCTACCGCACCACCTCCCCCACCGCCACCAGCGGCGACACGACNNCCCCTCTCCAAGAAGGACACCACCGCCACCTACAAGGACCTCACCGAGGCCATGGCGCCCCAGGTGCAGATCGGCATCTACGGGGGCATCCGCTTCTGATCGCCCCAGCCTTGGGAAAAGGGCGCCGGCAGGCGCCCTTTTCCGTATGATGAAGGCTCATTCTCCGAGGGACGATGGAACTCCGGATCCTGGGCTGCAGCGGCGGGGAGGCCGATGGTGAGCGCCTGACGGGGCTCCTGGTGAACGGCTGCGTGGCCATCGACGCCGGA
This sequence comes from Holophagaceae bacterium, assembly GCA_003538615.1. Classification (GTDB taxonomy): domain Bacteria; phylum Acidobacteriota; class Holophagae; order Holophagales; family Holophagaceae; genus Geothrix. The sequence continues at coordinate 2,043 of DPRT01000192.1, read as the reverse complement.
TCCATCACCGCGGCCCTGGCGGTGGCGGAACAGGTGGCGATCCAGCACGTGTTCCTCAGCCATTCGCACCTGGACCACATCTGCACGCTGCCCTTCTTCACCAAGAACATCTTCGGGCACACCCACGAGGCCGTGGAGATCCACGCACTTCCCGAGACCCTCGACGTGCTGCGCCGCCACCTCTTCAACGATGAGTTGTGGCCGGATTTCAGCGTGATCCCCAGCCCCAACGACCCCACCATCCGGTACACCGAAATCGAGCCGGAACGCACCTACCATGTCTGCGGGCTCCACATCACACCCATCCGCGTGAACCACCTCGTGCCCTGCGTGGGCTACAAGGTGGACGACGGGAAGGACGCCTTCATCTTCACCAGCGACACCGCCGAGACGGACCGCATCTGGGAAGTGGCCAACGCCACTCCGAACCTGCGCCTGGTGATCGCCGAAGCCAGCTTCCCCAATGAGCAGGCCTGGCTGGCGGAGGCCTCCAAGCACCTCACACCCGCCAAGCTGGGCACTGAGCTGAAGAAGCTCAAGCGGGATGTGCCGGTGCGGATCTACCACCTCACGCCCGGCGACAAGGCGACCATGCTGCCCCAACTCCAGGCCCTGGGCGACCCCCGCATCAGCCTGCTGGCCCAGGACGAGCGCCTGGCCTGGTAGGGACCGCCGTCTCAGGACTCTGGAAAGGCCGCCAGAAGCGCCGCCAGGGCCTCGCTGTAGGCGGCGGGGAGGGCTTCCACCAGCTCCCGGGCCTCCTCCCAACGGCCCTCCCGGGCACCCTCCTCGATCCGGCCCGCCAGATCGGCGAAGCGCTGAAGGCCCAGGTTGGCCGTGGCCCCCTTCAGCTGGTGGGCCTCCTGGACCGACAGCCCCTCGTCCGCCGCCCCCAACGCCTTCTCCAGCGTCAGGATCCGCGGTGGAACGTCCTCCTTGAGCAGGCCGATCAGCTCCTGCACCAGCCCAGGCTCCGCCCCCATGTCCAGGAGGTCCTGGAGGGGCCGGGGATCAAGCACGGGCAGAAGGCCGGCCAAGGGAACTCCCTAGGAAACGTCCACCCACCCCCATCGGCCCGCCGGAGCGGATCCGTGAGGATGGGGAGAGGGCTGATGGGCCGGGATGGTCGGCGCTAGAAGCCGTGGCCCGCGGGGTGGCCGGCGGCCTGGAGGCGGATGAGGCTGGCATCGAGCTTGGCGTGGGCGGTGGCCAGGTCGTGCTCGGTTTGCGCCTCCTTGAGCAGCTGGAGGGCGCGCTGGCGCGAGGCCTCGGCCCGCTCCAGATCGATCATTTCCGTGGTTTCGCTTTCCCTGGCCAGGATGGTGACGCGGTCGGGACCCACTTCGGCGAAACCCCCGAAGACCGTGAGCCAATGCTTCTGGCCGTCCTGGATGTAGTACAGCAGCCCATCGCCCACTTCGGTCATCAGAGGCGTGTGGCCCGGCAGGATGCCGTAGTAGCCGCGGGAAGCCGTGGGGAACTGCACCTCGGCCACCTCGGCCGAGAAGACGGGGCGCTCCGGGGTGACCACTTCCAGCTTGATGGTTTGAGACATGACGAGCCTTTGGGAAGGCTCGGAATCCGCTTTCGCGGATTCCGAGTATGGGAAAAGCGGGACTAGACGGCCGCCAACTTTTCAGCCTTCTCGACGGCTTCCTCGATGGTGCCGACGAGGTAGAAGGCCTGCTCGGGCAGGTGGTCCCACTTGCCGTCGCAGATCTCGCTGAAGCCCTTGATGCTGTCCTCGAGCTTCACGTACTTGCCCTGCATGCCCGTGAACTGCTCGGCCACGAAGAAGGGCTGGCTGAGGAAGCGCTGGATCTTGCGGGCGCGGGCCACGATGAGCTTATCGTCGTCCGACAGCTCGTCCATGCCCAGGATGGCGATGATGTCCTGCAGTTCCTTGTACTTCTGAAGGATCGCCTTCACGCGCATGGCGGTGTTGTAGTGGTGGTCGCCCAGGATGCGGGGATCCAGCAGGCGGCTGGTGGAGGCCAGGGGATCCACGGCGGGGTAGATGCCCAGGGCCGCGATCTCGCGGGA
>DPRT01000070.1:42363-47483 GCA_003538615.1 Holophagaceae bacterium | reverse complement strand
CTGGCCCAGAACCAGGTGACTCTGGAGGGTGCCTTCCAGCGCGTGGCGTCGGCTCTGGCGGAACCGCCGGAGAAGGGGGACCCTGCTGCGGACCTGGACCTGGACCTGGATCCCCTAAAGGACCAGCGGGAACGAATCCAGCGGGAGCTGAAAGCCATCGAGGTCCAGCTGGGGACCCACCAGGAGCAGGGTGCGGCGTCAGAGGCGACCGGACGGGAAGGCGAGGAGATGTCCGCTGCCCAGACCCCCCAGGTTCCCGTGGTCTTGAGCCTCACCGAGCGCTCGAACCTGGAGGACCGCCTCTTCTTCCTGAAGCGCCGGCTGGTGGCCCTCCAGGAGGCCCCTGCGGGAGACCACCGGGTGCGGATCAACCCCGAGACGAACCGCCCCGTCGCTCTGGTGGATGCCGATGGCGCAAAACCCGATTGGCTGCGGCGGTGGGAACAGACGGGCACGGCTCCCCGCATGCAGTTCGAACTCCGGACGGGAGAGACCGTGGCGGAGGCCCTGCGGTTTGCCGGGGGCTTCGCCCCTGAGGCTGGTCTCGGCACCCTGGCCCTGCTGCGCCGGGATGCCGCTGGCTTGCTCAGCGGGCAGGATGTGCCTCTGGAGGCGGCAGCGCAGCTTCCCATGCAGCGCGGAGATGTCTTGTCGGCGCTCCCTCGCCGGGAACGCACCGGACCAGTGGTCCAGATTTCCGGGTGGGTCCGGGTTCCAGGAACCTTCGCCCGCGCCGAGGGTCTGAGGGTGGGGGATCTGCTCCGCCGGGATTCGCAGGTGCTGCCGGATACCTACCGGGCCCGGGGCGAGGTGGTGCGGACGGCCCTGGATGGCACGACCCGGTTCCTGGCCTTCGACGTGGACCGTGCCCTCGCGGGTGAGGCCACCCACAACCTGCTGCTGGAGGACCGGGACCGCGTCGAGCTGTTCCGGCTGGAAGCGCTGCGCCAGCCACGCCTGGTCACGGTGCTGGGACCTGTGGCCCGGCCCGGGACCTACCGTTTCCATGAAGGGATGCGCGCCTCGGACCTGATCTTCCGGGCCGGTGTGCCGGAGAAATCCGCCGACCGCCTGGTGGCTGAGCTGGCCCGCTCCAGAGAGGGCAAACCCAGTGAAGTGATCCGGCTGGATCTGGCGAAGCTGCTGTCCACGGAGGCCGCCAGTCCCATCGCCCTGCTGGATGAGACCGTGAATCCGCGCATCCAGATGGACGACCAGTTGAGCCTCTTCGAGAAGCCCGACTACAGGGTCCATCGGACGGTGCGCGTGACGGGCCAGGTGGCCCGGCCCGGAGCCTATACCTTGGATGCCGCCCGTCCCAAGCTCTCGGACGTGATCAAACGGGCCGGGGGACTCACCCTGGAGGCCATGCCCCAGGCGGGCATCTTCCTGCGGCGCATGAGCAATCAGGATGCGTCCTTGCAGCGGGCGGCGGAGGAATCAGGCCTGGCCGGCAAAGACCCCACGGCCAAGGGCATCAATGAGATCCTGGAACGCCTCAACGAAACCAAGCGCCAGCCCCTGACGGGCCAGCTGCTCAAGAACCCCCTCCTCCACGGCCTGCTGGCCGGCAGCCTGAACCGCATGGTGGTGGACTTCGGCGGCGCCCTGCAGGGCGATGCCCTGGCGGACGTGGAACTCCAGGACGGGGATGAGATCATCATCCCCCGGGCCACGGAGGCCGCCTACGTGGTGGGCGAGACCGCCAGTCCCTTCGCCACCTACAAGGTCCGGAAGGGCATGAAGGTGGGGGACCTGCTGAAGCTGGCGGGCGGCACCACGCGCAATGCCGACACCTCGAACATCCGGCTGCTGAAGGCCGATGGCCGGATCCTGGACTCCTGGATCGAGGGGAAGGTGGTGGAGCCCGGTGATACCGTGCTGGTGCCCCAGCGCTTCCGCCGCGACACCAGCTGGCAGGAGAACCTCCAGGCCCTGACGCCGCTGGCGCTGATCCTCAACGCCGTCAAGTAGGGGGCCCCTGCTGGTACACTGAAGGCCCCGCCACCCGCGGGGCCTTTTCTTCGTGAGTGCCATGATCCTGCGCAAAGAATACTGGTTCGAAGCCGCCCATTTCATCTACAACCACCCGGGGAAATGCCGGAACCTGCACGGGCACAGCTACAAGCTGTTCGTGCTGCTGGAGGGGACGGTGAACCCGGAGACGGGCATGATCATCGACTTCGACGACCTGTCCAAGGTGGTGGTGGAGAAGGTGATCGCGAAGCTGGANNCCCGCGCTGCCCCAGCTCTGCCAGATCGAGGTCTATGAAACCACCGACAACTGCGTGATCTACCGCGGAGCCTGACATGAGACGCGCCCTCGCTCTTTCCGCGCTGGTGTTCCTGGTGGGGTGCGAGGCCCTCAACCCGGCTTTGCGATACGAGGAGGCCGCTCGCCAGCTCCGCTTTTCGCTGGACCGGGTGGAACCCCAGGTGGAACTGGCCTTCCCCCTGGAGCAGTCGCGGCTGCGGCTGCGGCTGGAGGTGGGCGTGGACAACCCTTCGGACCAGCGGCTGCGCACGCGCCGCGTGAGCGGGGACCTGCGGCTGAGCGCTCAGGGGGCCGACCACGCCCTGGGATCGGTGAGTTTCCCGGAGGGCGCGGATCTGGCGCCCATGGGCCGCAGCACCCTCAAGGTGGACGTGACCCTGGGCTACGGTGATCTGAAGACGGCCTGGGGCCCCCTGTCGGGTGCCGTGCTCCGCCGCGAGCCGGCCACCTGGGGCCTGAATGGCGAGGCCCGCTTCGAGGTGCTGGGCATCGAGTTCGGCGTGCCCTTCCGCACCCGGAAGGACAGCGGGCGATGACGCGGTCTGCATGATCCGCGCCGTCGTCTTCGACCTCTGGAACACGCTGGTCTTCAGCCCGGCGGGCAGCCCCTTCCAGCGGCTGAAGGGCCTGCTGCGGCCGGAGCAGGAGCCTCTGCACGCCGCGCTCATGCGTGACGGCATGATCCGGCCCTACCCCTCGGTCGAGGTCTTCCTGGAGGCCTGGCGGGAGCCGGCCGGGCTGGATCCCGGTCAGATCGAGGCCATGGCCCAGGCCTTCCGCGAGGCGGGGGACCAGGCCCAGTGCTTTCCCGGCGCGCCGGAGGCGGTGGGGGCCGTGCGCGACCTGGCCCGGGTGGCGCTGCTGTCCAACACGCAGAGCTTCGGCCTGGAGCTGCTGGATCGCCTGGGCATCTCCGAGCGCATCCGCCTCCAGCACCGCAGCGCCGATCTGGGCGCCCTCAAGCCGGAGGCGGCGGCCTACGAGGCGGTGCAGCGGCGGCTGGGCCTGTTCCCCGGCAACCTGGCCATGGTGGGCGACAGCTGGACCGATGATGTGGAAGGCGCTCTGGCCGTGGGCTGGACCGCCATCTGGGTGAACCGGGAGGGCCGGCCCCGGCCGGATCACGATCCCGACGCGCCGCTCTATGAAGTGCGCAGCCTGGACCGCGTCCCGGAACTCATCGAGAACCTCCAGGCCGGCATGCGCTGTCCGACGTGTCTAGGNNCTGCACGTCCATCACCACCGTGTTCCGCGGGGTGTCCTGGCGCTCGATCCACTGGACCCGGGCGCCCAGGAGGCGGGCCAGCTGCAGGAGGCCTTCCCGGGCCTCCTGATGCAGAGCCCCGGACAGGTCGGGGTGGATGTTGAGGCGGACATCGGCGCCGCGCAGGCGCTCGCCCAGGCGCACCAGCTCACGGTAGGCCTTGAGCAGGGAGGTCTCGGGGCTCTGCAGGCGGCCGGCGCCGTTGCAGGCGGGGCAGGGTGTGGTGAGCAGGCGCTCCAGCGAGGGGCCCGTGCGCTTGCGGGTGAGCTCCACCAGGCCGAATTCGGAGATGCCCCCGGCCCGGGCGTGGTTGCGGTCCCGCTTGAGCTCGTCCTGGAGCCGCGTCAGCACCTCGTCCCGGTGGGCCGGGTCCACCATGTCGATGAAGTCGATGACCACGATGCCGCCCAGGTTGCGCAGGCGCAGCTGGCGCACGATCTCGGGGATGGCCTCGAGGTTGGTGAGGTAGACGGTCTCCTCCAGATCCTTCTTGCCCACGAACTTGCCGGTGTTCACGTCCACGCTGACCAAGGCCTCGGTCTGGTTCAGCACGATGGAGCCGCCGTGCTTGAGGAAGACCTTGGGCTGGCGGGCGGAATCGATCTCGGATTCGATGCCGAAGGCCTCGAAGATGGGCAGGTCTGAGGTGAAATGCTTCACCCGGTTGGCCCATTCGGGGTGGAGCTTCTCCACGAAGGCCAGCACCTGGCGGTGGGCCTCGGCATCATCCACCCAGAAGGTGGAGACCTCCTCGCGGAAGATGTCGCGCAGCACCTTCTGGAGCAGGCGCAGGTCCTGCCAGACCATGCCCGGGGCGGGCACGGTGGCGGCCTTGGCCTGGATCTCCTGCCACATCTGGCGGAGGAAGGCCACGTCGCCCACCAGATCCTCGTCCTTCTCGCCGATGGCGGCGGTGCGGACGATGAAGCCCTCGCCGGGCTGGGCGTGGCTGCGGATGAGCTCGCGAAGGCGGTCCCGCTCGTCGGGATCCGTGATCTTGCGGGAGATGCCGATGTGGTCGATGCCCGGCATGAAGACCAGGAAGCGGCCGGGGAAGCTCAGGTGCCGGGACAGCCGGGGGCCCTTGGAGCCGATGGGATCCTTCACCACCTGGACCAGGGTCTCCTCGCCTTCCTTGAGGGGGGGCAGGGGCGGCGGGGGGGGCGGCAGGTCCTCGGCGGCCTCCTCGCCTTCCTCCTCGGCGGACAGGTCGGCCCCCAGGCGCTGGGCCACGGGATCGTCCAGGTAGAGGAAGCCGTCCTTGGCTCCGCCGATGCCCACGAAGGCGCTCTGCATGCCCGGGAGCAGCTTGGCCACCCGGCCCTTGTACACATCCCCCACCTGGCTCTTGTTCATCGTCCGTTCAAGAAACAGCTCGCAGAGCTGGCCGTTCTCAAGCAGGGCGATGCGCGTCTCCAGGGGGGTCGAATTGACCACCAGGGACTTGCGGACTTCCATGGAACCAACCTTTCAGAACTGTGCAGGAGGGCGCCTTGCCCCCGCCGCGGGCCCCGGGGCCGTGCCAGGCCGGAGGGTGACTCTTTTCTACCATACCCGTTGGATGCCGCGCCAACGGGTGGA
>DPRT01000070.1:41855-42264 GCA_003538615.1 Holophagaceae bacterium | reverse complement strand
CCGGAACCCGGCACCCCGGGGATGACATAGGTGGACAGGCGCGATCCGTTGGTCACGTCATAGATGTCGATCTTCTCGTTCTCCATGAACCCGGCGGCTTCGATGAGCAGCGGGTCCAGGGTGATCGACCCCACGTAGTCCAGATCGGCCCTCGTGACGGTGGCGCGATGGATCTTTCCGAGCAGGAAGTGGCGCAGCATGCATCCTCCGGTCCAGGCTCCCTCTGGAGTCCCGGCCAACGCATAAGAATGGACCCAGGATTACCCCGGGTCCATCCTCGTTTTTTACCGACTCTAATTGAACAGCACCACGTGCAGGTCGAGGCCCAGGCGGGGCGGGGCCACGGGGGGCGGGGCGACGGGCAGCCGGAAGGCCCCTTCCAGGTCCAGACGGGCCCGGGGGTCGCGGA
>DPRT01000070.1:15324-41783 GCA_003538615.1 Holophagaceae bacterium | reverse complement strand
CCCGGCGATCATCATCGGGCCGGGCGGAACCGGGCAGGGCCATCAGGGCGAGGGCGGCGAGGAGGCCAGTCTTGATCAGGCGGTGGCGCATGGAGCCTCCCGTTTAGTTGAACAGCACCACGTGGAGGTCGACCCCCACCCGGGGCAGGGGCACCGGCGGGGGCGCCATGGGCATGCGGAGGACGTCGCGGAGCTCCGCCTGGACGCCCACCGTAAGGCCCTTGCGGAGCTCCCACCGGCCGTCGATCAGGAAGTAGGCCCGGTCCTGGTAGCGGGGATCCACGGCGATGTAGGGCCGCTCCGGGAGCCGGGACCCGAACTTCTTGGCCAGCCCGGGAGGCATGCCGCCCTTCTTGGCGAGTCCTGGAGGGGCCCCGCCTTCGTGCTTGGCGTGGCCCGGGGGGCCACCCTTGCCGCCCTTGCCGGGTTTGTCGTGGCCGCGCCCCTGGGGCATGGCGAGCAGGGTGGCGGAGAGCAGGATCGGGACGAGCATGGGACCTCCCGGAATGGGCCCCCTGACACGCGGGTGATGGATCCTGGGTGGGGGGGCTCCCCCATTCTAGACGCTTTGTGGGCTCAGGCTCACATTCAGGCCCGCTTCGTCCGGGGAGGGGGCCAGGACCACGTTGTCGATGAGCCGGGTGCTGCCGATGTAGGCGGCGACGCAGAGGGCGGCGGTGCGGTCCACGGGCCCCTGGAGGGGTTCCAGATTCTGGGCGTCCACCAGCTCGAGGTACTGGATGGAGTCGGCCCCGGTCATGGGGGTCCGGGCGATCTCGAGCAGCCTGGCGGGCTGCCGTTCCCCGCCATCGAAGGCGGCTTTGGCGGCCAGGAGGCCCTGGCTGAGGGTCAGGGCCCGGCGCCGGGCCTCCTCGTCCAGGTAGGTGTTGCGGCTGCTCAGGGCGAGGCCGTCCGCCTCGCGGGTGGTGGGCACGATCACCACGTCCACGGGCAGGTTCAGGTCCCGGACCATGCGGCGGATCACCACGGTCTGCTGAAAATCCTTCTGGCCGAAGAAGGCCAGGTCCGGCTGGACGATGTTGAAGAGCTTGGCCACCACGGTGGCCACGCCCCGGAAATGGCCGGACCGGAAGCGGCCGCAGAGGGGTTCGGCCAGGCGGCCCGGTTCCACATGCGTCTGGAAGCCCGTGGGGTAGATCTCGGAAACCTCGGGGAGGAAGAGCACCGTAGCGCCGGTCTCCAGACAGAGGTTCTGGTCCCGCTCCAGGTCCCGGGGGTAGTTGGCCAGGTCTTCGCCGGGGCCGAACTGGTTCGGATTCACGAAGATGGATACGACCGTGGCATCGCAGCGGGCCGCGCTCTGGCGGATGAGGGCCCCGTGGCCTTCATGCAGGAATCCCATGGTGGGGACAAAGCCGATGCGCTTGCCTTCTTCTCTCAGAGGCCTGAGGAGGGCACGTAGATCAGCGATGGTTCGGACAACTCGCATGGACAAAAGCGGGATCCTTCAGAAAGCGCCTGTCAGTTTACCAAGGGCGCGATCAGGGGTGCCACTGGGTCAGAACCGGACGAACAGCTTCTGGAAGGGTATAGGATTCCCGGCCATCCGGGAACCCTCCGGACCGCACATCCTCCGCCCAGAGGGCCAGTGCGTCCCGCAGGTCTTGGAATCCTTCGGCATAGCGTCGGACGAATTTCGGTGAGGTACCGGGCAGCAGGCCCAGCACATCGTGGATGACCAGCACCTGGCCCGAGCAGTGGGGGCCGGCCCCGATGCCGATGGTGGGGATNNTCCTGGAGCTTCTGGGCATCTTCCAGCAGGCGCAGGGCCTCGGCCTTCTGCTTTCCCTGAACCTTGAAGCCGCCCATGGGATTCACGCTCTGGGGGGTGAGGCCCAGGTGCCCCATGACGGGGATCTCCGCGTCCAGGAGGGCGCGAATCATGGTCAGGCGCTTGGCGCCGCCCTCGAGTTTCACGGCCTGGGCGCCCCGCTGGAGGAAGCCCCCGGCGTTGCGCAGGGTGTCCTCCACGCTCAGGTGGAAGCTCAGGTAGGGCATGTCGGCCACCAGCATGGCCGTGGGGTGGGTGCGGGCCACGGCCTCCAGGTGGTGGTTCATCATGGCCATGCTGACGGGCAGGGTGTTCTCGAAGCCCAGGCAGACGTTCCCCACGCTGTCACCCACGAGGATGACGTCCACCCCGGCGGCGTCCGCGATGCGGGCGGTGACGGCGTCATAGGCCGTGGTCATCACGAGCTTCCGTCCCGCGTGGTGCCAGGCGTGCAGCTGGGGCAGGGTGATGCGGGCGCGCGATTCGGCGGGCAGGTGGCTCATGGGGGTCTCCGCTAGGGGGCAGTCGAAGCCGTGGGCTTCCATGAGACCACCAAAAAGCGGGGACAGGATTAACAGGATTGAAAAGAAGGATTAACAGGATNNAGGCGGGACCAGAGCTGCTGGAAGCTGGGGAAGGCATCCTGCATCCGGGACCGCGCGCCCAGCTTCTCGCCCCGCTGCAGCAGCAGCAGGGCGCCTTCGGTGCTGGCCTCCAGCACCTGGGCGGGGAACTGCAGCTCCCGGGCGGCGGCCAGCACCTCGCTCCAGGCGCGCAGGGCCTCCTCGGCCACGGCCTCGGAGGGGGGGACGGTGGACAGCAGCAGGGCGTGGGCCCGGTGCCATTCCAGCTCCAGCCACCGCGACCCCGAACCCTCCACGGGGCCCTTGAGGTTCTCGAGGATGGCCCAGCCCTGTTCCGGGGCCTCCTGCCGGGTCCGCTGGGATTCCCGGGCCAGGGCCTGGGCCAGGCGGAGCTGAGCCAGCCGGTGGCGCCAGAGCATGCCGGCGGTTTCGAACTGGTCGGCGGCGGTCTTGAGGAGGCGGGCGGCGTCGCGCCAGGCCCCGCAGAACCGGGCCACCTCGCCCTGGAGCATGATGTGATCCGCCTGCTCCTCCGGGGCGAGGAGGGGCGGGCGGGTCCCCACGGCCTGGAGCTGGGCGTGCTCCGCCCCCAGGGGATCGCCCAGGGCCGCCAGGGTGCGGGCTCGCCAGAGCTGGATGAGAGAGGCCTGGGCCGTGTCCCCCTGGCGCTGGGCCTGCTCCAGGGCGCGGTCCAGGTGCGACATGGCCGGCCCCAGGAACTGCTGGAGGCTCCGCACGGCGCCCAGGGCCAGATGGCTCTGGATCTGGAGGGCCAGATCGCCCTGCAGGCGGGCGGTCTGGAGGGCCTCCTGAAGCAGGTTGATGCAGGGGTCCGCCTGACCCTGGGCCAGCCGGACCTGGGCCAGGGCCACCTGCACCGGCACCAGATGCCGGAAATCCTGACCGTGTTCCAGGAGCCGCTGGGCCGACTGGAGCAGGCTGGCGGCCCGCTGGAACTGGCCTTGGGCCGCCAGGGCCCGGCCCAGGGCCGTCAGCAGCGCCGCCTGGTCCGCAGGCTGGGGCCGCCCGCCGCCCTGGGGATGGAGGCCCTCCTCCAGGGCGCGGATGCCCTTGGTCAGGTGGCCTTGAAGCAGGTGCAGCTGGCCGAGGGCGAGCCGGAGCCGGGGCTGTTCCGGATGCAGGGGATGGTCCGCCAGGCGCTCGGCGGCGGCCATGATGGCCTCCTGGGCCTCGGCGGGCCGTCGCAGCTGGAGGAGCAGCATGGCCCGCTTGCGGAGGACCCGGGCCTCGGCCAGGCGGATGCCCTCATGGAAGGCGGCCCGCTCCAGGGACTCAAGGGCGTGGCCNNAGGGCTTCGAGGGCCCGGTCCGCCACGGACCGGAGCGGTGCTTCGCCCGGTGCGGGGAGGACCTGGGATCCGGCAGCCCAGGCGTCCGCCAGATGCTCGTGCAGGCGGGCCTCGTCCCAGGGCCGGGGCTGGAGCTGGAGGGCCTGCTCCACCATGCGCTGGGCTTCCAGGGGCGCGGCGGGGGGGCCGTGGTCCAGGGCCTCCAGGACCGCGGCCAGGGCGGTGGCTTCGTCGGACGCCAGGGCCTGGAGGGTGACGGAATGCGAAACCGGGCCACCCTGCTCCTGGATGGCGGCCAGGAGGGCCCGGGCCAGCCGCTTCAGCTCGGCCTGGGGCGTGTGGGCCAGCACCAGGTCCCGCCAGCGGGGATCAGGGATCAGGGCCTGATGGGCGTGCAGTTGAACCAGGCGGGACCCGGATGCGCCCTGCAGGGCGTCCTCCAGGGCATCCCCGGCCAGTCCCAGCAGGCGACCCAGGGCGTTGGAGGGCATGGGCCGTTCCGCCAAGGCGAGCAGGCGCACCAGGGTGGCGGCCGCGGGCGTCAGCCGCTGGAGGCGCCCGAGGAAGATCCGCTGGATGAGGTCCTCCTCGGCCTTCAGGGCCGCGGGCCGGTCCGGGGCGAGGGTCCATTGATCCCGTTCCCAGACCAGGAGGCCCTCCTGCTGGGCCAGTTCCAGGAAGTTCCGAAGCAGCCCCGGGTTGCCGAGGCTCTGGGTGAGCAGATCCTCCAGGTACGAAGGAGGCAGGGCGTGGCGGCCCAGCAGGTCCTCCAGGGTGGTGCGGAGGTCCTCGTCCTCCAGGCGGTTCACGCCCACCAGGGCGGCGGAAGCCTCCTGCCGGAGGTCGGCGATGAGGGGTTTCAGGCCGGCCCCCTGGGCGCCGGTGGTGAGGGACAGCAGCCAGGGGAGATCCGACCCGTGGACCAGTTCCCGCACCAGCCCCAGCACCTCGGGCGTGGCCCGCTCCAGATCCGAAAGATGGAGAAGGCGGGGATGGAGGAGGCGGGCGAAATCCAGCACCGCGAGGGCGGCCTTCAGTTCCTCGGGCTCGAGACTGCCCTCCTGGCGGTTCAGGTGGCGCCCGCCGGTGAGGAAGGCGAAGGCCTGCAGGCGCAGGGACAGGGCCCGGGCGGCTTCCGGGCACTGGGCGTAGAAATCCGCCTCGCTTCCGGTCAGAAGGGCTTCCAGGAGCCGGCCGAGGAAGCGGCTCGCGGATTCGTCGCTGGAGGCTTCCAGATGGTGCACCCAGATGCCATCCCCTTCCGCCACGGCGCAGGCCCAGGCCGCCAGGTGGGCCTTGCCCACGCCCTCCTCGCCCTGGAGGAGGACGATGCGCTCCATGGGGATGGGCGCATTGAAGCCCAGCATCAGGGACTTCAGGTAGGGCAGCTCCTGGCTCCGCCCCCGCAGGGGCCGGGAGTGGGGCTCCGACAGGTCGCGGGGGTGGGCCCAGGGGAGATCTTCGGACAGGGCGGGGGTGGGAGCGGTGCGGGGCAGAAGGGCCGTCAACCCCGGCAGACCCCAGGGCGTTGCGCCGAGGACCCGGGGGATCTGGGTGAGCCCGGGCCGGAAGGTGATGACTTCGGGGTGCAGGAACCGGGGGTGGAGGTCATCCGCCAGGCGCTGCCCCAGGTGGCGCCCCAGGGCCTCCCGCTGGGCTTCGCCCCACCCCGGCCAGAGGCGGGAGAGGGGCGTGCCCTGGAGGGCCTGGAGGTACCAGGCCTGGTCGCCGTCGAAGCCGAAGTGGCCAATGACGGGATCCAGGGGATCCGCATCGAGGAATCGCGCCAGGAAGGTGTCCCGCAGCTGGTCCAGCTCCCGGTCCGGGGGCTGGGGCGACCAGAGCTGAACCAGGAACCGCGTCCCGTCGATCTCGCGCCGGAGGAGCTGCCACACGCAGCCCTCCGCACGCCCGAGGTCCATGAGCCAGGTGTAGCGGTGGGTTCCGAGGAAGCGCGTCACATCCACGGGCGGGGCTTTCGCGCGGGCTCAGCGGGGCGGAGGGGCATGGCGGGCAGTGTACCCCAGGCCAAGAGCGAAGACAGGATTAACAGAATTTTTAAAGATTAACAGGATTCAAAACTAAAAAATCAAACAATATGTTATCCATTTATTCAAATTATTATTTTTTAATCCTGTTAACCCTGCTTTTTATCCTGTTAATCCTGTTCATGCTTTAGTGACTCAGCGGCTGAAGAACGGATCCAGGATGACGGCCGCCGTGAGCACCAGGGCGAAGAGGTTGATGTTCATGAAGACGCGGCGGTAGAGGGCGGCATCCTGCTGGGCCCTGAGGAGGGGCAGGGACCCGGCGATGAGCCAGAGGGCGCCCAGGCCGAGCATGGTCTCCGCGGGCCAGGAGCCCAGCACCCGGAACAGGGGCAGGAGGCCGCAGGCGGCGGCGGTGCCGCAGGTCCAGGTGAAGGTGAGGCGCGAAAGCCTGGGCCGGCCGAAGACCGACACCAGCGTGGGGAAGCCGGCCTGCTCGTAGCCCTCGGCGTGGAGGCCCACCAGCAGCCAGAAGTGGGGCACCTGCCAGATGAAGAAGACGAAGGCCAGGGCCAGGATGGACGGATCGGCCAGGCTGCCGCCTGCGGCGGTCCAGCCGATGGCGGGGGGCAGGGCCCCGATGAGCGAACCCGGTACCACGGCGAAGGCGCTGAGGCGCTTCAGGGGCGTGTAGAAGCCGTTGTACCAGGCCAGAGCCAGGGCCCCCAGCAGGGCGGAGGTGAGGTTGTGGGCCGCCAGCAGGATGAGGAAACCCGCCACGGCCAGCGCCACGGCGATGGCCGTGGCCGTTCCCGCGGTGATGTCGCCGTGGGGGATGGGCCGGCCCGCGGTGCGGGGCATCTTGGCGTCGTGGTGCCGCTCCTGCACTTCGTTGAGGGCGCTGCTGCCCATGGCCAGCAGGAGGATGCCCAGCAGGGTGGTGATCAGCCCCGCATCGGCTCCCCGGAGGAAGGCCACGTAGCCGGCCGCCGCCGTGAAGGTGGAGGCGCCGGAGATGCGCAGCTTCGTCAGCTCCAGGAAGAGGGAGACCGGGCTGGGCTTGGGGAGGGGAATCGCGGCCACGCTCAAATCATCGCTCCTGGTTCAAGCTGGTCTTCCGCACAAATCAAAGGCTCTTGATGTAGCGGACGACCTCGTTCAGTTCCTGCTCGGTGAGCGGCGTCTGGGGCATGGCGGGCGGATAGCCGCGCACCACCTGGTCCATGGGGCGGGTGATGGCGCGCCGGATGTAGGCGTCATCCACGGTGACGGTCTTGGGGTTCCCGGCCACGAGGACCTGCTGCTCCTTGCCGTAGAGGGCCTTCAGGGTGGGGCCGACCTTGGGCTTGCCGTCCACGGAGTGGCAGGCGAGGCAGCCCTTGGCCGTGAGCACGCCCAGGCCCATGGGCAGGTTCTTGAGGTCGGGGTGGGCCTCGGCCGCGCGGATGCTCGCCCCGGGCTCCGGGGCATCCTCCCCGCCGAAGTACCAGGCCTTGAACTCCTCNNTCGTACGAGCCCAGCTTGGTGGCCTGGAACCAGGTGGTGTTGGTCCGCGAGGGCACCGCGTCGATCTTGATGCGGAAGGAGGGCACGAAGAAGCCGTGCACCACATCGGCGCTGTGGACGTCCATCTTCATGGGCTTGTGGATGGGGGCGAAGAGCACCTTGCTCTTCTTGCCGTTGGGGTATTCGAAGGACCAGCTCCACTGGCGGGCCGTGACATTGACGGCCATGGCGTCCCGGGGGGCCTGGCTCATGTATTCGTAGTTGGTCCAGCCGTAGTAGAAGATCGACAGGAACAGCACGAGGGGGATGGTGGTCCACAGGATCTCAAGGCCCACGTGGCCTTCGATCTGCTCGGCCTTCGGATGGCGCTTCTTGCTGTAGCGCACCACGAAATAGATCATCAGCGCCGTGATGAAGATCAGGAACGCCACCGAAAGCCCGAACACGTAGAAGAAGACGGCGTCGGACTTCTGGGCCGAAATGGCGGCTTGGTTCATCCAGTCCATGGGAGCCTCAGCGGAAAGCGACGTCAGAGAAGAGCAGGGCGAAGAAGATCAGCAGCGTGCCGAGGGTGACCAGGACCACGATCTTGAGCAGCGGCCCCTCGTACTTCAGGTGCATGAAGAAGTAGAAGACCAGGGCGGCCTTGAGGGGCGTCAGGGTGAGCAGGCCCCAGACGGCGGCGGTCTGGCCCAGGTGGCTGACACCCACCAGGCAGCCCGTGAGGATCAGCAGGGCCACCCAGACCTTGATGAAGGTGCCGTAGCCGGGGTGGTCGGCGGGGTGCTCAGGTTGCGGAACGGTGTTCAGATCGGCGGAATGCGCGTGTTCGCTCATGGTCATGCCCTTACGCGGCCAGGTAGAAGAGCGGGAGGAGGAAGATCCAGATCACGTCCACCAGGTGCCAGTAGAGGCCGCCGTTCTCCAGGTGGATGTAGCGGTCCTGGCGGATGCGGTCCGTGGCCACCCACCAGAGCAGGACACCCAGCACCGAGAGCCCGGCGATGACGTGCAGTCCGTGGAGGCCGGTCATCGTGAAGTAGAGGCCGTAGAAGACCTGCTCGCCCGGGGGCAGCGTGGCCAGGTGGGCGGAGTTGGGATAGATCCCATGGTGGAATTTCGCGGCCCATTCGAAGGACTTGATGACGAGGAACACCAGGCCCAGGACCAGCGTGCTTCCCAGGAAGGCCATGGCCCGCGCCTTCTCGGCGCGCTGGATGGCCACGATGGAGAGCACCACCGTGAGGCTGCTGGTGAGCAGCACCAGGGTGTTGATGATGCCGAGGGTGGCGTTCAGCTCCGAACCCCCGTGGTGGAACTCCGCCGGATAGAGGTACCGCATGTAGGAGTAGCCGATGAAGAGGCCGCCAAAGAGGACGATCTCCGTCACCAGGAACAGCCACATGCCCAGGCGGGAGCCGAAGTCGTCGCGGTGGACGTGTCCGGTCATTTCCCCTCCTTTGGTTCGAAGTGGTAGGGGCCATGGGTGATGGTGGGGATGGTCTCGAAGTTCTCCAGCGGGGGTGGGCTGGGGACCGTCCACTCGAGCGTGACGCCGCCCCAGGGATTGTCCTCGGCCTTCTCACCCTTGAAGATCGCGTAGAGCAGCGCCCCGAAGAACATCAACAGGCCCAGCACCAGCAGCCAGCTGCCCACGGTGGCCACCACATGCATGGTGTGGTACTGCGGCAGGTGGACGTAGTAGCGGCGGGGCATGCCCATCATGCCGAGGATCATCATGCCGAAGTACAGCATGTTGAAGCCGATGAACATGGGGTACCAGGAGGCGTAGATGGCCTTCTTGGAGTACATCTTTCCCCACATCTTGGGAAACCAGTAGAGCAGGGCTGCGAAGAGGGCCATGCCGGTGCCGCCGAACATCACGTAGTGGAAGTGGCCCACGATGAAGTAGGTGTCATGGATGTGGACATTGAGGGCCAGGGCGCCCTGCATGACCCCGGTGAGGCCGCCGATGCAGAACAGGAAGATGAAGGTCAGGGCGAAGAGGAGGGGGGGCTGGAAGTCGATGCTGCCCTTGTAGAGGGTGCTCACCCAGTTGAAGACCTTGATGGCGCTGGGCACGGCCACGATCATCGTCAGCAGGGAGAAGATCATGTTGGCGGTGCTGCTCATGCCGCTGGTGAACATGTGGTGGGCCCACACCAGGCTGCCCACGCCGGCGATGGACATGGAGCTGAAGGCGATGGCCTTGTAGCCGAAGATGGGGCGCTTGGTGAAGGTGGGCAGGATCTCGGAGATGGCGCCCATGGCCGGCAGGATCATGATNNGCCGGGTGGGAGTAGATCCAGAACAGGTGCTGGTAGAGCAGGGGATCGCCGCCCTTGGCCGGATCGAAGATGCCGATGCCGAAGAACCGTTCGAGGATCACCAGCACCAGGGTGATGGCCACGATGGGGGTGGCGAGGAGCTGGATCCAGGAGGTGGAGTACAGCGCCCAGCACATGAGGGGCATGCGGAACCACGTCATGCCCGGCGCCCGCAGGCGGTGGATGGTGGTGATGAAGTTGATGCCCGTGAGCATGGACGAGAAGCCCAGCACGAAGGCGGCGAAGACCGCGAGGCTCACGTTGGTTCCGGTCTTCAGGCTGAAGGGGGCATAGAAGGTCCAGCCCGTATCCGGGGCGCCGCCGCCCGTGAAGAGCGACAGGATCGCCAGGATGGCCCCGGCCATGAAGAAGTACCAGGAGGCCAGGTTCAGCCGCGGGAAGGCCACATCCTTGGCGCCGATGAAGATGGGCAGGAAGAAGTTCCCGAAGATGGCGGGCAGGCCCGGCACCACGAACAGGAAGATCATGATCACGCCGTGGACCGTGAACAGGGCGTTGTAGGTCTGGGCGCTGATGAGCTTCTGGAAGCTGGTCAGCTGCACCAGGCGCATGACGAAGCCGATGCCGACGCCGACGAAGAAGAACGTGATCATCGAATAGAGGTAGAGCAGCCCGATGCGCTTGTGATCGGTGGTGGTCAGCCAGGCCATGAGGCCCTTGCGCTCCCCGGTGTCCACCAGGTAGCTCGGTTGCGCGGTGGCAGCGTGGGTGCTCATCGGCCCTCCTCGGACTTGGTCTTGCGTCCCCGGCGGACCAGGGTGGCCACGAAGGCCAGCGCCGCGAGGATGATCACGGTGGCGCCCATGGTCGTGGAGTTCAGGACGTACTTGCGGCCCGCGGGGTCATAGCTGAAACAGAACTTCAGGAACTTGTTGATGGTGGGCTGGGCCTCCCCGCGAGCGGCCTCCTGGGCGGCCATCTGGAGGTCCGCCGGCACGTAGGTGGTGCCATACATGTAGCGGGTCACCTTGCCCTGGGGGCTGATGAAGATGATGGCCGCGGCGTGGACGAAGTCGTTGTCCACCTGCTTGAACTTGAAGCCCACGGCATCGGCCAGCGCCCGGGTGGTGGTATCCGGTCCCGTGAGGAAGCGCCAGGCGGCGGGCGGGAAGGGGCGGGTGATCTCGCCCAGGTAGTTGGTGCGCTTCTGGGCGGCGATCTCGGGCTCGTCCCGCCCGTCGAAGCTGACCGTGAGCACCTGGAAATCCTTCCCGGGGATGGCTTCGGTGCGGTTCAGCACCTCGGCCACGCCGCTGAGCTGGGGTGTGCAGATGCCGGCGCAGCGGAAGTAGTTCAGGGTCAGGAGGGTGGGCTTGTCGATGAGCTGGCGCAAAGTGACGGGCTGGCCATCCTCGCCCTTCAGGACCAGGTCCAGGGGGATGGTGGCGCCGAGTTTCTCATCGATGCCCACTTCCTGGGGCGTATAGGTCGGCGCTGCGGGGGCCGGGGCGGGGACCTGGGCCAGGGCCGGCAGGCACAGGAGGGCCGCTGCGGCAAGCAGGGCGTACAGGGGGGATCGGGTTTGGCGGATGCGCATGGCCAGCCTCAGGGCAGGGGAGAGGCGGACGGCTTGGCGGCGCCTCCGGGATGGGCCTCGGTGTACTCGCGGCACAGGAGGTCGATGGCGCGGGAGACGGGGATCCGGTTGGGGATGACCTCGCCGGCGCTGGCGAAGAGCTTTTCCAGGTTGGCCAGGGCCTTGGGGTCGCTGGCGCCATGGTCGAAGGACCCGAGGGACTGGACGACGTGGGCCAGGGCCATGCGGTCCTTCTTGGAGAGGTAGCTGTAGGAGGCCATGGAACTGCCCTTGATGCCTTCATCGAGGGTCTTGTAGATGTCCTCGAGGCGGGTGCCGTTCTTCCAGGTCCCCTTCACGGCGAAGTTGCGGGGCTTGGGGGTGATGCCCGCACCGCCGGGGCCGTCCCCCTTCCCGTCGGCACCGTGGCAGGTGGCGCAGCTCTGGGCGTACAGGGCCTGGCCACGGGCCATGAGCGCCGGATTGGGCGTCATGACGGTCCTGGGATCGATGGGCGGGATGACCTGGCGGGCGGCGGCGGGGTAGTCCGTGGGATCCAGCCAGCCTGTGTCGCCCTGGACGGCCTTGATGGCAGGGTCGGGGCTGGTGTGGGCCTGGTAGCGGAGGCCCGGCACCACGGTGAAGCCGAAGAAGGCCGCGATGAAGATGAACCCCAGCACCAGCAGCAGGGCGGAGCCCAGGCGCTTCAGTTCCTCGGTGGAAAGGTAGTCGTGGATCTTCATAGGCGGAACTCCAGGCCCTCGCGGAGGAAGGGATCGCCGACCGGCATGTCCTCGCCCTTCTGCATGGCGCCGCGGACCCAGAGGAGGATCCCGCCCAGGAAGAACAGGGCGAAGCTGAGCTCGGGCCAGGAGAAGCGGGGAGTACCGAGGATGGGGAAGATGAGCCAGTAGATGTCCAGGACGTGGGCGCCCAGCATGAGGTAGGCCACCCGGCGGAGGCGCCTGGGATCCTTCTTGGAATCCCGGGTCACCAGGGCGAAGAAGGGCAGCACGAAGTGCAGGCCGGCCAGGGCGAGGGTGATGAGGCGCCAGGCCCCTTCGAGNNTGGTCGCCCTTCACGCCCTCCAGCCGGCCTTCGTCCTGGAGGCTCAGGACCGCGAGGGCCGTGGCCGCCAGACCGCTGAGGAAGGCGCCGGCGAAGACGTAGACGCCGAAGATGTCGCTGTACCACTCGGGCGTGAGGCCCGAGAGCCAGTCGAAGGCCACCAGGGTGATGACCAGCGCGAAGATGGCCATGAAGGCCGGGGCGAACTTGCGGGCCCGGAGGTTGAAGGCGGGATCCTTGGTGGCGTCCTGCTTCAGCGAGCCGCCCACCAGCATCCAGAGCGCCAGGAGGCAGAGTGCGAAGGCGATGAGGGTGCGCACGGAGAAGAAGGGCAGGCTCAGCCAGAAGGCCTTGCCCGCGAGGATCGGATGGTGCGCGGCCTCGGGCCGGGCGCCGGGATAGAGCACGGGGACGGCGGCGAGGGCGATGAGGCCCACGGGGACGGCCGGAATCAACAGGGTGGCGATGCGCTCGGGGATGCGCCGCACGGGCACGCTCCACTTGGCGTTCACCAGGTGTTCCAGGGCCACGATGAAGAGGGCGCCCAGGCCGAGGGTGAACAGGAGGACGAACCACATCACCCAGTTGGCCCAGAAGCGCTCGGGGCCCGCGGCGGCGTAGGAGCCGGCCACGCCCAGGGCGCCGAGGGCCACGGCGCCCCAGAGGAGGTTGGCGGTGTGCTTGGTTTGGCTCATGGTGCGACCACCTTCAGGTCTTCGTCCTTGGCGTTCTGCGCCCGCTGCAGGGCGCGCACGTAGTGCACCACGGCCCAGCGCTGCGGCTCGCTGAGGTCCGCGGCGTGGGCGGGCATGGCGTTCTTGCCGTTCACGATGGCCCAGTAGATCTTGCCGTCCGGGTAGTCGCGGAACTGCTGGGCCTGCAGGTTGGCGGGCTTCGCGCCGTAGGCCGCGGTCAGGCTGCCCATGCCGTCGCCCACGGCCCCGTGGCAGACCTCGCAGCGGTTCTTGTAGGCCTGGCGGCCCACCGCGAAGATCTCCTTCGTGCGGGGGAGGGGGTTCACCAGGGCGGCGGATTCATCCTGGGTGCCCGTGGCCGTGGGCAGGTGCCCCCGGGCCACGGTGCCCGCCACGGGCTGCTGCATGCCGTGACCGTCCTTGAAGAAGCTGGAGGGCTTCTGGGCGTTGAGGCGCGGCTGGTCCTGCATGTACTTCATGGGAGCCAGCACGGGGAACAGCTTGATGGCGAAGTACATCACCAGGCCGGCGCCCAGGCAGGCGGTGAAGATGCCCCCGGCGGCGCGGAGGATGTANNTCCTGGAGGACCCGGGCCGCCGCGGCGGCGTCGAAGGTGTCGCTCTCGGCTTCCAGGGCCAGGGCGTAGCGGTCCCGGGTGATGCCCGTGATGGCTTTCGACGAGAGCACCGGATGCCCGAAGAAGGGCAGCCTGTTCAGCAGGAGCAGCATCCCCAGGCCCGCGGTGAAGGTGGCGAAGAGCACCGTCACCTCGAACATGATGGGGATGAAGGCTTCCCAGGAGCCCACGGCCTTGCCGCCGGTGATGATGGGATAGTCGACGGCGCTGATCCAGTACTGGAACCCGAAGGCGGTGAGGGCGCCCAGGATGCCCATGACCAGCACCATGCCGCCCAGGGGGGAGCGGCGGAGGCCCAGGGCCTCGTCGATGCCGTGGATGGGGTAGGGCGTGTAGGCTTCCACGGTGCCCAGCTGGCTGGCCCGCACCTTGGGGATGGCCTTCATCAGGGCGTCGGGCGTCTCGAAGACGCCGAGGACGGCGTAGGACGTCTCAGGCATGGTGGTCGTCTCCATGGTGAGAGGGNNGCATCCGGCAGGATCGCCTTCACCTCGGTGGTGGCGATGACCGGCAGCACCCGGGCGAAGAGGAGGACCAGCGTGAAGAAGAGCCCGAAGGTGCCCAGCAGGATGCCGAAGTCCGTCATGGTGGGCTTGTAGATGCGCCAGGCGGAGGGCAGGTAGTCCTGGTGCAGCGAGATCACGATGATCACGAAGCGCTCGAACCACATGCCCACCGTGACGCCGATGGCCACGAGGATCATCCAGAAGTAGCTGGCGCGGGCCTTCTTGAACCAGAGGATCTGGGGGATGAAGATGTTGCAGCTGATGGTGATCCAGCCGGCCCAGCCGTAGGTGCCCGTGATGATGTTCATGAAGCCGTGGTGGAGGTACTCGTTCATGGAATACCAGGCCGTGAAGCCCTCCATGAGGTAGCTGTAGCCCATGATGCAGCTCATGGAGAGGATCACCTTGTTCATCACGTCCAGGTGGCGCAGGGTGATGAGGTTCTGCAGCTGCATGGTCTCGCGCACCACCACCAGCACCATCACGACCATGGCGAAGCCCGCGAAGATGGCNNCCCGCCACGAAGTAGGGCGGGAAGATGGTCATGTGCCAGCCCGGCACCACCGAGGTGGCGAAGTCGAAGCTCACCACCGAGTGCACGGACAGCACCAGGCCCGTGGCCAGGCCCGCCAGCAGGAGGTAGGCCTTCTCGTAGTGCTGCCAGTGGGAGGCGGCGCCGCGCCAGCCCAGGGCCAGGGCCGTGTAGACCACCTTGCGGAGCTTGCTGGTGGTCCGGTCGCGCATGGAGGCGATGTCGGGGATCAGGCCCAGGTACCAGAACATCAGGGACACGGAGAAGTAGGTGTTCACCGCGAAGACGTCCCAGAGCAGGGGCGACCGGAAGTTGGTCCAGAGGGCCCGCTCGTTCGGGTAGGGGAAGAGCCAGAAGGCCAGCCAGGGNNGCGATGGCGTTGCGCCAGCGCTTGCGGAAGAGGAAGAGGATGGCGGAGATCAGCGTGCCCGCGTGGCCGATGCCCACCCAGAACACGAAGTTGATGATGTCGAAGGCCCAGAACACGGGGCTGTTGTTGCCCCAGGCGCCGATGCCGGTGACGAAGGTGTAGCCGATGAAGCCGAGGCCGATGAACAGCGCCGTCAGCGTGATGGCCAGACCGAAGTACCACTGTTTCGGAGGCCTGGTCTCGGGGAAGGCCAGCACCTGGTCGTCGAGGCTGCCGGGCGTGACCTTGCCCACGGTGAGCGACGGTTCGATGAGCTCCTCGGGAATGGCGCCAGCCTGGGCGGCGTCAGTGCGCATGGGAGCCTCCCTCGACGGCGGGGTTCTTCAGGTCGGCCAGGTAGGTGATGGCAGGCTTGGCGCCCACTTCCTCCAGCACCCGGTAGGCGCGCTTGTCGCCCACCAGCTTGGCGATCCGGCTGTTGGGGTTCTTCAGGTCGCCGAACACGATGGCGTCCGAGGGGCAGCCGGCCATGCAGGCGGTGGTGACCTCGTTGTCGAGGATGGCGCGGCCATCGCCCTTGGCGCGGATCTTCACGTCGTTGATGCGCTGCACGCAGAAGGAGCACTTCTCCATGACGCCGCGGGGACGGACCGTGACCTCGGGATTGTTCACCAGGGTCTCGGGCTCGGTCTTGTAGGCGGTGTATTCCAGGAAGTTGAAGCGGCGCACCTTGTAGGGGCAGTTGTTGGCGCAGTAGCGGGTGCCCACGCAGCGGTTGTAGGCCATCTGGTTCAGGCCGTCCGGGCTGTGGTTGGTGGCGTTCACCGGGCAGACGTTCTCGCAGGGCGCGCTGTCGCAGTGCTGGCAGAGCATGGGCTGGTGCACGACCTTCGGGTTCTCCAGCTCGCCCTCGTAGTAGCGGTCGATGCGGATCCAGTGCATCTCGCGGCCCTTGGCCACCTGCTCGGGGCCCACGACCGGTACGTTGTTCTCGGACTGGCAGGCCACCACGCAGGCGGAGCAGCCCACGCAGGCGGCGAGGTCGATGACCATGCCCCACTTGTGGTCCGGGAACTGCTGGTCCTCATAGAGCGACACCAGTGCTGGCATGTGGCGGTGGTGCTTGGGGCCGTGGAGGAACTCGTCCATGGTGAGGGAGCGCACCAGGTCGCGGCCCTCCATGCGGTGGTGGCTCTGGGTGCGGGACAGCTCCTTCCGGCCGCCGGCCTTGGCGAGACGGGCGCCGGCGCGGACGTTGGCCGAGGCCGGGTCCAGGCCCATGAGGGGGAAGGCATTGGCGCCCACGCCCTTGGCGACGCCGCCGGTGGCGCGGCCGTAGCCCAGGGCCAGGGCCAGGGTGCCCTTGGCCTGGCCGGGCTGGATGACCGCGGGCAGCCTGAGGGTGGCGCCATCCACGGAGAGGCTGACGAGGTCCCCCTCCTGGAGGCCCAGGGCCTTGGCGTCCTGCACGGACACGGAGACGGGGTTGTCCCAGGTCATCTTGGTGATGGGATCGGGGGTCTCCTGCAGCCAGCTGTTGTTGGCATGGCGCCCATCGTGGGTGGCGAAGCCCGGGAAGAGCACCAGCTCGAAGTCCGCGGCCTTGGCATCGACGGCCTTCTTCGCGGCGGCAGCCACGGAGGCGCCCTTGAAGGACAGACTGGCGGCCTTGGGCGCGCCCTTCACCAGGCCGTCATGGAGGGCCTGCTCGAAGGTGGTGCCGAGGGGCAGCTCCTTCTTCCAGCGGGCCTGCAGGTAGGCGTGGTAGCTGGCCGAGGCGCCGGCGCCCAGGGCCTGGAGGATGCCGAGGAGGATGTCCTCGCCCTGGCGGGTGTCGTACAGGGTGCCCACGGTGGGCTGCTGGAGGACGGCGGCTTCGGGCGTGCTGAAGTCGCCCCAGCTTTCCAGCCAGTGGTTCTCCGGCAGCAGCAGCTGGCACTGGGCGGCGGTCTCGTCCTCCACTTCGCCGATCCAGGCGCGGAGCGGGGTTTTGGCGACCGCCTCCTTCCAGGCGCCGGCCCTGGGGAAGGTGAAGGCCGGATTCACGCCCCAGAAGATCACGGAGGCATAGCGGCCGGAGGCCATGGCCTGCACGGTGGCGTCGAGATCCTTCACCGTGGCGAGGGGTTCGGCCGGGGCTGCGGCCACGGCTTCGGAGCCCAGCATGGCGTTCAGCAGGTGGGCAGCCTGGTGGGCTTCGGCGGGCATCTGGGCGCCGCAGAGCGCGACGGCGTTCCGGCCGGCACGCTGAAGGTCCTTCACCAGACTGGTCCAGGCGGCNNCGCTGGTCGGCGTTGGTGCCCGTCAGCGTCAGGGGGCCTTCCAGCACCCAGAGGCGGTTGATGGGATCGTGGGCGTCCCCCAGTCGGCGCTGCGCGCCCCAGGCGCCCAGCGCTTCCGGATCCTCGCCGTTGAGGAAGTCCGCACCCAGCGACAGGATGACCTTGGCCTTGTCCAGCCGGGGCTGGAGGTCCACGGCCTGGCCGTAGCTGGCCTGGGCGGCCACCTCGGCGGCGTCGCCGGCGGCGGGCTCGTAGGCCAGATGTTCCAGCGTGGGCAGGGCGGCCTTGAGGTCCGCCAGCAGGGCCTTGCGGCTGGGCGAAACCACGGCGCCGGAGATGAGCAGCACGGCCTTGCCGGCGGCCCTGGCGTCCTTCACGGCACCCTGGAGGCGGGACTCGGCTTCCGACCACCCGACGATCCGGCCATCCGACTTCGGGCCGCGCAGCCGGTCTGGATCGTAGAGGCGCAGCACGTCGGCCATGGTGCGGGGGCTGGTCTTGCCCTTCACGCCGGGGTGCTCGTCGTTGCCCGTGAGGTGGATGGGGCGGCCCTCCCGGGTCTTCACCAGCACGGGGTAGACGCGGCGGCCCTCCTGGTGGGCGCTGGCGTAGTAGTTGGCCACACCGGGCACCACTTCCACGGGGCGCTTGGTGTAGGGCACCACGGTGCCCTGGCCCTTGCGGTCGCAGGCCACGGTGGCGGCCAGGGCGGCGGAAGCGGTCACCAGACCCAGGAAGTCGCGGCGGGAGAACCCGCTCGGGTCCTGGGGGGGCAGGCCGTGGACATCGTCGTAGGAGGTGGGACCGGCGCCGGGCAGGAACTCGTCGTGGGCGGCCGCCTGGGCCTCGGGCGTTTCGAGGCGCTCTTCAAGGGTCCGCCAGAACTGCGGGGTCTCGAGGGGGCCGTGTTCGGGGAGGCGTGTCTTCATCGGATCATCCGCGGCGCTTGATGGCGTGGTCAGGGGGCGTGATGGAGATGCGGGTGGCGGCGTCCGGGGGCGGCCCCGGCGGCCCCTCCTCCTTCAGGAAGGCCAGGCCCAGGGCGCGCTGCCCCAGGAGGAAGGGGCCCGCCAGCAGCGCGGTGGCCCGGTCGAGGATCGGCTTGCGGTTCACATCGGCCATCGTCGGATCTCCAGACCTAGCGGTGGCAGGCGGCGCAGTGCTCGGCGCCCCGGGTGATCTTGGAGCCCGCGGGCAGGGCGGCATGGGGAGCCCGGTGGCAGGCCAGGCAGTTGCCCATGCGCATGCCCATCTCCCGGGTGATCACCTTCATGGTCTGCACCTCGCCGTGGCAGCTCTGGCAGGCGATGCCCGCGTTCACATGGGGCCGGTGGTCGAAGAAGACGTGGTCGGGCAGGGTGTGGACCCGCTGCCAGGGCAGTGGCTCGCCGGAGGCGGCGATCCTGGCGAGCTTCTGGATGGCGGGCCGGTCGGTCTTGGTGACCTTGTGGCAGCCCATGCACAGGTCGACGCTGGGGATGCCCGCGTGCCGGGACTTGTCCACGCCCGAGTGGCAGTACTGGCACTCCATCTTGAGGGTGCCGGCGTGGAGCTGGTGGGAGAAGGGGATGGGCTGCTCGGGGGCATAGCCCTTGGCGAAGCGGTCCGGCTGGGTGATCCAGCCCACGGAAACCACCGTGAGGAGGACCGCCAGGGCCCCGGCCGGCAGGACGAAGCGGAATGCTCGGTCGAATCGATGCATGCACAACCCCTGGAAAGTGCGGATCCACGAAGAGGCGAGGGCCATCGGGAGCGGTTAGGACGGTTGGACGCCGGACTGGTATGGAGGGTGCCGCGGAGATTCTGGCACGCACCGGAGGGGCAGGTGGGAATTCCCGCAACCTGTGGCGCCTCCGCCCGGGGAATGTCGGCTCGATATTGTCTAAAGAAAAAACATGACAATATTGAAGTCCAGAGGACGTGGGTCACACTGGAGCGACATTCGATGAATTGTGTCGCAAGTCACGATGATAGATCACCGTCACTGGATTGTTTACCTATTTTTTCTGAGACAGTTCCGCGCCTTAAGTGGATTTTTGGGTGGTCTATCTATGCCACCTTGGATGAGAGCGATTTCCTCCAGGGGAAGGGCTGGTGGCCCAGGGGCGGGGCCCCCCGGTGATCCTGAAGCCGATCCCTTGCGGAGATTCCTTCCCGGAACCTCATCTTTGCCAGCCATTTCAGGCTTTCAGGGCGGCTGACCACCCTACCTGGGGAACCCCATCCAGGGTTTCAGCAGGCCCAACTGGAGGAACAGGGCGCCCATGCGCTCCACGGGCAGGCCCATGACCGTGGAGAAGCTGCCCTCCACGCCCTCGATGAAGAGGGCCCCGATGCCCTGGATGGCGTACGAGCCCGCCTTGTCCATGGGTTCGCGGGTGGCGATGTACCAGCGGATCTGGGCCTCCGTCAGGGGTCGGAAGACCACCTGGGCCGTGTCCACGAAGCTGTGGGCGGTGTCGTTCTTCTGCAGACAGAAGCCCGTGTGCACCTGGTGGGCCCGCCCCTGGATGAGGGTCAGCATCCGCACGGCGTCTTCCACATCCTCGGGCTTGTTCAGGGTGTGGTGATCCACGGCCACCGTCGTATCGGCGGCCATGACCCAGCGGCCCGGGTTGCGCCGGGCCACCACCTCGGCCTTCAGCTCTGCCAGGCGCAGCACCAGGTCGCCAGGCTCCTCGTCCAGCAGGGGCGTCTCGTCCACCTGGGGGGTCTGGATCTCGAAGGGGATGCGCATGGCCTCCAGCCAGTGGCGGCGGCGGGGGCTGCTGCTGGCCAGGATGAGGGGCTGCAGGGCGGTTTCGGGCAGGCCAGGGATGGTTTCCGTCATCGCAATCCCCGCTGCTGGAGCTCTGCGGCACCCACCCGCATGTGGAAGCTGTCGACGTCCGAGCCCATCCGGAATCCGAAGCGGGGGTAGAACGCCGCCGCATCCCGGGTTTCGAGGACGTAGCGCTGCACCTCGCCGGCCCAGGGATGGCGCAGCGCCCATTTCACCAGCTCGGTGGCGATGCCCTGGCCCATCAGGTCGCGGGCCGTCACCACGTCGTAGAGCTTGGCTTCGTAGGCGTGATCGGACCAGAGCCGGGTGGCGCCCACCAGGCGGCCGCCCCGGTGGCCCTCGGGCACCAGGCGGGCCGTGAGCATGCGGGAGCAGGCCAGGAGGCGCCGCCACTGCCCGATGGTGCGGTCCGCGGTCCAGTAGACCTCCTCCGCCTGGAAGAAGATCTGAAGCTCGCGGGGATCCACATTCCAGGTCTCGTCGGCAAACGCCACGGTGCCGTGGGGTGTCGAGAGGGGCGCTGGTATGAGGAAATCGCGGTCCATCAGGTTTTCCTGGGGTGGGCCCTCCATCCTACCAGCAGGCCCCCGAGCAGCAGGACCATGAGGAGCGGCACCAGCCAGGCGGACCGGGCCGGGGTGCGCACCGGCCGCCACTGCAGGGGCACCGCGTAGGCGCCTTCGCTGAGGGGCTCGCCCCAGAGCTCGAAGCTGCCATCCTCGCGGAACACGCCGGACTTGCCTGATAGGGTGGCCCGCAGCAGGGGTACGCCCAGTTCCGGGGCCCGCAGGCGGATCTGGGCCGCGTGGAGATCCGTGGCGATGCTGCGGTCGAACCAGCCATCGTTGGTGTGGTTGGCCAGCAGGTCCGCCCGGCCCAGGGCCAGGCCCCGGCGGGTGCGCCCGGGCAGGAGGGCCTCGCTGCAGATGAGGGGATGGACGCGCACCTCGCCTGAGGGCGAGAGGATGCTGAAGGCACAGCTTCCGGTCAGCTCCCCGGCCTCCTGGGAGACGAAGCCCAGCCGCTGGTCCATCCAGCGGCGGAAGCCCGCCGGGCCCGGCGTGCGTTCGCCGAAGGGCATGGGTTCCGTCTTGGCGAAGAGGAACATGGGGCGGCCCGCCGCCTCGCCCCGCACCAGGTTGTAGGGGCCGCCCTCGGTGCCGAAGAGCCAGGCCACGCCGCGGGAGGCGGCCTCGGCGGACAGGCGCGCATCGGCGTGGCGGTCATCCCGGCCCAGGATCGAGCTTTCCGGCCAGAGCAGGAGGGTGGCCCGCCCGGGCCGGGGCCATCCCTGGGCCTTCAGCAGCGCATCGCTGCGCCGCCACATCTCGGCTTCCATGCCCAGCCAGCGCTGGCCGGGGGGGAAGTTGGGCTGGATCATGGCCACATCGAGCCGTCGCTCGGCCTCCCGGGGCAGCAGGTGCCAGGCGCCCCCCGCAAGGATGAGGAACACAACAGCCAGGCCGGGGCCCGCCATGGCCCGGCGAAGGGAGCCGCCCCCGGCGAGGGTGGCCGCGGCCCAGGCCCCCGCGGCCCAGGCCAGGGCCGACAGGCCCGAGGCGCCCAGGAAGGCGGCGGCGCGGGCCGCCCAGGGCAGGGCTCCGAAGGCCGCGCCCCAGGTCCAGGGATAGACGTGGAAGCCCCAGGTCTCCCAGACCAGCAGAAGGAGGCCCGCCGCGCAGGCGGCGCCCAGGGGACCGGCCCGGCGGGAGGCCCAGCGGGAGCCGGTGGCCACCAGCCAGAGCCCCGTGGCCTCCCAGAGGCCCAGCAGGATCATCCCCAGCAGGGCCAGGCCGAAGGGGAGGCCTCCCTTGCTGGCGAGGGTCTGGGGCACCCAGAGGTAGAGCAGGACGAGTCCCGCCAGGAGGGTGGCCCAGGTCCAGAAGGCGTGGCGCCCCTTGAACAACCCGTCCAGCAGCAGCAGGGGGAAGAGCAGGGCCATGGCCGGCTCCAGCCAGCCGCCCAGGGCCCCGGGGAAGCGGAAGGCCAGGACGAAGATCCCGGCCAGGATCAGGGCGCTGAGGGGGTGGAGGAGCGAGGGAATCTTCAACGGCCAATCCTTCTGGCCACTTCGTAGCACGCGATGCCCGCGGCCACGGCGGCGTTGAGACTCTCGAGCCCCTGGATGGGAATGGCGAGGCGCTGCACACCCTCGGGCAGGGCCACACCCTGCCAGCCATGCCCCTCGTTGCCCACCCAGAGGCGCAGGGGGGCGGACAGGTCCGCTTGCGCCAGGGGCAGGGCGCCCGGGCCGCCATCCAGGACGTACCAGCGTCCGGCATCGGGTGTCAGCGCCGCCACCCGCCGGAGGGGCAGGAGGAAGGCGGCGCCCATGCTGCCCCGCAGGGCCTTGGGATGGAAGGGGTCGGCGCAGCCGGGCCCCAGCAGGGCCTCCTGGAAGCCGAAGGCGGCGGCGCTGCGGAGGATGGCGCCCAGGTTGCCCGGATCCTGGATGCCCCAGGCGCCGATGGTGCGCGGGGCCAGGGGCCCGGAGGGCTCGGGGCCCAGGTCCATGACCAGGGCATGGTCCGGGGGACTGCCCGCGTCCGCCAGTTCCCGCATGAGGGCCTCGCCCAGCACCAGGGTGTCGAGGCCCAGGGCCATCTCCAGGGGGTGGGGATCGGTCTGTTCCAGCCGCAGCCAGAGGGCAGGACGCAGCCGTTTCCCGGCAGCGGTCTGTCGGGCCCCGGCCCAGGTTTCGATGAGCTTCCCGCCCAGCAGCAGCGTGGCTTCACGACGCTGGCCCCCGGCCTTCAGCCGGGTCTGGAGCGCCTTGAAGCGGGGATTGGCCTTGCTGGTGAGGATGGGCATGGGATGGGGCCGTCGGCAATGTATTAGACTATCCGCTCCATCCGGCTTCCTTTTCCCACCTTCGCGCCTTTTCAGGAGCATCGATGCAACCTTTTGTCCCATCCGACCAGAACATGCGGGAGTTCTCCCTGCGTGCGGTGCTCATCGGCCTCGTCATGGCCGTGGTGCTGGGTTCCGCCAACGCCTACCTCGGGTTGAAGGCCGGCATGACCATCGCCGCCACCTACCCTGCGGCGGTCATCGGCATGGCCCTCATCAAGCTCATGAAGGGCACCATCCTCGAAGAGAACATGGCCCGCACCGTGGGCAGCATCGGCGANNGTCACCAGCTCGCTGATCATGTTCGGCGGCGGCGTGCTGGGCATCATGTTCGTGGCCCTGCTCCGCCGCGTGATGGTGGAGGACGCGGAGCTGCCCTACCCCGAGAGCGTGGCCGCCGCCGAGATCCACAAGGCCGGCGCCCGCGGGGGCAGCGGCACCAAGTTCCTCTTCGGCGCCATGGGCCTCGGCGCCCTCATCCAGGCCCTGGTGCAGGTCCAGCTCTTCGCCACCACCTGGGAGAAGTTCGCCGCCTTCAAGACCACGGCCATCACCCTCACGGCCAACTGGAAGGCCAAGGTCATGGGCGGCATGCTGCTCAGCTCCCCCGGCATCAGCCCCGCCTACATGGGCGTGGGCTACATCATCGGGCCCAAGCTGGGCGCCCTGAACTTCTCTGGCGGCATCATCGCCTGGGGCCTGCTGGTACCCATCATCTCCTACTTCCTGGCACCCGGCGTCCTGCCCGAGAACGCGCCCCAGGGTGACTGGATCGCCCTCTCCTACTCCGTCTGGAAGTTCATCGTCCGTCCCATCGCCATCGGCGGCATGCTCGTCGGCGCCGGCTTCACCCTCTTCAAGATGCGCAAGAGCCTGGCCACGGGCCTCACCCGCTCCGTCTCCGACGTGAAGAAGGCCGCCTCCGGCGATCACGTGGTGGACCGCGTCAACAAGGACCTGCCNNGATCTTCCAGGTGGGCGCCATGACCTCCTTCGTGGCGGCCCTGGTGATGATCATCCTCGGCTTCTTCTTCGCCGCCATCAGCGGCTACCTCGTCGGCATCATGGGCTCCAGCAACAACCCCATCTCCGGCCTGACCCTCACCGCGCTCGTGGTCACCGCCCTGGTCATGGTGGTGCTGGGCGTCAAGGGCCAGGAGGGCGTGGCCGCCGTGCTGGGCGTGGCCGCCATCGTCTGCGTGAGCGCCGCCGTCGCCGGCGAGATGCTGCAGGACCTCAAGGCCGGCCACATCCTGGGCGGCACCCCCTGGCGCATGGAGATGGGCGACCTGCTGGGCGTGGCCCTGGCCTCCATCGTGCTGTTCATCCCCCTCATGGTGCTCCACGAGGGCGACATCACCGCCCAGGGCACCAAGCGCATCGCCGAGCTGACCGCCCAGCAGGTGCAGGTGGTCACGGCCCCCGACGGCCAGACCTACACCCTGGATCAGGTGAAGCAGCTGCCCGCCGACCAGAAGAAGGCCGTGCTCGCCCTGGACGCCGGTTTCGGCTCCAAGCAGCTGGCCGCCCCCCAGGCGGGCCTCATGGCCCTGCTCAGCCGCGGCATCGTGGAGGGCAAGATGGCGTGGCCGCTCATCATCGTGGGCATGATGATGGGGCTCGCCTTCATCCTCATGCAGGTGAAGAGCCCCATGCTCGTGTCGGTGGGGATGTATCTGCCGCTGGAAACCACCTTCGCCATCTTCCTGGGCGGCCTCATCAAGGGCGCCGTGGAGATGTTCGGCGCCAAGCGGGGTCTGAACGAGGCCCAGAAGGTGCGCGTGGAGAACAACGGCGTGCTGCTGGCCGCGGGCCTCATCGCGGGCGAGGCCCTGGTGGGCCTGGTCTTCGCGTCCTTCGCCTTCTTCGAGGTGAAGTACCACCTCACCAAGTTCATCTGGGGCGTTGATAAAACGGGTGTTACCAATGCGCCCGGGGCCTTCTGGATCAGCCTGCTGATCCTGGCTGGCATCGCCGTCTACCTGGTGAAGGTGCCCCTCGACAACGCCGGCGAAGCCGACGAGCCCGCGCCCCCCAGCGCGAATTTCTAGGTTGATGTTCTCCGGGGGTACCGCGCTTGCGCGCATACCCCCGGACCCCCGAGCGAAGGCCCGGCCAAGCCGGGCCTTCGCTTTCCCCCCGGTTCCAGGATTGAATTCCATGAGCGCCTTCCCCGACGAGCCTTTCCTCGCCCTTATCCCCGTCCAGGCCCTGGCATCCGAGCCCGGCGAGAATGGAACCCTGGTATTGATCCGCCCGAAAGTCTTGTCTCCACGCTGGGCTTGGGTGCTGCGGTTGATGAAGAAACCGAACTACCGCGTGAAGCTTGACGCCCGAGGTACGGCCGTGTGGCGGGCCTGCGACGGGAAGCGCAGCGTCGCCAAGGTGATCGAGGCGGTGGAATCGACTTTCCCGGAAGAACCCGATACCACCCTGCGCACTGCCCTCTTCATCCGAGAACTGGCGCGGGGCAAGTTCCTGAATCTGTTCGACCGGCCCGACCCGCTATCCTGATGCCCTGGAGGCATCACCCATGGCCAGGCAGGTGAAGGAGGCAGGCCAGGTCCTCACCCGCAAGCGGGCGAAGGTGAAGGAACCCGGCCTGTGGAAGGTGCTCCTCCACAACGACGACTACACCACCCAGGAGTTCGTGGTGTGGCTGCTGAAGACGGTCTTCCGCAAGTCCGAACCCGAAGCCACGGTCATCATGCTGGCGGTCCACAAGGCCGGGGTGGGCGTGGCGGGCGTGTACACGAAGGATGTGGCCGAGACCCGTGCTGAGCGGGGCCACCAGCTGGCGGAACGCGAAGGCTTCCCCCTGCTGCTCACGGTGGAGGCCGAGGATGCCTGAATCTCCGAACATCAGCGCGGACCTGAACCAGGGCTTCCAGCGGGCCTTCGAGCTGGCCAGGGCGCGCCGCCACGAGGATGTGGCCCTGGAGCATCTCCTGCTGGCCCTGCTGGACGACGTCCATGCCGTCCGGGCCCTCAAGGGCTGCGGCGTGAAGCTGGATGGCCTGCGGGGTGATCTGGAGTCGGCCCTGGAGCGCCTGTTCGAGCCTGTGCCCGGGGGCGAGGCCTTCCAGCCCCACAGCACCCTGGGCTTCGTCCGGGTGGTGGAGCGGGCCCTGGTCCATGCCTTCAGCGCCGNNCCCCTGGAGGCCTACGCCACGGACCTGGTGGCCCGGGCCGCGGCGGGACGGCTGGACCCGCTGGTGGGCCGCGACGCGGAGATCACCCGCATGGCCCAGGTGCTGTGCCGCCGCCGGAAGAACAACCCGCTGCTGGTGGGCGAGCCCGGCGTGGGCAAGACGGCCATCGTGGAAGGGCTGGCGCGGCGCATCCATGAGGGGAGCGTCCCCGATCCCCTCAAGGCCGCGCGGATCTTCGCCCTGGACCTGGGCGCCCTTCTCGCTGGCAGCCGCTACCGAGGCGACTTCGAGGAGCGCCTCAAGGCCGTGCTGAAGGCCCTGGGTGACGAACCCGGCGCCATCCTCTTCGTGGACGAGCTGCACACCCTGGTGGGGGCGGGGGCCACCAGCGGTGGGGCCATGGACGCGGCCAACCTGCTGAAACCGGCCCTGGCCTCGGGTGAGCTGCGCTGCATCGGCGCCACCACCTTCCAGGACCTCAAGGGCTCCCTGGACCGGGACCGGGCCCTGTCCCGCCGCTTCCAGGTGGTGGAGGTGAGCGA
>DPRT01000070.1:0-15245 GCA_003538615.1 Holophagaceae bacterium | reverse complement strand
ACGCTCGAAGCGCAGCTTCGAGCGCAGATCTACGGCCAGGATCCCGCCTGCGAAGCTGTGGCCGGGGCCATCAAGCTGGCCCGGTCCGGCCTGCGCGATCCCCTGAAGCCCATGGGCTGCTTCCTCTTCGCGGGGCCCACGGGCGTGGGCAAGACCGAGCTGGCCAAGCAGCTGGCCAAGGCGCTCGGCATCGCCTTCCTGCGCTTCGACATGAGCGAGTACCAGGAGAAGCACGCCGTGGCCCGGCTCATCGGCGCACCGCCCGGCTATGTGGGCTACGAGGAGGGCGGCCTGCTCACGGACGCCGTGCGGAAATCCCCCCACGCCGTGCTGCTGCTGGACGAGCTGGAGAAGGCCCACCCGGATCTCTTCGGCGTGCTGCTGCAGGTGATGGACCACGCCGCCCTCACGGACAGCCACGGCCGCAGCGCGGACTTCCGCCATACGGTGCTGGTGATGACCACCAACGTGGGCGCCCGGGAGCTGTCGGCCCGGCAGGTGGGCTTCGCGGAGGCGGGCGCACGGCGCTCCGCCAAGGGAGCCATCGAAAAGGCCTTCAGTCCCGAGTTCCGCAACCGCCTGGACGCCATCCTCCAGTTCGCGCCCCTGGGTCGGC
The DNA here is from genome assembly GCA_003538615.1 of Holophagaceae bacterium. GTDB lineage: Bacteria > Acidobacteriota > Holophagae > Holophagales > Holophagaceae > Geothrix. Next base: position 14,629 of record DPRT01000070.1, on the reverse strand, counting down.
CCGAGATGGAGCGCGTGGCGGACAAGCATCTGCGGGAGCTGGACACGCAGCTCGCGGAGAAGGGCGTCACCCTCACCTGCGCGCCCAAGGCCCGGGCCTGGCTGGCGGAGAAGGGCTACGACCCCGCCTTCGGCGCCCGCCCCATGGCCCGGCTCATCGAGCGCGAGCTGCGGCGCCCCCTGGCGGAGGCCATCCTCTTCGGGCCCCTGGCCAAGGGCGGCAAGGCCAAGGTGGACCTGAAGGACGGCCGGCTGTGCCTGTCTTTCGGCTGACGGAGAAGCTGGTCTTCCCGGACCCGGAGCTGGCGGAGGACGGGCTGCTGGCCATCGGTGGCGACCTTCGCGTGGACCGCCTCCTGCTGGCCTACCAGAGCGGCATCTTTCCCTGGTACGGCGAGGACGATCCGCTGCTCTGGTGGTCGCCACCGGAGCGGGCCCTGCTGCGCCCGGGTCACCTGCACCTGTCGGCCCGCACCCGCCGAAGCCTGCGCCAGTATCCCTTCGAGATCCGCTTCGACACCGCCTTCGAGGCGGTCATCGGCCACTGCTCGGCGGTGCCGCGCCCCGGCCAGGACGGCACCTGGATCACCGCGGAGATGCGGGAGGCCTATGTCGCCTTGCATCGCGCGGGTCATGCCCACAGTGTGGAGGCCTGGCGGGACGGCGAGCTGCGGGGCGGCCTCTACGGCGTGTCCCTGGGCGGCGCCTTCTTCGGCGAGAGCATGTTCAGCCTGGAGCCCGAGGCCAGCCGTGGGGCCCTCCAGGCCCTGGATGCCCGGTTGAAGGCCTGGGGCTTCAGGATGATCGACGGCCAGCTGCCCCACGAGGGGCTGATGGGCTACGGATTTCAGGTGGTGCCCCGGGCCCTGTTCCTGGCGGAGCTGGCCGGGGCCCTGCGCCAGGACGGGCGGGCGGGGAATTGGTCAGAGGGATGAGACCTTGGACCAGAATGCTTGCGCTTCACGCGTGAGCCTAGGAACGGCGGCGGCCACATCATCCTTCAGGGAGGGGCGGCCCAGGGCTCCGGCATTGCCCAGCAGGGCCAGAATGTCGGCGGCATCCTGGGGGCTGGACGCTTCCAGTTTCAAGAGGATCAACCCGAGTGGTGAGGCCACGGGACAGGGGAAGGCCTCGGATCGTTCGGAGGTATCCAGGGCGATGCGCGCCGCCGCGCCGCGCCCCAGGATGAGATCCTGGCGAGGCGGACCCGGAAAGCGGACCACGCCCCCGAGAGGATCATCGACATCGCCTTTCGTGATGCGGGGGAGCCCTTCGTCCCAGTCGGCCCAGAAGGCGGGCTCAAGCACACGGGCATCCAGTGTGAGCAGGTCGGCGTCCGCGGTGTAGCGAGCGACGCCCCAGGCCGCGAGCCCCAAGCCTCCGATGAGGCAGAAGGAAGCCTTGCGGTCCGACAAGTGAGCGACGAGCCGGGCGTCGAGCATCAGCCTTCCGCCTCGTCTTGTTCAGCCATGCACCGGCTCGGACGGCGCTGGGCGCGCTTCAATCGATTCCGCAACCGCAGGGCGTCCGCTTCCGTCGCCCCTGGGGGCAGCAGGTGGCGCATGAGGCCTAGGCCCTCGCCATCCCGGTACAGCCGTTCGCAGAGGGCAAGGCCCTCGGATGGCGTGGGGATGGAATCAATGCGTCGCATGGCACCAGAGTAGGCGCAGCCAAGGCCCTGGGCCAGGGCTCCTACTCGATGGGCAGCCGCCCCTGGCCCAGCCGGATGATGGCGGGGACATGGAGGTCGTCGTTCCCGCCGGGCAGCTCACCGCTGGGGGTGGGGGCCTGGGGCAGGAGGCGGGTGGGCGTGGGGCCCTGCTCGCTGGCGGGAACCTCGCCGTAGACCCGGCCGCTGACGCCATTCGAGGGGAGGGGCTGGCTGTCGATGGCCGGGAAGGCCGGGGCGGCCAGGGTGTGCGCGGGAGCGGCCTGGATGGCGCTGCCCAGGTTCAGGCTGGTCCGGCGGTCCTGTTCAAGCTTCTCCTCCTGGTCGAAGCCGCTGGCCAGGACGGTGACGAGCACGCGGTCCTCCATGCCCTCGCCTTCCACGGTGCAGGCCTTGATGTCGGGGCGGCCGTTGTAGTGGTCCTGGAGGTAGTTCATGGCGGTCTCGATGGCCGAGGCCTCCATCACTTCCCAGTCGGCGGTGATGGACACCATGACGTTGGCGGCGGCGCCGGTCTGGGCGCGCTCCAGCAGGGGGCAGGCCAGGGCCTTCTTGAGGGCGTCCATGACGGCCTCTTCGCCGCGGCCTGCGCCGGTGCCGATGAGGGCCTCGCCGCCGTTCCGCAGCACGGCCTCCACATCGGCGAAGTCGCCGTTGATGATGCCCGGCTTCAGGATGAGGTCGGCGATGCCGCGCACACCCTGGATGAGCACGCCGTCCGCCACGCGGAAGGCCTCCTTCATGGTCACGCGGGCATCGCAGACGTTCTTGAGCCGCTCATTGCTGACCACGATGACGGTGTCGGCGGTCTCCCGCAGGTTGGCCAGGCCGGCGAGGGCCAGATCACCCTTCTTGCGGCCTTCCCAGGCGAAAGGCGTGAGCACCACGGCCACGGTGAGGGCGCCCAGTTCCCGGGCGTAGCTGGCCAGCACCGGCGCGGCGCCGGTGCCCGTGCCGCCGCCCATGCCGCCGGTGATGAAGATCATGTCGGCGCCCTGGAGGGCCGCCAGCACTTCCTCGCGGCTTTCCTCAGCGGCCACGGCACCCCGTTCGGAACTGCCGCCCGCGCCCAGGCCCCGGCTGCTCTGGGGCCCGAGGGGCAGCTTCAGGTGGGCCTTGCTCTGGGCGAGGCTCTGCTGGTCGGTGTTCATGGCGATGAACTGCACGCCGGTGACGCCCCCATCGATCATGCGGTTGATGGCATTGCAGCCGGCCCCGCCGACGCCAAGCACCTTGATGTTGGCGCCGGGCAGGCTGTGGGGGCAGGGGAGGAAGGGGGTCTCGGACATCGGGGCTCCCGAATGAGGCATGGCTTAGAACAGCTTCTTGAAACGGCCGAGGAATCCATCGCCCCGGTCCTGCTTGCCGCGGGTTTCGCCCATGTCCCGGGCGAGGGATTTCACGGCGCCCAGGGCATTGACGAAGTAGGGATTGCCCGTGGCCTGGGGCAGGCCGGCCACGCCCAGGATGCGGCCCAGGACCACGCGGGGGCGGCCCAGGATGGTCTGGGCCAGGATGGCGAGGTGGGTGAGGAGCGCGCCGCCGCCCACCAGATGCACGCCGCCGTGGATCTCGTGCATGAGGCCCGTGCGGCCCATTTCCGCCAGCACCAGGTTCAGCAGCTCCGCGGCCCGGGCCTGGAGCACCTCGGCGATCTCGCGGCGGGGCACCAGGCGGCCCTCCTCCTCGAGCTCGATGGACTCCTCCGGGGGCACGTGGGTGTGGAGCACCGTGCCGAAACGGATCTTGATGCGCTCCGAGGCGGCGATGCCGCCCAGGTGCTTGGTGATCTCCAGNNATGTCCAGCACCACGGCGCCGTTCTCGCGGTCCTCGCGGCTCAGCACGGCCTCGGCGCTGGCCAGGGGCGAGTACATCAGGTCCGCGCCGTGCAGGCCGGCGTTCTTCAGCGCGAGCTGGATGTTCATGATCACGGGGCTGGGAGCCACGATGATGCGGACCTCGGCTTCCAGCGATTCGCCGAACATGCCCACGGGATTGCGGATGTCGCGCTGGCCCTTGATGTGGAACATCTGGGGGATGCGGTGGAGGACCTGCTCTTCCTTGGCCAGCTTGCAGCCATTGGTGGCCTGCTCCAGCACCCGGTCCCGGTCGGAGGCGGTGATGATCTTGTCGCCGCTGCTGATGGTGATGGAATCGCGGAGGTTCTCGCCCTTGAACTGGATGCCGTCCACGGCCACGCGGATGCCGTCCACTTTGGTCTGGCCGGCGGTGTTCATGGCCTCTTCCACGGCCCGCACAATGGCGCGGGTGCAGAGGTCCATGTCGGTGATCTGGCCCTGGGTGAAGCCGCCCTGGGGCGAGGCCTGGCCGGTGCCGGTCACATTCAGGGTCCCGTCTTCCTCCTGGACGGCCACCACCGCCACCACTTTGCTTGCCCCGAGGTCGAGCCCGAGAAGAACGGCGCGCTGAGCCATGAAGATCCTTTTCCTTGCTCTAGGTGTACACCAGTTTTGAGCTGGGTTCGAGCCTTTGCGCCCGGAAAATAGACTTGGGTCTTCCGCTTCTGCTCAGCGTCCCGGCTTGGCCGGGACCGGGTCATCCTCGGGTTCCCCTACGGCCACCTCCTCGTCCCAGCGCAGGTCGATGTAGCGGAGCCGGGCCAGATCCGGTCGCTGGGAGAGGCGGTCTACGAAGAGGCCCTGAAAATTAGGCACGTTTTTCGTCACATCCTGGCGGGAAAGGTAGATTGGCGCGGGAAGGCCTTCGATGTAGGCCACAGGCCCCTTTTGGCTCCACCGGAGCTCCGTGACCCGCTCATAAAAGCCCTGCTGCTTTTCCCTCAAAGCCCGGGCAACACTCACGAGCCGGGCCAGTCCCTGATCTGTCTGGCTGGCCGGGTCCACCACCACGGGAATGGGATTTAGGTTCGCCTGATTGACACGATCCAGCAGGATGCCGTCGTCCGAAACAAGGAATACACCGTTGCTCCGCACCAGCCAGAGGACGGGATTCCGCTCCTCCAGCACGAGGCTGAGGCGGTCGGGAGGGTCCTTGCGGATCTGGAGGCTCCGCACCCAGCGCTTGGCCTCGATGCGGGCGCGCAGGTCCTCCGCGTCCACCCAGAAGAGGGGCTTCCCCAGCACCAGCCCTTCGGCCAGGGCCTGGATTTCGGCCTGACGCTCGCCCCGGCAGCCGCTGACGTTCACCTGCTCGATGGTGAGCTTCTGGAGCCCCAGGTACTGGGTGCCCAATTCCATGAGCCCCCAGCCGACCCCGCCCAGCACCGCCAGGGTGATTCCCGCCCGGGCCCAGGGGAGCCAGGGGCGCTTGGGGCGGGTACGGGGGAGCATGGACACGGGGTCAGTCTACAGCTTCGACTCCGGACTATCCCCGCCAGATCTCCACTTCGGGCTCCAGCTCCACCCCGGAAGCCTCCCGCACCTTCGCTCGGACCTGCTCCATCAGATCGGCGAACTCGGCGGCGGTGGCGTGGCCGTGGTTGACCAGGAAGTTGGCGTGCTCGGGGCTCACCTCGGCATCGCCCACGCGCAGGCCCTTGAGGCCCGCCTGATCGATGAGGCGTCCGGCGCTCTGGCCCGGCGGGTTCTTGAAGATGCAGCCGGCGTTGCGCTTGGACAGGGGCTGGCTGGTGCCGCGCTTCGCCCGGTACTCGGCCACCTGGGTGCGGATCACCGCAGGATCCCCCTCTGCCAGCCGGGCCGTGGCGGACAGCACCACGCGGCCCCCGGTGAGGAAGCTCCAGCGGTAGGTGAACTCGCCGGGCTCCGGGGCCTTGTCCACCAGCTCGCCCTCGGGGGTGAGGAAGCGGTAGCGCGCCAGCACGTCCACCCACTCGCGGCCATAGGCCCCGGCGTTCATGCGGATGGCGCCCCCCAGGGATCCGGGGATGCCGCTGGCGAACTCCAGGCCCGACAGCCCCGCCGCCGCGGCGGCTTCCGCCAGGGCGATGTGGCCGTGGCTGGCGGGCGCCGTGATGCGGGTGTCCTGGCGTTGGATGGTCTTCGGGAAGGCGAGCCGCAGCACGGGCGTGTCGATGTCCCCCAGCACCACCAGGTTCGAGCCCCCCCCCAGCACCCGCCAGGGCAGGCCCTCCTTGGCGCAGGCGCGGACGAAGGCCTGGGCTTCGGCTTCGGTGGTGGGCTCGAAGAGCCAGCGGCAGAGCCCGCCCACGCCCAAGGTGGTGAGCCGCGCGAAGGGCACGTCCCGGCGGTGCGGAACCTTCAGCAGGTCATCGGGCAGCGGGCGCGTCATCGGGTCCAGTATGCGGCCTCTCCAGCGCCAGCAGCCGCGCCTTGACCTCCGGCGACCCGAAGGCGCTCCAGCCGCCGGGGCCCTTCGAAGCCACCACGCGGTGGCAGGGGACAAGGATCAGCACCGGATTGGCCTTCACGGCCTGGCCCACGGCCCGGGCCGCGCCGGGGCGGCCCGCCAGCAGGGCCACCTCGCCGTAGCTGAGGGTCTGCCCGGGCGCCGTGGCGCGCAGCACCTCGGCCACGCGCCGCTGGAAGGGGGTCAGGCCCGACAGGTCCAGCGGAATGTCTTTCAGGTCCTGGGGCTTCCCGGCGAGATGGGCCATGAGCCGGCGCACGGCTTCCAGCACCCAGGCTGGGGCCTCCCGGGCCTCCTCGCGGTCGAGCGTATCTGTAAGCCGCAGCAGGTCGACGCCCTCGGCTGTCCATCTCAGGCGGAGTCGGCCCAGGGCGGTGGCGAAGGTGAGGGTGCGGGCGGACATGGGGCTAGGATGGGGCGATGCGCTGGCTTGCGATAGACCACGGCACGAAGAAGATCGGCCTCGCCTTTTCGGACGAGCTGGAGATCCTGGCCTCGCCCTTCGAGGTGTGGCCCCAGGAGGAGGCGCGCACGCTCGACCGCCTGGCGCGGCTCTGCAAGGAGGAGGGCGTGCAGGCCCTTTGCGTGGGCCTGCCCCGCCACAAGGACGGGGCCGAAAGCGCCACAGCGCCTGCGGCCAGGGCCTTCGGCGAGGCCCTGGCGGTCCGGACGGGCCTGCCCCTGCGCTTCGCCAACGAGCACCTCAGCAGCGCCGAGGCCGAGCGCCTCCTGCGGGAGCGGGGCGTGAAGCCCGAGAAGCGGAAGCTCCTGCTGGATGCGGCAGCGGCGGCGGTGATCCTGGGTGAGCTGCTGGAAGCCCGGCGGGCGAAGGGGATTCCCGCGGCCGAGCTGAACTGATCAGCCCAGCCGTACGGTCCGCATGCAGCGTTCGGCCAGGCCGGGGTTGTGGGTGACGAGCAGGGTGGTGGGGCGCAGCTCCGCGTGGAGGCCCATCAGGAAGCCGAAGACCTCCTCCGCCGTGGCGGGGTCGAGGTTGCCCGTGGGCTCGTCCAGCAGCCAGAGGGCGGGCCTGCGCACCAGGGCCCGGGCCAGACCCGCCCGGGCGGCCTGGCCGCCGGAGAGCTGACCGGGCAGGCGCTCGCCCAGGTCGCCCAGGCCCACGGTGGACAACAGCTGTCCAATCCAGACCTCGCCTTCGGTGGAGGCTTCGCCATCGATGAGCAGGGGCATCCGCAGGTTCTCCCGCACGGTGAACTCCGGCAGCAGGTGGGGCTGCTGGAAGGCCAGGCCCACCCGGCGGCGGCGGTAGAGGGCCCGGGCCTCGGCGCCCTCGGGCACGGGATCCCCCCCGATGGTGATGCCACCGGCTTCCCAATGATCGAGGCCCGCCACGCAGTTCAGCAGGGTGGTCTTCCCCACGCCCGACACGCCCACGATGGCGCAGAGGCTGCCCGCCTCGACCTCGAGGTCGAAGCCATCGAAGACCGGGTGGGCGTTGCCGGGATAGGTCTTGCGCAGGCCCTGGATGGAAAGCGGCTGTCCGATCATTCGGCCCTCAGCGCGTCGACGGGATCCAGGGCCGCGGCCTTCTTGGCGGGGTAGCGGGCCGCCAGCCAGGACACCAGCAGGGGGAAGACCGCCACCAGAAGGATGTCCAGCACCTTGAGCCGGAAGGGCATGTAGGTGATGAAGTCGTAGACGGCGGCGGGCAGCTTCAGGAGCCTGAAGTGGTCCAGCACCAGGCAGAGCGGCACGCTCACGCCCAGGCCCCAGGCAGTGCCCACGGCGCCGATGCGCAGCCCTTGAAGTTCGAAGAGCCGCTGGATCTGCCGGGGCGTGGCGCCCAGGGCCAGCAGCACGCCCAGATCCCGGCGCTTCTCCGTCACCAGCAGCACCAGCGAGGCCACGATGTTGAAGGCGGCCACCAGCACGATGAGCCCGAAGACGGCGGCGAAGCCCCATTTCTCCAGGGCCAGGGCCGCGAAGAGCGTCTTGTTGGACTCCCGCAGATCCGTGGCCATGTACCCGGGTCCCAGCACCTCCAGCACCCGGCCCTTGACTTCCTCGATGGCGTCGATGCTGCGGGCGCGCACCTCGATCATCTCGGCGCGGCCCTCCGACCGGGCGATCCGCATGCTGTCCGCCAGGTGGATGAAGGCCCAGGCCTTGTCGTACTCGGAACTGTGGCTGTGGAAGGTGCCGGCCACGCGGAAGGCGGCCACCTTGGGCTGCTGGCCGCCGAGCCCCAGTTCCAGGCGGAAGAAGGCCATGGCCACGGTGTCGCCCACCTGGAGGCCGAGGCGCTGGGCCAGCTCCTTGCCCAGGACGATCTCGCCCTCCTTGAGCTGCTCCACGGCGATCGGTTTCATGGAGTCGAAGATGCTGGAAGTGCCGTGGGCGGTGGCTGGGTCCACGGCCTTCACCACCACGGGCTCCGGCGGCATCTCGCTGCCGGCGCGGCGCAGCAGGCCCTTCTCCAGGCGGATGGGCGAGACGGCCTGCACGCCGGATACGGCCCGGGTGGCCTTCAGGGACCCTTCGGTGTCCGGAATGTCCCCGGCCAGGTGGAACACGGTGAAATGCGCCGTGGCGCTGAAGAGGGTGGCCTGGATCTCTTCGCGGATGCCGTTCATCAGGGCCAGGGTCACCACCATGGCGAAAACGCCCAGGGCCGTCCCGAACCGGGTGAGGGTCACCATGATCCGCACGAAGGCCCCCTTGCGGTGGGTCTTCAGGTAGCGGTCGGCGATGGTGCGTTCGAACAAGGGCATGGCACCAGGGTATCCGCTTTGAAAGCAGACCCTAGCCGAGGCCCAGGTGCTCCTCGATCATGCGGGCGAAGTCGGCGTCCGGTTCGTAGGGCTTCACCAGGATCTGGGCCACGCCTGTCTCCTGGGCCCCCAGCACCAGCTCCGCATCCACGGAGTCCTCTGCGAGGATCACCGGCGGCATCTCCTCGCCCAGGCGGTGCTGGAGCAGGGAGGCCAGGGCCAGGCCCTGGAGCTCGGCCACGCCGCCGTCCACCAGGATCAGGTGGATGGGGGGGCGGTCCAGGCATTCCAGCAGGTCCGTGAGGGTGTCGGCGCAGCGCACGTGGCCGTAGCCGTCCTCGCTGAGGTAGGCGGCCACCCGGTCGCGATCCGGGCCCTCGGGCATGGCCAGCAGGAGGCTGCGGGTGCGCTTCTTCACGCGAAGCAGGGCCTGGGAGCGCTCATCGTGATGGGGCGCAGGTTCCGGGGGGGCCTCGGCCTCGGGCGCAGGGGCTGGAGGGATGTGGGGGGGGAGCGGGGCGGCCTTCGCGGCGAGGATGGGTTCCGCGGCNNAGGGATTCCTTCCCGGGCTCGAAGGCGATGCCCACCAGGAGGCCCTGGCTGGCATCCAGGTAGGCCACGGTGCCGCCCAGCTCGATGGGGGGGGACTTGGGGATCTTGGAGAGCTTCACCAGCATCATGGGCTGGCCCACCGCCAGGAGGTTCGGCCCCATGTGCATCTTCCGCTGGGTCTTGACCTCCATGGCCCGCTCCACGCGGATGCAGACGCCGCCTTCGGAGATGTTCTCGATGGGGCCGCTGATGCCCACGCCATCGAAGAGGCTCGTGAGCGCCGTGGCCGTGGCGCCTTCCCGGGCGTTCAGGCGGGCCCGGGGTTTCCGGCGGCGCTCGGCCAGGGCGATGGCGCCGGGAAGGTCCAGGACTGCGGATCCCGGCTTCACGTCCACGAGCCTGGATTCGGCCTTGAAGCGGAGCCCGTCGAGGAGGAACACCAGGGTCATGCTGGCGCCCTTTTCGGCGGACAGGGGCCCCTGGGTGTTCAGGCTGATGCGGTCCTCGCCGACGGAGGCCAGGGTGGCGGGCACTTCCCGCCCTTTGCCATCGATCAGGGTGAGGGTGGTCCGCACCCGCTGGGCCTCCTCCAGGTAGGCCAGGACCAGGTCGGATCCCTCCGACGGCTTGGATTTTTTCAACCCGAACATGGCCATGTGGACCCGGCTCCCGTTCATCGCATCGTCCAGAGCCATGAGGGCTTGATTATTGCCGCCCGGCACGGCAGCTTTGCCTTATGGCTGAAATCCCTCCCCGCTGTCTGCTCATCGCCCGCCAGGGCCCCGAGGACCGGGAGGACCACATCCAGGACCACCTCCTGGAACTGGCCGAACTGGCCCGCAGCTGCGGGTTCGAGGTGCAGGCCCGGCGGATCCTGAAGCGCTCCCAGATCGCCACCCGGACCTTCTACGGTTCCGGCCAGCTGGAGGCCCTGGCGGACGAGGCCGCCCGCCAGGGGGTGAGCCACCTCATCTGCGACGACGAGCTGAGCGGCAGCCAGGTGAACGCCATCGTGAAGCTCACGAGCCTCGTCTGCCTGGACCGCACGGGCCTCATCCTCAGCATCTTCGAGCAGCGGGCCCAGTCCCGGGAGGCCAAGGCCCAGGTGGAGCTGGCCCGGCTCGAGTACGAACTGCCCCGCCTCAAGGGCGCCTGGACCCACCTGGAGCGCCAGGGCGGCGGCGTGGGCCTGCGCGGGGGGCCGGGCGAAACGCAGATCGAAGTGGACCGCCGCATGGTCCGCACCCGCATCAGCCAGCTCAAGCGGGAGCTCACCCACCTGGAGCAGGTGCGGGANNCTCCTGAAGGCCCTCACGGGCGAAGGCGAACCCCGGGACCTGCTCTTCGCCACCCTGGACACCACCACCCGCAAGGCCTGGCTGGGCCAGGCCTTCGATCCGGAAACCGGAGAAGGCGCCCTGGAGCCCAGGCACTGCCTGGTGGCCGACACCGTGGGCTTCATCCGCAAGCTGCCCCACCAGCTGGTGGCGGCCTTCCGCAGCACCCTGGGCGAGGTCCGCACGGCGGATGCCCTGCTGGTGGTGGCCGATGCGGCCCATCCGGACCTGGAGGATCACCTCAAGGTGGTGGGCGCCACGCTGCGCGAGATCGGCTGCGCTCCCGAGGAGGACGGCGCCCAGCCCCGGCTCCTGGTGCTGAATCAGGTGGACCGCCTGCACCGGCCCCAGAAGCTGGAGCTGAAGAAGCGCCACCCGGGGGCCGTCCAGGCCTGCGCCCTCCAGGGCGCCGGGGTGCCCGAGATCCGCAGCTGGCTGCGGGAGCTGATCCCCGGTCCGCCGAAACCCCGGGAACTGGAGGACTGGGAGCTGCCGGAGCCCCGCTCCGAAGCCGCCTACTCCTGATGCTTCCGGGGCAGCATCGTCACCGTGGCCGCCAGTCCCACGGCGAGGAGGATCCGCAGGAAGAAGAGGTTGCGGCTGAGGCCGTGGGCCTTGTTGTAGGCCACGCGGTCCCCGTGGTCTGGCGCCAGGGTCTCGATGGGGGCGCCGATGCGGGCGCGGATGGCGCGCACCTTGGGCGTCACGATGAAGGCGCTGGCCAGGCACATGAGCATGGCCACCAGCCAGCCCGCGCTCCAGAGGCGCATGGGGCCGATGAGCTCCTCCTTCACCTCGGCCATCCAGCGGGCGCCCCAGCTGAGGCCCGCCAGGCCGAAGGCCGCCCAAGCGGCCCAGTCCAGGCGGCCGATGATCAGCCCGGCGATGCGGCCGGCCACATCGCGGCTGGGCAGTTCCTGGAAGAGCAGGGGCGCAGCGAAGGCGCCGAAGCCCAGGGCGGCCCCCGCCCAGAGGAGCAGCAGGGAGGCGGAGACGCGATCGAGGCGGCGGAGAAGGCTGGGGCTCATGGGTTCCTGGAGGCTGGAGATCCCTACCACTCGTTGTAGGGGATCTGATTGGTGCCCTTGTCCGTGGAGCTGCTCCGCACCCGGAACACGCCGGTCTCGGCCTCGGGGTTGTCGGGATCCGGGGGCTCCAGCTCCAGCTGCCAGGTGTCCCGGGACTGGGTGATGGGATCCCAGGGGATGTCCCGCAGATAACCCAGTTCCCGGAGGGGCCCCAGGCTGGAGGGGTACTTGCCCCGGTCCGCCCGGTACTGCTCCAGGGCGTGGTTGATCTGGAAGAGGTTCTCCTTGAGCACCGCCTCCCGGGCCACCGTGGTCTTGTACCGGTAGCCCGCCAGGCCCACCGTGGCCAGCAGGGCCATGATGGTCATGACCACGAGCAGTTCCATCAAGGTGAAGCCGCGCTGGCGGGCAGGGGAAAGGCGCATGGNNGCTGGATGATCTCGAAGAAGAGCGGCCCGATCTGGTCCTCGGTGAAGATCTGAAGCAGGTAGCCGCTTTCGTCGCCATCGATCTGGATGCCCAGCTCCCGGGCCTCCGCCAGGCTTTCGCGGACGGTGTAGCCGCTCTTGGCGATGCGGCCCGGCAGCAGCTCGTAGTAGGTATCGGGCACGCGGAGGAACGCGAAGCCCTGGGCCTGGAGGGTGCGCAGGGTGTGGAAGATGTCGTTGGTGGAGAGGGCGATGTGCTGCACGCCCTGGCCCCTGTGCCGGGTGACGTACTCCTGCACCTGGCTCTTCTCGTCCGTGGGCTGGTTGATGGGGATGATCACCTGGTTGTTGGCGCTCTGGACCACCTTGGAGTCGAGGCCCGTGCCCAGGGCGCCGCGGATGTGGAACTCGCGGGTGACGACAAAACCGTAGACGCGCTCATAGAAGTCCACCAGGGCGTCCATCTCGGCGGGGCCCACGTTGTTGGTGAGGTGGTCCACGCGCACCAGGCCGGGATCGCAGAGGGCCGGAGCGGGATCGGCGGCGAGGCCCGGCCAGAAGGCGGCGGGTTCCCCGGTGCGCTCCACCAGGAAGTTCCAGACATCGCCCACGCCCTGGATGGCCGCGAAGCGCACCGTGCCGCTTCCGAGGCTGTGGGCTTCGGGTTCGAGCATCACCCGGGCGCCTTGCGCGCGGGCCTGGGCGATGGCCACGTCCAGGTTCTCCACCAGGAAGTTGAGGGCGCAGACCCCTTCGCCGTGGGCCTGGAAGTAGCGTCCCGCGGGGTGCAAGGCCTCCGCCTCGAAGATGAGGATGTCCATGCGCTGCTGGCGCAGGTGGACCATGCGTCCCCAGGCGTGGGTGCCGCTGGCCAGGCGGGCGAAGCCCAGGCGCCGGTAGAGGGGTTCCAGACGCTCGATGGAGCCCGTGAGCTGGAAGTGGTCGATGCGGGAAAGGCCCATGGGGTTGCTGGCGGGTTTCTGGTTCGCGGGGGCCGTGAGGGCGAAGCTGGGGTTGGTCATGGCATCCTCGGCGGGGTCGATGCCCCAGTCTGGGATCGAGACGGAGTGACACGGATCACATGAATGATGATTACTGTAATGTAATCAATATTTAAACACCATTGAGTCAATTATGGAGATCAATCAAAAAACGGGCCCGCAAAGCGGGCCCGTTTCCGATCTGCGCGAAGCGCAGATCGCCCTAGCTGAGTGAGGTCGCGATGACCTTCTCGCGGCTGTAGAACTCGAGGATGTCCCCTTCCTTCAGCTCGTCGAAGCCGTCGAGGGAGATGCCGCAGTCGAGGCCGTTCTTCACCTCGGTCACGTCCTCCTTGAAGCGCTTGAGGTTCTTGAGGCCGCCCTCGAAGAGGACTTCCTCGCCGCGCTTCACGCGGACCTTGTTGGCCTTCTGGACCTTGCCTTCGGTGACGAAGGAACCGGCGATGACGGTCTTGCCGATCTTGAAGAGCTGGCGGATCTCGGCCTGACCGTGGATGGTCTCCTTGTCGGTGGCGTCCAGCATGCCGACCATGGCCTGCTCGATCTCTTCCGTGACCTTGTAGATGATGTCGTGGAAGCGCAGATCCACGCCCTCTTCGCGGGCGAGCTCCTCGGTCTTCTTCTCGGCCTTGGTGTGGAAGCCGATGATGGTGGCCTTGGAGGCTTCGGCAAGCAGCACGTCATTCTCGGTGACGGTGCCGGCGGCGCTGTGGATGATGCGCACGCGGACCTTGTCGGTGCTGAGGCGCTCCAGCTGGCCCACCAGGGATTCCACGGAACCCTGGGTGTCGGCCTTGATGATGAGCGCGAGCTCCTTGACCTGGCCGTCCTTGAGGGTGCTGAACAGGGTCTCCAGGGTGGCGCGCTGCTTCTGCTGCGCGGCCAGCTTGGCCTTCTCCTGGCGGAAGGAGACGATGGTGCGGGCCTTGGGCTCGTCCTCCACCACCTGGAAGTTGTCGCCGGCGCTGGGCACTTCCTCGAAGCCGAGGATCTGCACGGCGCTGGAGGGGCCGACTTCGGTGACGCGCTGGCCCAGGTAGTCGAACATGGCGCGGACGCGGCCCATGGTGGCGCCGGCCACGAAGATGTCGCCGGCCCGCAGGGTGCCGCGCTGCACCAGCACCGTGGCCACGGGGCCNNTCGAGGCCCTGCCTGGTCTTGGCGCTGACGAGGACGGCCGGCACATCGCCGCCGTAGGCCTCGGTCTGGACGCTGTACTGGAGCAGGCCCTGCTGGACCTTGTCCGGGTTGGCGCCGGGCTTGTCGATCTTGTTGACGGCGATGACGAGGGGCACATCGGCGGCCTTGGCGTGGTTGATGGATTCCACGGTCTGGGGCATGACGCCGTCATCGGCGGCCACCACCAGGACGGCGATGTCCGTGACCTTGGCGCCGCGGGCGCGCATCTTCGTGAAGGCCTCGTGGCCCGGGGTGTCGAGGAAGACCACCTTGCGCATCTCGCCGGTGTTCGGATCCTTCACTTCCACGTGGTAGGCGCCCACGTGCTGGGTGATGCCGCCGGCTTCGCCTGCGGCCACCTTGGTCTTGCGGATGGCGTCCAGCAGCGAGGT
>DPRT01000016.1 GCA_003538615.1 Holophagaceae bacterium | reverse complement strand
GGTGGTGGCTGGAGGCAGACTCGAACTGCCGACCTAGGGATTATGAGACCCTCGCTCTAACCACCTGAGCTACCCAGCCATGAAGGAACAGTGTAGCGCGGGCGTGGGCCTGCGTCTACGCCAGATCGTCCACGAGCACCACGATGAGGCGCTTGGGGCCGTGGACGCCGTAGGCGAGGGTCTGCTCGATGTCGGCGGTCTTGCTGGGGCCGGAGATGAGCAGGGCGTTGGGGGGCAGGCTGCGGCCCCAGCCCAGGGCCTTCACGGCGGACCAGAAGCTGTCCTGGATGGTGGAGGCCCGGAGCAGCGCGATATGGATGGGCGGCACCAGGGACATGAGGCGGGGCTCCGCAGGCCCGGGCATCAGCAGCAGGCCGCCGGTTTCGGCGACGCCGCCCACGGTGCCCGTGAAACCAGCCTCCACGCCCGTGAAGAGTTCCTGCTTGAAGGCCTCCACGGGGCGGTCGTAGGGCATGAGCTGGGGCCCGCCGGGCGCCCAGGCGGCGGCCAGGGCCGCCCCCGCCTCGCTGGCGGGGCCATAGAGCAGGTTCGCCAGGCCCTCGTGATCGCAGAAGGCGCGGACCACGGCGGGCCAGGTGGCGGGTGTGGCCTCCAGGAATTCCGTGTGGACGGCTTCCATGCCCTTGCGCAGGCGGGCCACCCGCTCGGCGGCGGGCCACTGGCGGCGCTCCAGGACGGCGGTGTCCAGGGCGGGCAGTTCACCCGCATCGCCGGCGGCGCGGAGACGGCCGAGGATGGCGGCGCGAGAAGCGGAATCGGGGCGGGGATCAGACATGGGGGACTCCCTCGGCGCGGACGCGCTCGCTGAGCGAGCGGGGGGCCGGGACGGGCTTGGTGCGGGACTGGGTCCAGGCCTTGATGAGCGGCGCGTTGGCGGGCAGCGCCTTCCCGAAGCGGGTGGCGAACCAGGTGGCGAGGCGGTAGAGGGCAGGACGCTTGAGGACCCCGGCCCAGAGGCGCCAGGCCCAGTCCTCACTGGCCGTGCGGCCCGTGCCCTTGCCGATGACGGTGGATCCGGCGTCCTCGTGGGTGGCCTCCCGGCGCAGCCGCACCAGGATTTCCGGGATGGGGATCTCCACGGGGCAGACCTCGCCGCAGGCGCCGCAGAGGCTGGAGCCGTGGATGAGGTCATGGCGGACGCCCACGCCCTCCATCTGCGGCGTGAGGATCTTGCCGATGGGGCCGGGATAGATGGCCTCGTAGGCATGGCCGCCCACCCGGGTGTAGACGGGGCAGTGGTTCATGCAGGCGCCGCAGCGGATGCAGCGCAGGGTGGCGCGCAGCTGGGGATCGGCGTAGATCCGCGAGCGGCCGTTGTCGAGGATGACCAGGTGGACTTCCTCGGGGCCGTCCTTTTCCGCATCGCCCCGGGGGCCGCTGATGAGGTTGAAGTAGGTGCTGACGGCCTGGCCCGTGGCCGAGCGCGTGAGGATCGCGTAGAGCGGCGCCACGTCCTCCAGGCGGGCCACGACCTTCTCGAGGCCCATGACGGCGATGTGGAGGGGCGGCACGTGGGTGCTCATGCGGCCGTTGCCTTCGTTTTCCACCAGGCAGAGGGTTCCGGTCTCGGCCACGGCGAAGTTCACGCCGGAGAGGCCGGCATCGGCATCGAGGAACTTCTGGCGCAGCACCTTGCGGGCCATGGCCGTGAGCTCGTCCACATCCTCGGTGTATTTGGCGTCCTTGATCTTCTGGCTGAACTGGCGGGCGATCTGGTCTTTGTTCTTGTGGATGGCCGGCATGATGATGTGGCTCGGCGTCTCCCCGTCCAGCTGGATGATGTACTCGCCCAGGTCGGACTCCAGGGCCTCGATGCCCTTGGATTCCAGGTAGGCGTTGAGGTGCATCTCCTCGGAGACCATGCTCTTGCCCTTCACGAGCGTCTTCGCCCCCTTGGCCTGGAGGATGCCCAGGATCAGCTCGTTGGCCTGCTCGCAGGTCTCGGCCCAGTGGACCTGGATGCCATTCTTCGTGCAGTTGGCCTCGAACTGTTCGAGCAGCGCCGGCAGGTTGAGCAGGCTGCGGGAGCGGATGGCCGTGCTGAGATCCCGCAGGTCCTGCAGGTCGCGGGGATCGGGAAACTGGTTCCGGCGCTTGGTGATGAGGCCGTCCATGGCGCGGCGGAAGTTGGCGCGGAGCTGGGGATCCAGCAGCGCCTTGGCGGCGGAGTCGCGGAAGTGGATCTCGTTCTCAGCGTGCACGGGTGCGCTCCCAGAGGAATTCGGCGACGTGCTGGACCTTGAGCCTGCTGTTCTTGGCTTCCAGCGTGCCATTCACATTGAGCAGGCAGCCTCCGTCCGTGGACAGGACCACGGAGGCGCCGGTCGCTTCGGCATCCGCGGCCTTGTCGCAGGACATGGCCGCGGAAATCTCCGGCTGCCGCACGGAGAAGGTGCCGCCGAAGCCGCAGCACTCGTGCTCCCG
The DNA here is from genome assembly GCA_003538615.1 of Holophagaceae bacterium. GTDB lineage: Bacteria > Acidobacteriota > Holophagae > Holophagales > Holophagaceae > Geothrix. Next base: position 5,914 of record DPRT01000016.1, on the reverse strand, counting down.
GGTGAGGGGTGCCAGCTCCACGTTGGAGAGCTGGCCGATGAGGGCCTGGGGCTCGCCCTTCAGCCCCAGGTCGCGGACCGCGTGGCAGGAGCTGTGCCAGGTGACCTTCACGGGCTCGCCCAGGTCCTTCAGCTTTACGTCCAGCACGTCCACCAGGAACTGGGTCAGCTCATAGACGCGGGCGCTGAAGGCGCGGACCTGGGCCTCGTCCGGCTGGCCGTGGAACAGCTCGGGGTAGTGGACCTTCATCATGCCGGCGCAGCTGCCCGAGGGCAGGATCACGGGCAGATCCTGGGGGAAGAGGGCCACCTGGGTGCGGGCCACGTCCCGGGCCTCCTCCCAGTAGCCGCAGTTGAAGGCCGGCTGGCCGCAGCAGGTCTGGCCTTCGGGGAAGATGACCTCCACGCCGGCCTGGCGCAGCAGCTGGATGCCGGCCATGCCGGCATCCGGGAAGAACAGGTCCACCAGGCAGGTGCCGTAGAAGTAGACCTTCTTGGGTTTGGTTCCGTTCACTTGGAGGCCTCCGGGCGGGTCGCGGACTCGAGCAAGTATAGGAAGCTGCGGTAGACCTGGCCTGTGGAGCGGGTCATGCCCACCTCGCAGGTGCGGCTGCTGGCGAAATAGCCGTCGAAGGCTTCGGCCTTCACTTCGCGGGCCTCGTGCTTGGTGGCGGAGGCCGTCAGTTCGGCATGGGTGAAGCCGCGGTCGCCGGCGAAGCCGCAGCAGCCCGCGTCCCGGGGCACCACCACCTTGTCGGCGCAGGCCTTGGCCACGCCCTCGAGCTGGGGCAGGAGGTTCATCTTGGTGACCGAACAGACGGGATGGAGCACCACGGAACCCACCTTGCGCAGCACCTTCAGGCGGGGCAGCAGCACGTCGTTGGCGAAGGCCGTGCTGTCGATGACCTTCAGCTTGTCGAATTTCGCCTGGTTCTCGGGGGTGAGGTAGCCCCGGCTGCTGAGCACGCCGTGGGTGCAGGGGCTGGTGTCCATGACGACGGCCAGGCGGCCCTCCTGGGTCCATTCCCAGAACTTCTCGATGGCGTGGTTCACGGTGTAGCGGTGCGCCTCGTCAAAGCCCTTGGAGGAGAAGGGCACGCCGCAGCAGGTGCCTTCCACGTCGAAGGGGATGTGGACGGGATAGCCCGCCCGCTCGGAGACCTTCACCAGCGCCTCCACCAGGCTCAGCTCCTCGGGTTCGCCGGGGAGGTGGCCCATCATGCGGGAGATGCAGGCGGGGAAGTAGATGGCCTGGGCGCCCTCCAGGGAGGTCACGGGCAGGGCCGCCTTGGCGGGTTTCGGCATCTCCGGGCTCCACTGGTGGGAGGCGCCGAAGGCCTTCATGATCCGCGTGATGAAGGGCATGGCCTTGGGTCCGAAGAGGCTCTGGACCATGTGCCCGGACCGCAGGGCCAGGCGCATGACCGGCTCGACGGTGGCGAAGTTGCGGGCCACGGAGAGGGCGATCTTCTGGGCGCGGCGGCTGTGGCTGGCGCGGCGGAACCGCTTGGTGAGCTGGCCCGTGTCGATGCTGACGGGGCAGGCCGTGGCGCAGAGGCCGTCCGTGGCGCAGGTCTCCAGGGCCATGTAGGGGAAGACGTCCTGGAGGGAGGCCAGCAGGCCGGGGTTCTCGCCGTTGGCCTCCAGGCGGGCCATCTCGCGGCGGACGACGATGCGCTGGCGGGGCGTGAGGGTCAGCTCGCGGCTGGGGCACTTGGGCTCGCAGTAGCCGCACTCGATGCACTTGTCGACTTCCTCTTCCACGCCGGGCATGGGCTTGAGGTCGGACAGGTGGCACTTGGGATCGGCGTTGAGGATGACGCCGGGATTCAGCAGGCGCAGGGGATCCACCAGGGCCTTGAGCTGCTCCATGACAGCCTTGGCCTCCGGGCCCCACTCGGCTTCCACGAAGGGCGCCATGTTGCGGCCCGTGCCGTGCTCGGCCTTNNTCCACGGCGGCATCCGCCAGCTTCTCGATGGGGAAGGCCACGTCCTCGATGAGCACCGTGGTTCCGCGCTTGCGGACCGCGCCCACGGAGGGGAAGGTGCCCGAGCGGATCTTCCACATGAGGGCCTGCTCCACGGGATCGTGGGTGAAGCGGGCGGGCTCCATGAGGTTGAAGGCTGCCGCGGTGGCCAGGGCGGTGCGTTCCAGCTCCGCGCGGACCGATTCATCCCGGCCGTGGAACTCCACCAGCAGGGCGGCCGCGCCCTCAGGCAGGGTCTTGATGCTGGGCGGGATGCCGGCCTGGTTCTCCACGGAGCGCAGCGAGGCGCGGTCCAGCAACTCGAGGGCCGCGGCGCCGGCGTCGCGCAGGGGCACGATGGCTGCGCAGGCGGCGTGCAGGTCGGGGAAGATGAGGAAGCCCGTCACCTTCACCGGCAGATCGGGCACGGAATTCAGCACGGCCTCGGCGATGAAGGCCAGGGTGCCCTCGGAACCCACCAGCACGTTCCGGAAGATGTCCACCGGCCGCTCGTAGTCGATGAAGGCATTCAGCGAATAGCCCGTGGTGTTCTTCATCTTGTACTTGGCCCGGATGCGGTCGGCCAGGGGGCGGTTGGCTTCGAGGTCCCGCTTGAGCTTCAGCAGGCCCTCGGCCAGGGCGGGTTCGGCCTCGCGGAACCGCTGGTCGGCATCGGGCGCGGCCGTGTCGATCACCGTACCGGAGGGCAGGACGAAGGTGAGGGATTCCAGGGTGTGGTACGCGTTCTGGGTGACGCCGCAGCACATGCCGCTGGAGTTGTTGGAGAGGATGCCGCCCACGGTGCAGGTGTTGATGGAGGCGGGATCGGGGCCCATCTTGGCGCGGTAGGGCCGCAGGGCGTGGTTCACATGGGCGCCGATGACGCCGGGCTGCACCTTCACCCTGGCGCCGCCCTCCAGCACCTGGATGCCGCGCCAGTTGCGGGCCACCTCCACCAGGATCCCATCGGACACCGACTGCCCCGAAAGGCTGGTGCCGGCGGCCCGGAAGGTCATGGGAACGCTGAGTTCGCGGCTGAGCCGGAACAGGGCGCGGACCTCCTCCACGCTCCCCGCGAAGACCACGGCCTTGGGGATCAGGCGGTAGAAGCTCGCATCGGAAGCGAAGGCGATCAGGTCCACCGGCCGGTCCAGGACCCGGTCGGGTCCCACGATGGCGACGAGGGCTTCCCTCAGGGAAAGGGCGATGGCGGTGCTCATGAGAAACATCCTCTGGGTCTTCAATCCGGGAAAAAGGTCCCGCCGGCCTGGCGTGGCGCGGCGGGACCCGGGTCTTACATCAGAGCGCTGCCCGGCTTACTTGGCGGGGGCAGGGGCGGGCAGGGCCGCTGGGGCCGCCGGGGTGGCGGGCGCCGTCACGACAGCAGGCGCGGCGGGAACCTGGGGCATCCAGTTGGCGGGCAGGACCTTCGCGTAGAGGAAGATCACGACGCCGACCATGGCGGCCAGGGCCAGGCTGTGGAAGAACACGTAGCGGAGGATGGTGCCCTCCTCGCCCTGCTGGTTCGTGGCCACGGAGGCCACCACGAGGCTCTGGGCGTCGATCATCTTGCCCATGACGCCGCCGGTGGTGTTGGCCGCGGCGGTGAGGATCGGGTTCAGGCCCAGCTGCTCGGCGGTGATCTTCTGGAGGCCGCCGAAGAGCACGTTGGAGGACGTGTCACTGCCCGTCAGGGCCACACCCAGCCAGCCCAGCATGGCGCTGAAGAAGGGGAACAGAACCCCGGTGCTGGCAAAGGCCAGACCCATGGTGGCGTCCAGGCCCGCGGACTTGGAGACGAAGCCCAGCGCCAGCATGGCGGCGATGGTGAGCAGGGAGATCTTCACGCGGTTGACGGTCTTGCCCCAGATCTTGGCCAGTTCCAGGAAGCTGAACCCAGCCAGCAGGCCGCTGACGATGCCGGCGAGGAGGAGGCTGGTGCCCGTGAGGGAGAGCCAGTTGAAGGTCCAGACCGCGGCCTCCTTGGACTTCTTCGCCACCACGGGGGGGGCCTTCTCGACGTTGTTGTGGAGCAGGGGGATTTCGAAGGTCTTGACTGTGTAGCCGTTCAGGAAGTTGGGCGCAGCCGTGGTGCCGCCATTGAGGAAGGTCTTCACCTGCGGGGTGCCCCAGGCGAACACGAACACGGACAGGAACACCCAGGGCATCCAGGCCTTCACGACCTTGTTGGTGCTCTGCTCGACCTTGGCCGCATGGGCTTCTTCGCGCTCATGCTCGTAGCGCCAGATGTTCTTGGGCTGCCAGAACTTCAGCAGGATGACCAGGGACAGCATGGAGATGATGGCGCCGATGATGTCCACCAGCCAGGGGCCGTGGTAGTTGCTCACCAGGAACTGCGCGATCGCAAAGCTGCCACCGGCGGTAAGGCAGGCCGGCCAGACTTCCATCATGGCCTTGCGTCCGGCCATGGTCCAGATGATCCAGAAGGGCACGATCAGCGAGAAGATGGGCAGGATGCGGCCCGCGGCGGCGCTCAGCATGTCCAGCGGCAGGCCGGTCACGCCGGCGAGGGCGATGAGCGGGCTGCCCAGGGCGCCGTAGGCCACGGGGGCGGTGTTGCCAATCAGGGCCAGGCCGGCGGCCTGGAGGGGGCGGAAGCCCAGGCCGATCAACATGGCCGCGGAGATCGCCACGGGCGTGCCGAAACCGGCCGCGCCCTCGATGAAGGCGCCGAAGCTGAAGGCGATCAGCAGGGCCTGGATGCGGCGGTCACCGGCCAGTCCTGCGATGGAGTGCTTCACCACCTCGAAATCGCCGGACTTGACCGTGATGTCGTAGATGAAGATGGCGTTCAGCACGATCCAGCCGATGGGCAGCAGGCCAAAGAGGGCGCCGTGGACCGCGGCCATGCTCGCCATGCCCGCGGGCATCTTGTAGACGAGGATGGCCACCAGCAGGCAGGTGATGAGGCCCAGGATCGCTGAGTAGTGGGCCTTCACATGTTTGGCCAGAAAACCCAGCAGCACGAAGACCGGCAAGGCGGCCACCAGTGCGGAAAGGAAGATATTCCCCATGACGGGGGAATAGACTTGGGTCCAGGGGGTCATGCAGCCTCCAATTGGGGGGGTAGGGGATGAAGAGGTAGAGTTTTGGAAAAGAGCCTGGCCGAAGGTTACAATGGGTCTAGTGGTCAGACCATCCCGAAGAGGTCTGCTTTTGATCACAATTTGTATCTAACTATTTTTGCTTCAGTTAGGATGTGAGACATGGAACTCACGCCCATCAAGACCAAGCGCCTCTACGAGGAGATCGTGGAGCAGATCAAGCAGCTCATCGCAGGCGGCAAGCTGAAGCCCGGTGACAAGCTGCTGGCCGAGCGCGACCTCGCCGAGCGGTTCCAGGTCAGCCGGGCCTCCGTGCGCGAGGCCATCCGGACCCTGGAGATGCTCGGCATCATCGATATCCGGCCGGGGGAGGGGACCTTCATCCGGGGCACGGATACCGATGACATCATCCGCCCCCTGGCCATGTTCCTGGCGGTGGAGCGCAACTCGCTCCTGGACATGTTCGAGATGCGGCGGATCTTCGAGACCGCCACCGCGAGCCTGGCCGCCCAGCGGGCCACCCTCGAGGAGCTCGACCAGATCGAATCCATGCTCGAGAACATGCGGGAGCGGCTCAACGTCCAGGACCCCGAGAAGGGCGAGGAGTTCGACGCGGCCTTCCACTACGCCGTGGCCGAGGCCACCCACAACAGCCTGCTGATCCGCCTCTTCAAGACCGTGTCCGAGGACTTCGCCAAGGCCAATTCCGTAGCCCGTCGGCAGCTCTACCACGACAACATCCAGAACGCCCAGAAGATCATCGACCAGCACTCCGAGATCCTCCAGGCCATCCGGTCCGGCTCGCCCCAGGCCGCCTCCGACGCCATGCTCGCCCACCTCATCTTCGCGGAGGATGAACTGCGAAAGTGGATCGTCTAGGCAT
>DPRT01000172.1:7668-8859 GCA_003538615.1 Holophagaceae bacterium | reverse complement strand
ACGGCATGTGCCCCGAATGCGCGAAGGCCCATTTTTCGAACCAGCTGGACCAGCACCAGACCCCGGTTTGAACCGGAGTGCAGGCCGGGTCCGCCTTGATGACGGGTCCTACGGCTTCGGCTCGCCCTTCCCGTAGAGGGGCGCCATGTCCCGCCGGCCGCGCTCCTGGTAGGGCACGGGGCGGTCCATCCACCCGGGCCGCGGCCGGCCCAGCAGCAGATGGTCGAAGAACTCGTCCATGTGGACCGTCCAGTACTTCTGGTTCTCCCGCTGCGTGAGGTTGTGCTTGTCGCCGTTGAAATTGAACATCCACACCGGCTTGTCCAGCCGGCGGAGGGCGGCGTAGTACTCGATGCCCTGGTACCAGGGCACCGCATCGTCATCATCGTTGTGGATCATCAGCAGCGGCGTCTGGACCCGCTCCACCCAGAACAGCGGCGAGTTCTCGATGAACTGGAGGGGCCGCTCCCAGGGCGCGGCGCCGATGCGGCTCTGGGTCTTCTCGTACTGGAAGGCCCGGAGCATGCCCGTGCCCCAGCGGATGCCGCCGTAGGCGCTGGTCATGTTGGACACCGGCGCCCCGGCCTCGGCCGCCTTGAAGAGGCGCGTCTGGCCCACCATGTAGGCGATCTGGTACCCGCCCCAGCTGTGGCCCTGGATGCCGATGCGCTCGCGGTCGATGTACCCGGCCTCCACCAGCTTGTCGATGGCGGGCAGGACGCACTTCATGGCGCTCTTCCCGGGATAGCCGGTCTCGTACTCGATGTCCGGGCGCAGCACGATGTAGCCCTGGCTGACGTACCGCGTGAAGTTGATGCTGGTGCCCGGCGCGGGGGCCTGGTGGTTGTGCAGGCTGTCGCTGTACCGCTCGTAGATGTAGACCATCAGCGGGTATTTCTTCTTCGGATCGAAGGTCTCGGGCTTGGCCACCAGGGCCTGGAGGGTTTTTCCGTCGGCGTTCACATAGGAGATCAGCTCCTGGGTGCCCCACAGGTACCCGGCCTGCTGGGGATTGGCCGCGGTGATCTTTTCGGGCTTGGTGAAGCCCAGGTCGCTGGCCCAGAGGTCCGGGAACACGTCGAAGCGCTGCCGGGTGAAGACCACCCGGTCCGAATCCTTCGCCTTCTGGAGACCATCCATGCGCTCGTGGCCCCAGATCAGCCGCAGGGGCGCGGCGCCATCCCAGCCGGC
>DPRT01000172.1:5913-7622 GCA_003538615.1 Holophagaceae bacterium | reverse complement strand
AGATCCCGGGTGAGGTTCAGGGCCGCCCCCCCCGCGGTGGGGATGAGCATCCAGGCCCGCTGCGGCTCGTCGAACTGGAAGAAGTACTTCCCTGCGGGGGACAGACGCGAGCCCCGGGCGGGGGCGCCGGCACTGCGGGGCGACCAGGGCAGCTTCTTCGCCAGCAGCGTGCTGGCGCCGGTGTCCAGGTCGATGGCGAAGACATCCGCGTAGGGCTGGTCCCAGGAGGCCAGGTGCAGGTAGGCCTGGGGCGCATAGCCCAGCGCCACCTTGGGGTTGTCGTTGGTCTCCACCTCCGGCAGGGCCTCCGAGCCCAGCTGGCAGAAGCGGCGGCCGGAGAGGTGCACCACCGCGCGGAAGCTGCGCTTCTTCTCCTCCTCGGAGCGCACCTTCTGCATGGGCTGGACCTCGGCGTCCTTCCAGTGCCAGAGGTCCACCTTCACGGGCTCCGGCGCATCCTTGGGCTCGGCCCTGGGGGCGGGAGCCGTGCCCAGGAACAGGCGGGCGCCATCTTTTGAAAACGTCAGCGGCCCGTGCTCGGAGGGGCACCAGCCCGCGGGCATGCCGGGGCTCTGGGCCGCGGCCAGTTCCGCCGCCGCCGCCTCGCCGGTCCGCCAGCCGTAGAGCTTGAAGGCGGGCGCCTCGGCCTTGGCCGCATCCCGGTTGCTGAGGAAGGCCAGCTGCAGACCCTGCTCATCCGCGGCCAGCCCCTTGTAGGCGCCCGCCCCCGTCAGCAGCGGCAGGGTGCCACGGTCCGCCGCGCGCCAGAGGTAGACGCCCTCCCGGGCCNNCCTTGGGCGCTTCCGCGCTGGGCTTCCCCGCGGCCTTGGCACCATCCTTCGGCGCCTCCTTCACGGACACCGCATAGGCCAGCCAGGAGCCATCGCGATTCCAGATGAATTCCGAGACCTCGGGCACCGCCACCCGGGCCGCCGTCCCCAGTTCCCACAGGATCAGGTCCGTGCCCGGTTCCTTCTTCCTGCCGTCCTTCCCATCCGCGGAAGCGGCGCCGGGACGGGCGCGCTGATCCGCTTCGTCGGCCTTCGCCTCCGGTGCCTTCCCGTCCGGCTTCCGGTCCTCGGGCTTCTCCAGCAGGACCGCGAGAAAGCGCCCGCCGTCCTTGGCCAGGCGGAAGCGCTTCACCCGGTCCATGCCCTCCACCCGTCCCGTACTCAGGTCCATCACGCCCAGGCCGGCCTTGGGCATGTCCTCGGGCTTCTTCTTCGCCTTCCGGGCCTTGTCCCGCTCCGCCCGGGGGGGCGCGATGCCGAAGGCCACGAAGCGGCCATCGGCCGACACCACGGGATTCTGGCCCCGGGGATGGCGCCACTCCCGGCCCGTCTTCAGGTTCCTGGCCACCACCTCGCCATCGCCATCCTGGGGCACCAGGGCGTACACAAGCCAGGCACCATCGCGGGACAGGGAGGCGTCCCGGATGCTCCGCCAGCCGTCATAGGCATCGTAGGAGATGGGCTTCTTCGCGGCCTTGGGGGCAGGCGCGGCCTGGAGGCTGGAGGCCGCCCCGGCGCCGGGCAGGAGCAGGCACGCGGCGAGCCCCAGGGAAAGGAAAGCGGGAGAAAGGCCCATGCTGCCTCACATCGTGGTCTCCGCCCAGGGCGGGCGGAGAGGATTGCCGTACCAGTCGCTCAGAAATCCAGGTTCCCGGTCATCCGGGTGCCGTCCTTCTGGAAGGCCTCCAGGAACCGCGC
>DPRT01000172.1:0-5840 GCA_003538615.1 Holophagaceae bacterium | reverse complement strand
AGCCGGATCTCGCCCGTGGCCATGTCCTCCATGAGGTAGAGCACGTCGTCGTTGCCGAAGAAGTCGGCGGGCTTGAGCGCCGCGGCCTGGAAGCCGCGCAGGAAGGCGTTGCCGTACTGCAGGGCCACGGAGAGCAGGTCCCGGGCGCCCGCGATGGTGCGGGGCGCGGGCTCCAGCTGCATGAGGCCCGCGGCATCCCCGGGCTCGTAGGTCAGCGCCGGGAAGGCCCGCCCCGCCTGGTTGTCCTGGCCGGCCTTCTCCCACACGGGCCGCACGATGTGGACCATCTTCCAGTGGGCCACCCACTTGCCCGAGGCCCCTTCGCGCTGCTCGCGCTCGGCGCCCGCCACGGCCCGCTTCATGCTGGCGGCCACGCCCTCCTCGCTGCCCACGGGGATGTTGGGCTCCATGCCCCCCTGCCAGAGGGCGAAGCGGCCGTTGCGGTCCGGCGTGTTCATGGCGCGGCGCACGCGGTCCTCGTAGGTGCGCATGTAGCCGTAGGTCATGGTGATGGACTGGATGTTGGGGTTCACGAAGTCCCGGTCCCAGGCCAGGGCGTCCGAGACGCTGTTGATGTAGTCCCAGCGGCCCGTGTTGAAGCCCACGAAGTGGGGCGACAGGGCGGCGCGGATCTCCATGAGCTGGAAGCACTGCTCCAGCTGCTCCACCAGCACGTAGCACTTGATGGTGCCCACGGGCAGGCCCAGGTGCGCCTCCAGGCCCAGGATGATGCGGTTGAAGAAGGCCGCATCCTCGGCGGTCTGGGTCTTGGGCAGGTACAGCACGATGCTGCGCCCCGCGGCCCGCAGGCGCTCGTGGTTGTTCACCACGTAGAGCGCCATGTCCGCGATGGAGGCCGAGAAGCCCTGGCCGTCCAGGCGGATGTGCCGGTCGTCCAGGTGCAGGCCCCGGACGCGGTAGATGACCGTGGTGAAGTCCAGCTGCTGGCGCCAGTCGGCGATGATCGGCCGCCCGAAGAAGCCCTGGGCCCAGCGGTTCATCTCCCCAGCCACCTCCTCGGCCACCTCCAGGAACAGCGGATCCCGGGCGATGGCGAGCTTGAGGTTGCGGTGGTTGTCCAGGGACATGGTGTCCACCTGGCCCAGCGCGTCCTCGCCATCGAACATCCAGCCGTCGGCGCCGGAGAGCAGGGCATAGGCCACGTTGCGGATGCCCGAGCGCACGTCCGAGCGCGGCTTGGTGGCGGGCCCCGTGCCCTGGATCCACTGGCGCTGGAGGTCCGGGGGGATCACAGCGCCGTCGAAATTCCCGGACCGGGCGTCGGCCACGGTGATCTGGGTGCCCGGGATCAGCGAAGCCGGGTCGAGGAAGCTGATGCGCTCCCCCTTCTCCGCGCGGCGCTTGCGCCGGGCGGTGCGGGCGGCCATGAGCTCCCGGCGGTGCTGGTCGAGGGGCGCCAGGGCCTCCAGGGCGCGCAGGGCCTCCGGGGTGTAGACATCCGGATAGGTGGACAGAACGGCGTTACGGAATTCGAGAGTCGTCGTCATTGGATCACTCCGCAAGGAAGGCTGGGTCAGAAGAAACGAGAGGCTGAGGCTACTGGAGAGAAAAGCAGATTGGCCACAAAGAACACAAAAGACACAAAGCTGCTACTCACGCCGCCCGGATCTTTCCCTTTTGTGCCCTCTGTGTTCTTTGTGGTTCATTTTATTTGCTTTCTCTTTGTGGTGAACGAATCTGTGGATCACCCGCGCAGAGCCATGCCCACTTTCACCAGGCGGCAGGCCCGCGCCGTGGCCGCTTCCACGAGGACCGCGCCCTGGCCCATGCAGGCCTCCAGGGTCATGGGCTGGGGCACGGCGGTGGCCAGGGCATCGATGCCGTGGGCCAGCACCTCGTCCGCCCCGTCGCCCAGGCCCCCGGCGATGCAGATCACCGGCACGCCGTGGCGCTTGGCCACTGCCGCCACACCCACGGGGGCCTTCCCCATGGCCGTCTGGAAGTCCGTGCGGCCCTCGCCGGTGATGACCAGGTCCGCGCCCTGGACCAGGGCTTCGAAGCCCGTGGTCTCCAGCACGATGGCCACGCCGGGGCGCAGACTGGCGGGCGTGAAGAACAGCAGACCGGCACCCAGGCCGCCGGCGGCGCCGGCCCCAGGCAGCAGCGCGATGTCCCGGCCCGTGGCGGCCTTGGCCACGTCCGCGAAGACGCCCAGGGCCGCGTCCAGTTCCTGCACCATCTCCGGCGTGGCGCCTTTCTGGGGGCCGTAGACCGCCGAGGCGCCCCGCGGGCCGCAGAGCGGATTGTCCACATCGCAGGCCACCAGGACGCTGGCTTCGGCCAGCCGCGGATCCAGCGCCGACAGGTCGATGCGGGCCAGGCGGGCCAGGGCGGCGCCCCCTTCAGGCAGGTCACGGCCTTCCGCATCCAGGAAGCGCGCCCCCAGGGCCCGGGCCATGCCCGTGCCGCCGTCGTTGGTGGCGCTGCCGCCGATGCCGATGACGAGCTTGCGCAGGCCGGCGTCGAGGGCCGCCTTCATCAGCTGCCCTGTACCAAAGGTGCTGGTGATGCGGGGATCGCGGCGCTCCTTCGGCACCAGGGGCAGGCCCGAAGCCGAGGCCATCTCGATGAAGGCGGTGCCGCCGTCGCCCGAGACGCCCCAGTGGGCCCGCACGGGTTCGCCCAGGGGGCCGCGAACTTCGGTGTGCAGGAGGCGGCCGCCCGTGGCGGCCACGAGCGCCTCCACCGTACCTTCGCCGCCATCGGCGATGGGCACCTTGATCACCTCCGCGTCATGGAACACGGCATGGATGCCCCGCTCCATGGCCTCGGCCACGCCGAGGGCCGNNCTGTCCCCGCCCTTCAATTCACTACGGCACGAGCCCGGGGAACAGGAACGCGAAGCCGAAGACCATGAGGCCCAGCAGGATCACGTAGGGGATCGTGTACTTGATGGTCTGGCGCATGATCAGGCCTTCCTTGCCCGCCAGGCCCACGGCGGTGGCGGCGATGACGATGCTCTGGGGCGAGATCATCTTGCCCGCGGAGGCGCCCGCGCTGCCGGCCGAGGCCATGAGGATGTCCGACAGGCCCATGCCCTGGGCGGTGAGCTTCTGCAGGTTGCCGAAGAGGGCGTTGGCCGAGGTGTTGCTGCCCGTGAGGAACACGCCCAGGGTGCCGAAGAGCGGGCTCAGGAACGGATACACGTGCTTGCTCACCAGGGCGACGATGCCGTTGGCCATGGTGGCCACCATGGAGATCTGCTTGGTGGCGAGATCACCCACGAAGGCCAGCTTGGTCTTGGGATCGATGATGGGCAGGGCCAGGTTCATCACTTCGGCGATGGAGAGGATGCAGGCCACGGCGATGAACGACGGGATCATCTGCTTGAAGGTCTTGCCGAACTGCTCGCCCATCACCGAGTACTTGATGCCCATGAAGGGGAAGGCGAGGAGGCCCGCCAGCAGCATGATGGTGCCGGGGCTCTGCAGCCAGGTGAAGGAGTAGAGCTTGCCGGGGTTGTAGATCTGGGCCTTGAGAAGCACCCAGTTCCAGCCCGGGGCGCTGCCGTTGAAGAGGGGCTTGGTGCTGGGCAGGTTCACGGCGATGACGAGCACGGCCAGCAGCAGGTAGGGCAGCCAGGAGAGGAAGAGCTCCTTGGCGTGGAATGCCTTGGGCTTGTCCGTGGCCGGGGCGTCGCCCTCGAAGAGCCAGGGCTGGGCGTGCTTCTGGAAGTTCAGGTAGAGGGCCGTGGCCACGAGGCAGACGAGGCCCGCCAGCACGGAGGTGAGGTCGGGGCCGATGAAGTTGGACACCAGGAACTGGGTGATGGAGAAGCTGAGGCCGGACACCAGGATCGTGCCCAGGGCGCCCTTCAGCCCCTTGGATTTCGACATGGCGTAGACCGTGGCAAAGGCCATGATCAGCGCCAGGGGCGCCATGAAGCGGCCCGTCATCTGGGAGAGCTTCATCACGTCCAGGCCCGTGGTCTTGGCCAGGGTCACGGTGGGGATGGCCAGGGAGCCGTAGGGCACGGGGCCCGTGTTGGCCACGAGGCAGACCAGCGCCGCCATCATCGGGTTGTAGCCCAGGCCGATGAGGATGCTGGCGGGGATGGCCACGGGGGCGCCGAAGCCGCAGATGCCCTCCAGGAAGGCGCCGAAGCCGAAGGCGATGAGCAGGGCCTGGGCGCGGCGGTCCACCGTGAGGCTCGCCATGGCGCCCTGCATCTTGTCCATCCAGCCCGTGGCTTTCAGCACGTTGTAGACCACCAGCGCCCCGAAGGGGATGTACATGATGGGGAAGAGGCCCGTGAGGCCGCCCTGGAGGGCCGCCAGCAGGGTGGTCTTGGCCGGGAAGTGGAACACGAAGATGGCCGTGAGCACGGTCACCAGCCAGGCGATGGGCGCCACCTTGGCGGCGGGCTTCATCAGCAGCGGGATGCCGATGAGCAACACGATGAGCGGCAGCATGGCTGCGAGGACACCTAAAAACATTGTCTACCTCCGGATCGGTTGCCCCCAACCTTAGCGGTGAATGGTCTGACCACCAAGCCATAAAAGCATCGAAAGACGAGGGCCGAAATCCCAGGGATTCCGGCCCTTTCACGTCTTCTGAATTACTTGTATTTTTCCGGTAGACTCCCCGGCCTATTTCGTCTTCACGGGATCCTTGGGCCGCTTCGGCAGGGCCATGGGCTTCTCGGCCATGCGCTTCAGCACCTCCTGCACGCCCCGCTCCAGCTGCCGGTCATGTCCTTCCAGCATGGAGGCGGGATCGTTCTCCACCTCGATGTCGGGGACCACGCCCTCGCCTTCGATGATCCATTCGCCCGTGGGCGCGTTGGTGCCGGACTGGGGCACGAAGACAGCGCCCCCATCGATCAGGGGCGAGTTGCCGCCGCCCACGACGCCGCCCCAGGTGCGCTTGCCGATGAGGGGGCCCAGGCCCGCGAACCGGAAGTGGTAGGGGAAGATATCGCCGTCGCTGGCGCTGGTCTCGCTGGTGAGCGCCACCATGGACCCGTGGAACACCGCGCCGGGGTACGTGGTGGGGTGCTCGCCCGCGTAGCCGAAGCGGGTGCCCAGCAGCTTCTTGCCCAGGCGGCCCAGGATCATCTGGCTGATGTTGCCGCCGCCGTTGGCGCGGACGTCCACGATCAGGCCCTCCTTGCGGATCTGCGGGTAGTACCACTTGATGAACTCATACAGCCCCGGGGCGCCCATGTCGGGAATGTGGAGGTAGCCCACCCTGCCGCCGCTGAGCTTGTCCACGGTCTCCTTCGAGCGCAGCACGAAGTCCAGGTAGCGCAGGTTGGCGTCGCTCGCGATGGGCTGGTAGGTGGCCTGCCGGGCCCCCTCGAAGGTGGGCTTGGCGTTCAGGGTCAGCGTCACCGAGAAGGTCTTGTTCCGCAGCAGCCGGTAGGGGTTCTCGTCGGCCTTCAGCTCCACCCCGTCGATGGCCAGGATGTAGTCGCCTTCGCGGGCGTCCACACCGACCTCCGTGAGCGGGCTGCGGTACTTGGGCTCCTCATTGTGGCCCCGGTAGATGCGGGCCAGCCGGTAGCGCCCCGCGGCGGCATCCAGCTCGATGCGGGCGCCGGGCAGGCCCACCCGGGCGCGCTCCGGCAGGAACTGGTCCCCGCCCTCGGTGTAGGTGTGGCCGATGTTCAGCTCGGAGATGAGCTCGGTGAGCACGTAGGTGAGGTCCGAGCGGTGAGTCACGTGCTGCAGCCAGGGGCGGTACTGCTCGCGCAGGGCCTTCCAGTCGTAGCCGTGCATGTTCTTCACGTAGAAGAAGTCCCGGAAGCGCCGCCAGGTCTCGTCGTAGACCTCGCGCCACTCCTCGGCGGGGATGCGGTCCACGGAGAGCTCCTTCGT
>DPRT01000081.1:8856-13046 GCA_003538615.1 Holophagaceae bacterium | reverse complement strand
CGGACTGCCTCACGGGCCGGCGGCAGCTCAACGCCATCCAGCCCAACGCCGTGGAACAGGGCCGCATCGCGGCGCTGAACATGGCGGGGAGGCCCGCCCGGTTCCGCGGCAGCTTCGTCTTCAACGTGCTCACCACCCTNNCTGCAGTTCGACGGCGACCGCCTGGTGGGGGCCAACTGCGTGGGCTTCGCCGACCACGTGGGCGCCTTCCGCGGGCTCATCGAGGGCCGGGTGAAGCTGGGGCGATGGAAGCAGCGCCTGCTGGACGATCCGACCCAGATCATGAAGGCCTACCTGGCCGCGGCCCATCAGGTGGCATGAAGATCACCCTCAAGCTCTTCGCCTCCCTGGCCATCCACCTGCCGGTGGAGGCGCGGTCGCGCCACCGCATGGACCTGGAGGTGGAGGCCGGGACCACCGTGGCCGAGGTGATCCGGAGCCAGGGCGTCCCCCTGGGCCAGTGCGCCATCGTGCTGGTGGATGGCGTCTGGCTGGCTGCGGCCGAGCTGGCCACGCGGGTGCTGGCCGAGGGCGAGGTCCTGGCCATCTGGCCCCCGGTGGCGGGCGGATGATCCTGAGCCTGGAGATGAGCCTCAGCCGGGAGGAATTCCTGCGCCTGCTGCCGGGGGCCGTGGGCCTGCCGGCGGTCGCGGAGGAAGGCGGCCTCTTCCAGCACGCCGATGGGGACCGGCGGTGGGCGATCCACCTGGTGCCCCTCGCGGACCACCGCCTGGGCCGGATCAGCCTGCCCCGCCACCGGGTGGAGATCCGCCTGGAGGGCTTTGGGGAAAAGGAGGCGGAAGCCTTCATGGCCCGCTTCCACCGGGGTTTCCAGCGGGGCGGGGGGTAGCGATTCTTCCCGGGAAGGTCTCTGGGAAGTCCCGTATAATCGCCGGATGCAAACTCAGCGCCCCACCGGAATCCTCCGCTCCTTCCCGCCGGTCTTCTGGCTGGCGAACGTCATGGANNGCCCTGGCGGACCGCTATGGCTACCGGCGCATGCTGCTCTTCGCCTTCTCCATCCTGTCGGCGGGGTATTTCATCGCCGGGAACGTCACCACCTACGGAGCCGTGTTCGCGGCGCTCTTGGTGATGGCCACCGGGGCGGGCCTGTTCAAGCCCATCATCTCGGGGACGCTGGCCCGCACCACCACCGAGGAGAACTCCGGGTTCGGCTTCGGCATCTACTACTGGATGATCAACATCGGGGCCTTCCTCGCGCCCCTCATCGTGAGCGTGCTGAAGGGCTTCTCCTGGCGCTACGTGTTCATCGCCTCCGCCCTCTACTGCGCGGCCATGCTGGTGCCCACGGTCTTCCTGTTCAAGGATCCGCCGAAGCCCGCCAACACCAAGAGCCTGCGCGAAGTGGCCCACGGCGCGGCCATGGTGCTGGGCGACGCCCGCTTCATGCTGATGATCGTGGTCTACTCCGGCTTCTGGATCCTCTACTTCCAGAACTTCGGATCCGTGCTCTGGTACCTNNATCATCCTGCTGCAGGTCCTCGTCAGCCGCCTCGTGAAGAACGTCCGGCCCCTGCCCACCATGGTGACGGGCATCGTCATCGGCACCATCGGCTTCCTCTGCCTGGCGGCCTCCACCAACGCCTGGGTCTTCATCCTCGGCATCTCGATCTTCTCCATCGGCGAGATGACCGCCCACCCGAAGTACTACAGCTACGTGGGCCTGGTGGCCCCGGCGGACAAGAAGGCCGTCTACATGGGCTATGCCTTCCTGTACGGCGTCATCGGCAGCCTCATCGGATCAAGCCTCGGCGGCATGCTCTACGGTTCCATGCTCAAGCCCCTGGCGGGCCAGCCCGGCGGTCCCGCCGCGGCGCGGACCTTCTGGCTGATCTTCGTGGCGCTGAACATCGTCGCCGCCGTGGGCCTCATCCTCTACGACCGGAAGTTCGCCGCGGACACCCCCGAGACCAACGAGAAGGCCCGCAAGATCATGCTGGGGATCTACGTCCTCCTGCTGGCCGCGGGACTGCTGTTCGTCTGGTCGGCGGTCTTCGCGGGCCCCGTGGTGTCCTACAAGACCCTGGTCCAGGCCGTGATCATGCTGCTGCTGGGCGCGGGCGGCACCATCGTCAGCCTCCGCAAGAGCTGATCCTCAGCCTTGCCGGAAGCCCTGGGACCGGTCCGTGCGCCGGGCCTGGATGAAGCGGTGGATGGGCCCCAGGTCGGCGCCCGGGGCGGGATGCAGGACCACGCCGAGGCGGGTGGGGTAGTCCTGGCCTTCCAGGTAGGTGAGGTGCCGCACTTCCCCCGGACAGCGGAGGATGGCGCCGTCGGGCAGCTCCGCATCGATCTCCACGGGTGCGTGCAGGTCCACCAGCAGGACCTCTTTGAAGGCGAGCCCCACGCCGGTTTCCGTGAGGTTCACCAGCAGGGCCTCGAGGCTGCGACCCTCCAGCCTGACCCGGGCCTTCAGGGGGGACTGTTCCGGCGCGGCCACACGCATGTCCCGGCGGCGGTGCAGGCGGGCGGATTCGTGGGGCCACGCCAGGCGCAGGAGNNTCCAGGGCCGAGCCGGGGCGGACGCCCTGGATGCGGAGGTCGCCCAGCAGCCGGGCGGGGGCGCCCTGGAGTCTTAGGCTGGCCCCCGCCCCGGTGAGGCGGGCCTGGAGGAGGAACTGTTCCAGGACGGCGGCGGACAGGGTGGATGAATGTCCCATGGGGTGGTGCCTTTCAGATGCCTTGGCCCAGCCGGTCTGCCAGGTTGCGGTGCAGCCCGGCGGCCAGGATGGCCTTGGCGGCGCCCTTCACGTCGTATTCCAGGCGGTGGAGGCGCAGCCGCTTCCGCTTGGGATCGAACGTCATGAAGGAGAGCCGCGGATCGCGGTCCCGGGGCTGGCCCACGGAACCCGGATTCACCAGGTAGCGGCAGTGCGGTTGCATCTCGAACCACTCGCCGGGCTGGAGGCAGATCCAGTTCAGNNATCTCGCGCATGTGCAGCAGGTAGGCGTCCTCGTCCACGGGGGATCCGTGGGCGATCTGGTAGTCCTCGCCCACCCACAAGGGCCCCACGGGCAGGTCCGCCAGGAAGCGCCAGTTGTCCTGCCGCAGCTTCTCCCGCGTCCAGTCCGCGGCCTGGCGGGCGGGCAGGCTGAAGGCGCTATCGGGCTCCAGGCCCGCGCAGACCTTGTCGTGGTTGCCCCGGACCATGAAGCGGGGCCGCAGCTCGCGCACCTTGTCCAGNNTCGGAAAGGATCAGGTCCACTGGGTGTCCGGGGAGGGGCTATCAGTCTAGGCCGTCGCTTTCAAAATGCCTATTCATCCGGGCGGGGAGGATGGCCTGAGGATCCCTAACGAAACAACCAGAAATGCACGGGTTAGTTCGAAACGGATCCTGACAAGGCCGACACCAACTCCCGGGAACTGTGACCAAAGGGGAGGACCATGGGCGCCAGGGACCAGGCTGCGGTCCGCGCCGCGCAGCGGGCCATGAAGGCCCCGCGGTCCTGGGCCAGGGGGCGCCGGGGATCCCGGCCCACCCGTTCCCAGGCCCGGGCCGGGGATTCGGCCAGCCAGAGGGGCGCGAATCCAGCCTCGGCCACCGCCTGCCGATTGGCGGGGGCCTCCCAGGCGCCACCGCCGAGGGCCACCACCGCGGGGCTGGCCAGCAGAGCGGGCAGGAGGGCCGATTCCAGGGCCCGGAAGGCGGCTTCGCCTTGGGTGGCGAAGATCGCGCCCACGGGACAGCCCTGGTCCGCTTCGATGAGGTCGTCCAGGTCCTGGAAGGGCAGGTCCAGGTCCTTGGCCAGGAGGCGCCCCAGGGTGCTCTTCCCGGCGCCGCTGCCGCCCAGGAGCACGAGGCCCTGGCCCCGCCGGAAGGGTGGCCGGGCAAGCCAGCGCAGCCGCTGGGCCTCCCAGCCCAGGGCCGCGGGATCGGAGGTCCGGTGGAGTTCACCGACCATGGCCAGGGACTCGGCGCCGGCTTCGAAACAGTCGGCCGCATCCGCGAGCGTCAGGCCGCCGATGGCGATGGGCGCGAGCCCCTGGTCCCGCAGCGCCGTGCAGCCCGCCCTCAACCCATCGAGGCCCACGGGCGCGGCGTGATCGGACTTGGTGGCCGTGCTGCGGAAGGGGCCGATGCCGGCGTGGTCGCAGGCGGGGTCCGCGCCGCCCCATTCGCCGGGCTCATGGGTGGAGGTGCCGAGGTGGACGCCTGCCAGCCCCGGCA
>DPRT01000081.1:0-8745 GCA_003538615.1 Holophagaceae bacterium | reverse complement strand
TGCAGCCGCACCAGCTTGGCGTAGACGCCGTCCTGGGCGATGAGGCCGTCGTGGGTGCCGCGTTCGACGATGGCGCCCTGGTCCAGGACCCAGATCTCGTCGGCATCGCGGATGGTGGAGAGCCGGTGGGCGATGGTGAAGGTGGTGAGGCGGTGGCTCACGCGCTCGATGACCGTCTGGATCTTGGCTTCGGTTTCGGAGTCGATGTTGGCGGTGGCCTCGTCCAGCAGCAGCACGGCGGGCTCCAGGTAGAGCATGCGGGCGAAGGCCAGCAGCTGCCGCTCCCCGGCGCTCAGCTTCTGGCCGCGCTCGCCCACCTGCGTGTCCAGGCCCTGGGGCAGGCGGCCCACCAGGTCCTTCAGCTGGCTCTGCTCCAGCACGGAGGCCAGGCGGGCCTCGTCCAGAGGGCGGTCCAGCACGATGTTGTCCCGCAGGGTGCCGGAAAAGACGAAGACATCCTGGAGCACCAGGCCGAAGAGGTGCCGCAGGCTGCGCAGCTTCAAGTTCCGCACATCCACGCCGTCCACGGTGATGCGACCCTCGTGCACATCGTAGAACCGCATGAGCAGATTGATGAGCGTGCTCTTGCCGGCGCCGGTGTGGCCCACCACGGCGATGCGCTGGCCCTTGGGGATGGTGCCGCTGAGCCCGCGCACGACCTGGCGGCCGCCGGCCTCGTAGGCGAAGGTGACGTCCTCGAAGCGGATCTCGCGGGCGAAGGCCGCGGCCTTGGCATCCGGCGCCTCGGGAATCTCCTCGCGGTTGTCCAGGAGGCGGAAGATGCGCTCGCTGGAGGCCAGGGCGGTCTGCATCACGTTGTAGCGCTCGGCCAGTTCCCGGATGGGCCGGAAGAAGCGGCTGGACTGCTGGATGAAGGCCAGCAGCAGGCCCCAGGTGATGGCCCCGGCCTTGAGCTTGAAGCCCGCGTAGAAGATGAGCGCCGCCAGGGTGCCGGACGTGATGAACTCCACCACAGGGAAGAACACGGCATAGGCGAAGATGGTGCGGAGGAAGGCCTGGAAGTAGTCCTCGTTGAGGCCGCGGAACTGCTGGCTGCTCCGCGCCTCCTGGGCGTTCACCTGCACCAGGCCCATGCCCGAGATCTGTTCCTGGAGGAAGGCGTTGATGGCGGCGTAGCGCCGCTGGGTCTCGCGGAAGGCCTCGCCCGCCCGGCGGCGGAAGAACTCCGTGGCCACCAGGAGGAAGGGCAGAATCACCAGGGCCACGGTGGCCATGCCTGGGTGGGTCCAGAACATCCAGGCCACGATGGCCAGCAGGGAGAGGGCATCCCCCACGATGGCCACGAAGCCGGATGCGAACATCTCGTTGAGGTTCTGCACGTCGCTGGTGACGCGGGTCATGAGGCGGCCCACGGGGTTGCGGTGGAAGAAGTCCGTGCTGCGGCCCATGAGGTGCGCGAAGAGCTGCACCCGCAGGTCGACCATGGCCCTCTGGCCCACCCGGGCCAGCAGGAAGTAGCGGGCGAAGCTGACCAGGAAGCCCGCCACCAGCACGCCGAAGAAGCCCGCCACCAGGGGCGCCGCGCCTGCCAGGCTGCCCTGGTCCATGAAGCGGTTGATGAGGCGCAGGGTGAGCTCCGAGGGCAGCACCTCCAGCAGGGCACCGAGGGCCATCAGCACCAGCAGCACCAGGAGCGAGGCCCACTGGGGACGCAGGTAGCCCGCCAGCCGCCAGAGCAGCGTGTGGCGCATGGGCTGCTGATCCACCCGGTCGGATTGGAAGAAGGCTCCCTGTTCGGACATGGGCCCATTCTCCCACAGGCGCCCCGGGTTCCAGCGGGAACCGGGACGGATCCCCGCCGCGCCGGTAAAGTGGAGGATCCCCGGAGACGACATGGGCCCCTGGATCCCCGCTTTCCTCGCCACCGCCCTCCTGGCGCAGGCGCCGCCCTCCGAAGCCGAAGTCCGGCTGCGGCGGGACGTGGAATTCCTGGCGTCCCCGGCCCTCAAGGGNNCCCTCGGCCTGAAGGCGCAGGTCCAGCGCTTCCCGTTCATCGCGAAGGTGGTGCGGGAGGAGCAGGCTGCCACCCTCTCCCACGGCGAGGACGGACGCGCGCTCGTCTGGGGCCGCGACATCGAGGCGCTCGGCCTCAGCGGAGATGCGGATTTGCGGCAGAAGCCCCTGGCCTTCCTGGGGTACGGCGTCCGCATCCCCGGAGGCTACGACGACTTCGCGGGCGTGGACGTGAAGGACCGGGTGGCCGTCATCGCCCGCACCCTGCCGGACCTGGATGCCTTCGCCCACCTGCCCCGGGGCGAGCGGAGCCTGCTGGCCCGCCTCAAGCGCCTGGAGGCCGCGAAGGCTGCCGCAGTGCTCGTACTGGAGGACGGCCCCGTCCGCCCCCTGCTGCGGGAGGAGGGCCCCGTGAAGCTGGACATCCCGGTGCTGAGCGTGTCCGCGGAGGCCCTCGGCACGGCCTGCGGTGATCTCCGGGCCCGGCTCATGGCCATCAAGGACACCGGCCGGCCCGCCAGCCAGGATTTCATCTACGCGCCCTGGACCACGCTCACCCTGAAGCTGAAGCTCCGCCGCGAGGAGGCCCAGGTGCCCAACGTGGTGGCAGTGATCCCTGGCCGCGATCCCAAACTCCGCAAGGAATTCATCGTCCTGGGCGCGCACATGGACCACCTGGGGCTGGGCGAGCGCCACAGCATGGGCGGCGCCGAGGGCCGGGGGCAGGTGCACCCGGGCGCCGACGACAACGCCTCGGGCACGGCCCTGGTGGTGGAGCTGGCGCGGGAGCTGAAGAAGGCCCGGCCCCGCCGCTCCATCCTGCTGATGCATTTCGGCGGCGAGGAGGAGGGCCTGCTGGGCTCGAACCACTGGGTGCAGCACCCCACCCACCCGCTGGAATCCGTGAAGTTCATGCTCAACTTCGACATGGTGGGCCGCCTGGACCCTGCGGCTCCGAAGCTGATGATGGGCGGCCTGGGCGCGCCGAAAGCTGCGCTGGAAGCGGCCAGGAAGCTCGCGCCGGAGGGCTTCGCCATCAGCGTTGATGTGGGCGCGGCCGTGGGCGGCTCCGACCACATGAGCTTCTCCCAGGCGAAGATCCCCACCTTCTTCTTCTTCACGGGCATCCACGGCGAGTACCACCGGCCCACGGATACCGCCGACCGCATCAACTTCGCCGGCCTGGCGAAGCTGGCCGCCTATGGCCGGACCCTGGCGCTGGACCTGGCCAACGCGGACACGCTGCCCGCCTTCGATCCCGAGACCGCCAAGGTGGCCATGAAGGGGGATGGCGGACCCATGCGCATCGCCTTCGGCACCCTCCCCGACTACGCGGACAATCCCAAGGGCTTCCGCATCAACGGTGTGTCGAAGGGCTCGACGGCGGAGACCATCGGCCTCCAGGCGGGCGATATCATCACCGGATTCGGCGGGCGGCCCGTGAAGAGCATTTACGATTTCATGGACGCGCTGGGCGCCCACAAGCCCGGCGACAAGGCCCTGATCCAGTGGCTGCGGGGGGACCAGACCATGCAGGCCGAAGCCACGCTGAAAGGCCGCTCATGAAGCTGTCCACGCCCTCCGGGTTCGCCACGGAAGTCTTCCTGGTGGAGGCTCCGGACCGGGAGCTTCTGCCGGAAGGCCCCTGGACCCTGGTGGGGGACCTGCGCCTGCGGGAGGCTTGGCTGGCCGCGGGGCTGCCCGAGCCCAGCCACGCGCTCTGGGTGTCCGTGCCCGAGGAGGAGAAGAAGCTCCGCACGGTGATCCCCTGGCTGGAGCACTGGGCCGGGGTGCCCCTGCACCGGGAAGCCACCGTGGTGGCCCTGGGCGGCGGCGTCCTGTCCGATCTGGCGGGCCTGGCCGCGGCGCTCTACCTGCGGGGCGTGGCGTGGCAGGTCTGGCCCACCACCCTGCTGGCCATGGCGGACGCGGGCCTGGGTGGCAAGACCGGCGCCGATCTGGCGGCGGGCAAGAACCTGGTGGGGGCCTTCCATCCGCCCCGCCGCCTGGTGGCCTGCACGTCGTTCCTGGGCAGCCTGCCCCCCCGGCACCAGGAGAACGGCCGCTGGGAACTGGTCAAGATCGCCCTCATCCAGGGCGAGCTGGACTGGGCCGCGGAGATGCTCCAGGAGGGCCCCGTGAAGATTCCATGGGTGGAGCGGGCCCTTGCCTACAAGGCGGCTGTGGTGCACCGCGACCCCCGCGAGGCGGGCGAGCGGCGGCTGCTGAACCTGGGCCACACCCTGGGCCACGCCCTGGAGGCGGCCTCGGGCTACGGCCTGCTCCACGGCGAGGCCGTGGGGCTGGGCCTCCTGGGTTCCTGTCTGCTGGCGGAGGACCAAGGCCTGAAGGCCTTCCCGCCCGCCTTCCTCGGAACCATGGCCCGGCGCCTGGCTGCTCTGGCGCCCCTGGTTCCCGCCTGGCCCGCCTGCCTGCCGCTGCTGTGCCGGGACAAGAAGGCCCGGCATGTCCTCGGTGGGGGGGAGGAACCGGCCACGGAGATCCACTGCAT
This sequence comes from Holophagaceae bacterium, assembly GCA_003538615.1. Taxonomy (GTDB): domain Bacteria; phylum Acidobacteriota; class Holophagae; order Holophagales; family Holophagaceae; genus Geothrix. The sequence continues at coordinate 4,259 of DPRT01000081.1, read as the reverse complement.
CCTCCCGCGCCCCGGGGAGCCTGCCGTGCAGCGCGTGCTGGCGCCCCAGGCCTGGGAACGTCCTCACGCCCGTCTCATGGATCTGCTCGACCAGGAGGCCGCCCGTGCCTGATGTCCGTCTTACGATCCTCGCAGTCCTCCTGGCCGCCGGTTTGGCCGCTGCGCCCGCCGAGGATGTGCGGGCCATGATGCTCCAGGCCCGGGCCCTGCAACTGCGGGGTGGCGGATCCAATCCCGCGGCGGCGGCGGCGCTCTATAAGCGGGTGGCCACCCTGGTGCCCGAGAGCGCTGAGGCCCACCTGCGGCTGTCCGAAGCCCTCCAGGAAGCCCAGGATATGGAAGCTGCGCTGCCCCCGGCCCGCCGGGCCGCGGCCCTGGCGCCGAAGCATGCGGAAGCGCGGGCCCACCTGGGCCTGCTCCTGTTCCAGCTGGCCCCGAAGAACCCGGCGAGGCTGGCGGAGGCCGCCAGGGAGTTGCGGGTGGCGGCGGGCCTGCTGCCCCAGGATCCCGAGCTGTGGGCGCGGCTGGGTGAAGCCTCCGAGCAGCTGAAGGATAATGAGGGCGCCCTCCGGGCCTGGCTGCGCCTGGGCCGGCTCCGCCCGGGGTTCATGGCGGCCTGGGAGCGGGCTGCCATCCACGCCCGGGCTCTCCAGAACTACGAGGGGCGGCGGGAGGCGGTGCTGGCCCTCAACGCCCGGACTCCCGATGACCGTCATCTCCGCATGCTGGAAGACCTGGCGCGGGAGCAGATCCAGGCGGGCTACCTGGCCCATGCGGAGGAGGCTTTCCTGCTGCTGGCCAGACACCTCCCCGGGGAGGCGGCCCTCTGGGAGAACGTGGCCCTGGTGCGGCATCAGACATCGCGGTTTGCCGAAGCCCTGGAGAGCCTGGATAGGGCCGAGGCCATCAAGCCGACATCCCGGACCTCCTTCAACATCGCCCATGCCCTGATGAACCTGGGGCGCTTCCAGGAAGCCGAGATCCGGCTGGCGGGCCTGCTGGCAGGAAAGATCGAGGAGGCCCCCATCGCGGACGGCTCCCAGGCCCTGTACGCGGAGGCGCTGCTGCTTCAGGGCAAGGGCGGCGCCCTGCTGGCCTACCTGAAGGACCATCCCGGCCGCCCTCGGCAGGCGGGGGAACTGCAGATGTTCACCTGCCAGGCCCTCATCAGCCGCAACGACTGGAAGAGCGCCCTGGCCGCGCTGAAGGAGGGCATCGCCCGCTTCCCCAAGGTGCCCTTCTTCCAGCAGGCCGCGGAGCTTCCGCCCGAGTTCCTGGAATACCGGTTCTTCTCGCGGAAGGGCACACGCGCGGCCCTCGAGCGGCTGCACCTGGAGGGCATGGCCGCCATCTGGTCCGAATTCCAGCGCTGGGACAAGTGCCTGGAGGCCCTCGAAAAGGCCCGCACCCTCGGGCCCACCCGGGGGGTGGACATCCTCATCATGCAGAGCGCCGCCTACGACCACCTGGGGCGCCACGAGGATTCGCTGCGGGTGATGCGGGAGGCCCAGAAGGCCGCTCCGGACAACCCCATGGTCCAGAACAACCTGGGCTACCTGCTGCTGGAACGGGAGCAGGACCTGGAAGAGGCGGCGGCCCTCATCGAAGCCAGCGCCAAGGCCACGCCGGACAACGGGAATGTGGTGGACAGCCTGGGCTGGGTCCAGTTCAAGCTCGGCAGGACCGCCGAGGCCGAGGCCACCCTGCGCCGCGCCGCGGAGCTGAGCCCCTTCAGCCCGGAGGTGCGCAAGCATCTGGGCGAGGTCCTGGTGAAGCAGGGCAAGCTGGCGGAGGCCGCCGAGCAGTGGGAGCGGGCCCTGGCCTTTGTGTTTCCGGATCGCCCGGCCCTGGAGAAGCGGCTGGGCGAGCTCCGCATCCGCCTGGCGAAGGAGCAGGCCGGGAAGGTGGAGGATCCCCAGGCGCCGGTCCCCGAGCCCGATGATGACGATGGGGAGGACCGGCTGTGATGCTGCTTCAGGTTCCTCCAGCGGTCGCGGCGCCCGCGCCCGCCAGGCCGGTCCGGGCCCAGTACGGGTGGGGCTACGCGGGTTCCGGGGGCGAGGGGACGGGCACGCTGAACCTGCTGATGGAGCCGGGCACCGGCCGGCTGGTGGCGGAGCTGCACGGGCTGGGAGAGCGGCTGCTGCTCCTGGAAGGCGACCGGGCCTCCGGCTACCGGCTCCTGGTGCCCCGGCAGAAGGTGGATCAGCGGGCCGCCACCCTCGCAGAGCTGCCGCTGCCCTTCCTGCCCCAGGTGGCCAGCGTCGAGGCCCTGCTGCGCCTGCTCCGCGCCGGCGAGGGGCCGGGCGTCTCCGTGCTGAAAAAGGATGCGGTGGGCCCCCGCAAGCTTCACTGGAAGGGCCGGGACCCCCGCGGCCGGGACGAGCAGGTGTGGCTGGACCGNNGCGGTGGGAGCAAGCGCCGTAGGTTTTGTACCTGCTGAAATCGCCGCGAACGCGGCGATTTCAGTTAACGGGCCTCGCCGGAACGGCAGGTCGGCCTGCTTGGATCCACGCGTTGAGGATGGCGTCGCCGAGGTGCTGCCCTGCGCGCTGGAGCTGCCGTTTCACCACCGGGCCCTGCTTGGCCCGGAAGATCATCCAGTAGGCCTGGGTGCGCCGCTTCCCGTGGTTTCCCAGCGGGGTGGTGCGGTCCGCTTCGCGGTCATCCTCCAGCAGCTGCGGCACCAGGGCGTGGGAGGAGCGGAGCCAGTCCCAGGGGCGCTCCAGGATGTGCGGATCGGCTTCCGCCGGGAGGGCCTTGATCGCCTCCTCCTGGAGATACCGTTCCATCAGGCCTGTCTCCCAGCGGCTGTGGATCCCCCGCTGGTCCGTGAGCTGCCCGTCGTGGTTCACGGTGGTATGCAGCGGCACATGGGCGTCGGCGATGTAGTGGCCCAGGACGGCCGTGGCGAAGGCCACCCGGGCGGGATCACCGGACCGGAAGGCTTCGACCAGGTCCCGCCAGCGGTCCTGGATGACCCAGGGCAGAACACCGAAGCGGTAGTAGCCCCCGCCGATCCGCTCCCGGGCCTCCTCCAGCGTGCGGGGCAGGTGGTCCGGGTCGCCGTAGGGCTCCATATCGAGGAAGTGGCGGGGCCCCTCTTTCCTGTCCTGCTTCCAGTGATCGGGGTCGGAGGCATGGTCGCCGACCTCCGCTTCGCGTCCGTTGAACCAGGCCTGGGGGCCTGCGGGCAGGGATCGGAGGGCCAGGGCCGAGACCACACGATGCCCCTTGTCGCCCCAGGACCACAGCGGGGATGCGAGGAGCAGGATCAACAGGAATAGGACTCTCATGCGAACTGGCCTGTACCCCACAAACCACTCCGAATCATGTCATTCCCTACGCGAATCCGCATCGCGGATTCGCGCCTGGACCGGCGATTGGAATCCGCCGAGTCCTATTCCGGNNGGGCCGGTGGGGACGCGGCCATTGTCGTTGTCCGTGTCGCCCTCGCGGAAGCTCCACCAGACCATGAAGGGCCGTCCCCGCAGGTGGTCCACGGGCAGGAAGCCCCAGTAGCGGCTGTCCTCGCTGTTGTCGCGGTTGTCGCCCATGGCGAAGNNAGGCCCACGGGGGACTCGGCCTCGCCGGCGTTGCGGCTCAGGGGCCAGGGGCCAGGCGTGGGGCCTTCGGGGCTGCGCCCGAACATGTGCTCGAAGGGGCCCGTCACCTGCTTGCCGTTCACGTAGAGGCGCTTGTTGCGCATCTCCACGGTGTCGCCCTCCTTGGCCACGCAGCGCTTCACGTAGTCCTGGTCGCGGTCGATGGGCCAGCGGAACACGATGATGTCGCCGCGCTGCACGCTCCGCATGGGGAACAGGGCCTCCTCCCAGGCCCACTGGGGCCGGGCGAAGATGAACTTGTTGGCCAGCAGGTGGTCGCCGATCATCAGCGTGTTGCGCATGGAGGCCGANNGGGATCTTGAACTGCTGGCCCACGAAGGCCTTGAAGAAGAGGATCAGCACCATGGCAAAGCAGATCACTTCCAGGTTGTCCCGCACGGCGCCCTTGGCGGCGCCGGGGGGCAGCTCGATCTCGATGTCGGGGGTCTTGCCGGATGCGGTGTCAGCGGCCATGTCGGCTCCGGAAATGGTCGATCAGGGACGTTGATTGGGGAGGGGCGCGGCAGGCAGGTCCACGAAGCCGCGGCCCACCAGGCGGTTGACGCATACCCAGGCGCCGCCCCTTTCCTCCAGCGATTCCACTTCGCCGAGGTTGGGCAGGTAGAGGGTGCGGCGGCGGGGGCCGTGGGCCGG
>DPRT01000104.1:2444-10722 GCA_003538615.1 Holophagaceae bacterium | reverse complement strand
TGGGCCAGGTTGTCGGCCACGCGCTGGCCCTCGGCCAGATTCTCGGGGAAATTCGCGAGGATGCGGCCCGCCAGGGAGATGTCGGAGGTCTCCACGGCGATGCCCGTGCCCTTGGTGAAGGCCTGGATGATGGGCAGCAGCGAGTAGGTGGCCAGCGCCGGCGCTTCGTCGATCTCGGTCCAGATGATCCTCTGGGTGGTCATGGGCTCTCCTTGTTGGGTTTTTCAGGCGCCGCAGGGGCCTGGATGGCAGGCCACCCCCGCGGGCCAGGCACAGGGTATTGCAGGCAGACTCCCACGGGGAAAGCCTTGCATCAAGCGGCTTTCCCTGTGAGGACGGCGATTTGGGACTTCGGTCACGCCAGGTAGATCATCCCAGCACTGGCATGGCCGCTCCGGAAGCGACCTTCACCGCTCCGCGGGCCAGGACGAAGTCCATGCGGCCCAGATTCACGCCGCCGAACCCCACCTGGAAGACGAGCGTCTCCCCCAGGGTCTGTGGCACCTTCACGGGGGCCTCCAGGAAGGTGTGGCTGTGGCCGCCGATGATGGCGTCGATGCCCGCCACCTGGCCCGGCATGCGCAGGTCGTCGTGGGCCGAATCCCTGCTGCTGTAGCCCAGGTGGGACAGGACCACCACCAGGTCCACCTTCTCCACCTCGCGNNGAAGGCCACGCCCACGCCGGTGATGCCGACCCGGATGCCCGGGAACTCGCGGATCAGGTAGGGACGCACCCGCTTCTGCAGGGCCGGGGCGCCCTTGCAGTCGAAGTTGCAGTTCACGAAGGCGAAGGGCGGATTGGCGTGCTGGAGCTGCTCCATGGATTCCATGGCCTCCACCAGCGGACCCACGCCGTTGTCGAAATCGTGGTTGCCCAGGGTGCCCGCGTCGTAGCCGATCATGCGCATGAGCTGGTAGTCGAGGCGGCCCTTGTAGCGATTGAAGTAGGGCGTGCCCTGGAAGGTGTCGCCGGCATCCAGCAGCAGCACCGGGCCCAGCTGCTGGCGGAGCTGGCGCACCAGCGTGGCCCGCCGGGCCATGCCGCCCTTGCCGCTGATGGCGCCGTTGCCGGGGCCGAAGGGCTCGATGCGCGAGTGCGTGTCGTTGGTGTGCAGCAGGGTGATGCGGCCCGAAGCCGATCCTTCCCCGGCCTTCAGGGGCACCTGGGAGGCGAGGGTGGCGGCGCCGAGGGAGGCGAGGAAAGCGCGGCGGTCCATGGTGTGCCCCTAGAGCTTGAAGGTCTTGTCGCGGATGGCTTCCAGGATCGGGACCGGCACCGAGAACCGTCCCGGCGCGGGGGGCAGCAGATCCTTGCCGGCCTTGCCCTGGGCGGCGCAGTGGTCCAGCAGCATCTGCCGGAGCGTGATGCCCGTGGTGAAGGGCTTGCGGCCCTTCTTCAGCGTGGGGATGGAATCGCCGCCGCCGTAGAGGTAGTCGGTGGTGGCCACCTTCACCACCTCCGCGGGATCGATGGCACTGCCGTCCTCCCAGGTGATGGTGAGCGTGGCCTGCTGGGGGGTGCCCTCGACCTTCACCTTCACGCCGGAGCAGGGCTCCCCCCCACGGCGGAGCAGCCCCTCCTTCACCGCCTGGATCACCTCGGCGCCGGTGAGCTCGATGACCACGAGCTCGTTCTCGAAGGGCATCAGCTCGAAGATGTCACCGACCTTGATCTGCCCGGGNNNNATGACCTTCTGGATCTCCGGGTCGTTCGGGATGGCCTCGGTGACGGGGATGACTTCGGCTTTCGCGCTAGGGGGCTGCGCCGCCAGGGAGAGGGAGAGAAGGGCGGCGAGGAGGGCGCTAGAGGGCGGCAGCTTCACGGGGGGCTTCCTTCAGGGCGGCGCGGGCGTCCCGCACAGCGGCATCATGGATCCAGAACAGGGCGGCGGTGCGCAGAAGCCAGCCCATCAGCCAGCCGTTGAACAGGGTGACGGCCAGCTGCAGGGCGAGGAACAGGCCCACCCGGAAGGTGGTGCCTCCTCCCATGCGCCAGGCCAGGAGCAGGGCCAGAAAGGATGGAAGTGACCGCAGGGCCGCCCCGCCGAAGGCGATGAGGCCCCACTGGATGGGATGGGACCACAGGCGCAGGAAGCTGTCCGTCAGGTGGGCCCGGTAGCCGCGGGCCAATCCCGCGGCGCGGCCGATGCGGCAGAACCACCACTGGAGGTTCAGGGCGGCCACGGTGGCCATCCACACCAGGGGGCGTCCGAAGAAGGCCAGCCAGCCGAGGCCGTCGATGCCGAGGCCGCCCGCCCAGGCCAGGGCCCCATCCACCATCCAGGCCGCGAGGCCCACGGGCAGGAAGCCGATCAGCACCGTGTCCAGGGCGCCCAGCAGCCAGGAGCCCAGGCGGGCCTTCTGCCCGGCCGCTTCCGCCTGCATGCGCCAGCCGCACCAGAGCACGATCACGAGGCCCAGACCGAAGAGGTGCACCGTGGGCGAATTCGCCAGGCGGTGCTGGAGGCCGCCGTTCTCCCACAGCTCCCAGATGTCCCGGGCGCTGATGCGCTCGCCCCAGTGGCTGGGCAGGGCGCTCCAGCCCGCGGCCCGGCGCAGATGGCCGGCCCAGCCCAGGACCGGGCCCAGCAGCACCAGGGACCAGCCGGCCAGCAGGCCCCAGCCCCAGCGGCTGAACCCGCCGGGCAGGGCGGAACGGAGGAACCGCCAGGGACCCCTGGGGGCCAGGGCCTCGTCGGTGTGGATGGTGGTGGGAGGGGCCTCAGTCATGGCGGTCCGCAAGCAATCCTTCATCAAACCACACTTGACAGGGGCCGCGCGGATGGGGTTTCATCGCTTCCATGCCGCTGTCCTTTCCGTCCCCCAGCCGGGGCCTCCTCCACGGGGCCTATTGGTGGCGTACGGGCTTGGACGGCTCCCTGTGTGAGGCCTGACGGCCCACGCCCCCCGGACCCTTCCAAGCCCGACCCCATGGTCGGGCTTTTTTGTATATGGATGTCTCCATGCACCTGATCCGGCACCCGTTTCCCGCGGATTTGCTGACCCCCCTCGCCGCCTACCTGGCCCTGCGCCCTGCCGGCGCCAGCCTGCTGCTGGAATCCTGCGACCAGGGCGAGCGGGTCGGCCGCCACAGCTTCGTGCTGCTGGAAGGCCCCGCCGAATGCCGCCTGGATCCGCCGGCCCGGGGATGGCCGGAAGCGCTGAGGGGGCTCTCCGGGCCACCGCCTTCCGGTTCTGTCAGCGATCCCGCCGCGGAGCTGCCGGCCCCGAAATCGCCGCTCCCGGTGGGCGTGGGCTGTGCGGGCTATCTGGGCTTCGAGGCCGTGGGCGCCCTGGAGCCCACCCTCCCGCAGCCGGCGAAGAACAGCCTGGGCCTGCCCGGCCTGTGGGTGCGCCGTTTCGACGGGGCCCTGGTCTTCGACCACCTGCACCAGGTGGCGGAGCTCCAGACCCTGGATGCCGATCCCGAGGCCGGGTTCCAGCGCCTGCGGGCGCTGCGGGCCCGGCTCCTGGAGGGGGTCCGCGATCCCGGTCCCGGCCATTCGGAACCCCGCGCCACGGCCCAGATGAGCCGGGAGACCTACGAAGGTCACGTGCGGGCGGCCCAGGAACGCATCCTGGACGGGGACATCTACCAGCTGGTGCCCAGCCAGCGCTTCCGCATCGAGAACCCGCCGCCGCCCCTGGAGGCCTACCGCCGCCTGCGCCGCCTGAATCCGAGCCCCTACGGCTTCCTGCTGGAGTGGGAGGGCTTCGCCCTGGTGGGCGCCTCACCGGAGATGCTGGTGCGGGTGCAGGACGGCGAAGCCGAGACCCTGCCCATCGCCGGCACCGTGCCCCGGGGAAGCAGCCCAGAGGAGGATGCCGCCCGCTTCGAGGCCCTGAAGCGCGATCCCAAGGAGCTGGCCGAGCACCAGATGCTGGTGGACCTGGCCCGCAACGACCTGGGCCGCGTGGCGGTCCCCGGCGGCGTGCGGGTGGAGAAGCCTCTGGCCCTCCAGCGCACCAGCCATGTGCTGCACCTCACCACCACCGTGAAGGCCAAACTCCGGGCGGGTGTCGATGCCCTGGATGTGCTGGCGGCGGCCTTCCCCGCGGGCACGGTCAGCGGCGCCCCCAAACTGCGGGCCTGCCAGCGCATCGCGGAACTCGAAGGCGAGGCGCGGGGACCCTACGGCGGCGTGCTGCTGCGCCTGGGCGCTGACGGCGCCCTGGACACGGCCCTCATCCTGCGCACGGCGGTCTATGCCGACGGCGCGGCCCACATCCAGGCGGGCGCGGGTGTGGTGCGGGCTTCGCGCCCCGAGTCCGAGTACTTCGAAACCCTGCACAAGCTGGGCGCCATCGCCCAGGCCCTCGGTGTCCAGCTGCCCGGAGCTTCCCGATGATCCTCCTCGTTGATGTCCCGACTCTGCGCGAGCAGGGCGTAGCCCAAGCGCGCAGGAACGGCGCGAATGAGCGCCGCGATAGGAGGGAGAGGGCATCGTCTCCCGAAGGGAGGGTGGCATGATCCTCCTCGTTGATGCCCTGGATTCCTTCACCTACAACCTCGTGCAGGCTTTCGAAACGCTGGGCGCGCCGGTGCAGGTGGTCCGCCACGATGCCATCACCCTCGACGGAGCCCGGGCCCTGCGGCCGGAGGCCGTGGTGCTGTCCCCGGGCCCCGGCCATCCCACGGAAAGCCCCGCCCACATGGCCCTGGCGGGCTCNNGAGGCCACGGCCCTGGAACACGAGGGCACCGGCCTCTTCCAGGATCTGCCCCAGGGCCTGCCCATCGGCCGCTACCACAGCCTCATCGCGGATCCGGCCACGCTGCCCGCCTGCTGGCGCATCACGGGCCGCAGCCCCGGCGGCGAGATCATGGCCATGGCCCACCGGGAGCTGCCGCGCTGGGGCGTGCAGTTCCATCCCGAAAGCATCCTCACGCCGGACGGTCCGGCCATGCTCGCGAACTTCCTCCGATTGGCGAAGGCTTCCCGATGACCCTGCTCACCACCCACAATCCCATCCGCCCGCTGCCGGAGGCCACGGCCTCGGAGCTCATGCGCATCTTCATCGACCAGGACACGGACGCCCTGCTGGTGGGCGCCTGCCTGGCCCTGCTGGCCCAGCGGGTGCCCGAGGCCCACGAGCTGGCGGCCTTCGCGGACGCGCTGTCGGAGGTGGCCGTGCCCTTCCCGGCGGTGCCCGAAGGCGCCCTGGACACCTGCGGCACCGGCGGCGATGGCGCCTCCACGGCCAACCTCAGCACCCTCGCGGCCCTGCTGCTGGCCCACCGGGGCGTGCCCATCGTCAAGCACGGCAACCGGGCCGCCACCAGCGTCTGCGGCAGCGCCGACCTGCTGGAGGCCCTGGGCTACGACCTGGCCCGGGCCAGCGCCGACCTTTCGCGGGATCTTGAAATCCACGGCTTCGCCTTCCTCTTCGCCCCGGCCTACCACCCGCTGCTGGGGCGGCTCCGGGAGATCCGCCGCCGTCTGGGCATCCCCACCATCTTCAACCTGCTGGGGCCGCTGCTGAATCCGGCGAACCCGCCCCTGCAGCTGCTGGGCGTGGCCCGGGAGGACCTGCTGGCGCCCATGGCCGGGGCCCTGGCCCGGCGGCCGACCCTGCGCCGTGCCTTCGTCATCCACGGCAAGGACGCGGAAGGGAAGGGCCTCGACGAAGCCTCCATCGAAGGGCCCACCACGGTCCTGGCCGTGGCCGAAGGCCGCGTCCAGGACGCCCGGGTGCTGGTGCCGCGGGAACTGGGCATCGCCCAGCCGCCCCTCCATGCTCTGCGCGTGAAGGACCGCGCCGAGGCCCTGGGGGTGGCCCGCGGCCTGTTCGGCGGTGCGGCGCACCCGGACTTCCGCCCCGCCGTGGCGGATGCCGTGGCCCTCCAGGCGGCCCTGGGGCTGGTCCTGCACCGGGACGGTGCCCTGGAGGGGCTGGCGCCCGCCTTCCAGGAGGTCCGGGCCTCCCTCAGCCAGGGTTTCCCGCTGCCCTTCTCCGTCTCGGGGGTGAAGCCGTGAACCGGCTTCCGGATCCCGCCACTCTGGTGCGCGCCGCCGGGTTATCCGCGAGCTCCCACCTCCAGCGCGTGCTGGTATCGGAACTCGCCCGCCTGGCCTCCGCAGCTCCGGCCCCGCCGCCGGGCCGCGCTCCCCTGGACGGCGCCGGCCCCTTCGAGGCGGCCCTGCGGGCGGATGCCGAGGCCCGCGGGGGCGCCGTCATCGCGGAGTACAAGCAGGCCTCGCCTTCGCTGGGCCCCTTCGCCGCGGGCACGCCCCTGGAAACCCAGCTCCAGGCCTATCGGGAGGGCGGCGCGGCGGCCTTCTCCATCCTGGCGGAACCCGCCTACTTCCGGGGGACGGCGGCCCACCTGACGGCCGCGGCGGCCTTCGGGCTGCCGCGGCTCTACAAGGGCTTCGTCATCTCTGAAGCGCAGCTGGCGGAGGCCGAAGGCTGCGGCGCCGAGGCCGTGCTCCTCATCGCCCGGGTGCTGAAGGGCCATACGGCCGCCTTCGCGGAGGCCGCCCGGCGGCGGGGCCTGGAACCTCTCGTCGAGCTGCACGACCTCACGGAAGTCCCCTTCGCCCAGGCGGCCCAGGCCCGTCTGGTGGGCATCAACGCCCGCGACCTCTCCACCTTCACCCTGGGCGANNGGCGGGCTTCCAGGCGGTGCTCATCGGCGAGGCCCTCATGCGGAGCCCGGATCCCAGAGGGTTCCTCGAGCGCATCTTCGCGGACCTCCACCAGGAGGCGCCATGAGCCTGCTGGCCAAGGTCTGCGGCCTCACCACCGCGGAGGACGCGGCCTTCGCCGCCGGGCAGGGGGCGGACCTGCTGGGCTTCGTGGTCCATCCGCCCAGCCCGCGCCATTGCCCCGACCTGGCGATGGCCCGGCCCTTCCCGGACCGGGCCGTGCTGGTGATGGTGGCCGACCGCGCCGAGACCATCCTGGCGGTGGCGGAGGCGCACGGGTTCCACCGCGTCCAGCCGTACCTNNATTCCGGCGGATCTCTACCTGTGGGAGCCGAGCCCCGCAGCCACGGGCGTGCCGGGAGGCTCGGGGCAGGGGCATCCCATGGCCTTCCCGCCCCCGGGGCCCTTCCTGCTGGCGGGTGGACTGGGCGGGGACAACCTGGCGGCGAGGGCCGCGATGATCCCCTCCGCGGCGCGTGCCCAGCTGCGCGGCTTCGACGCCGCCAGCCGCCTGGAGGCAGCGCCGGGTATCAAGGATCCCTTGAAGGTGGCCGCCTTCGTGGCGGCGGCGAAACAGGACATTCAGGAAGGACGGATATCCCATGACTGATGCATTCGCGCTTCCCACGCGCTTCGGAACCCAGCGGCTGGGCGGCTGCTACGCCCCGGAAACCCTCATGCAGCCGCTGCTGGACCTGGAATCGGCCTTCCGCGCCGCCACGGCGGATCCCGGGTTCCTGGCAGAGCTGAAGGCCGAGCTGCGCCATTTCGTGGGCCGGCCCACGCCGCTCACGCCCGCGCCGCGATTGGCTGCGAAGCTGGGACTGAAGGCCCTCTTCCTCAAGCGGGAGGACCTCACCCATACCGGCGCCCACAAGATCAACAACGCCCTGGCCCAGGCCCTGCTGGCCCGGCGCATGGGCAAGGCGGAGATCATCGCGGAGACCGGCGCGGGGCAGCACGGCGTGGCCACGGCCGCGGCCTGCGCCCGGCTGGGGCTCGCCTGCACGGTCTACATGGGTGTCACGGACATGGCCCGGCAGGCGCCGAACGTGGCGCGCATGCGCCTCTTCGGGGCGAAGGTCGAGCCGGTGGAAGCGGGGCAGGGCACCCTCAAGGAGGCCGTGAACGAGGCCCTCCGCGCCTGGGCGGGCCGCTGCGACAGGGCCCACTACATCCTGGGTTCGGCCCTGGGCCCCCACCCCTTCCCGACCATGGTGCGGACCTTCCAGACCGTCATCGGCGAAGAGGCCCGGACCCAGGTCCTGGAGCAGTCCGGCCTGTTGCCGGAGGTCGTCCTGGCCTGTGCGGGCGGCGGCAGCAACGGCCTGGGCCTGCTGGTGCCCTTCCTGGGTGACGGCCTGCGGCGCGTGGCTGTGGAAGCCGGAGGCCATGGCTCGGCCCTGGGCGAGCACGCGGCGCGGCTCGATGGCGGCCGCCTGGGCGTGCTGCACGGGTGCAAGACCCTGCTGCTCCAGGACGCGCACGGCCACACCGCCGAGACCGCCAGCATCAGCGCGGGGCTGGATTACCCCGCCCTGGGGCCGGAGCTGGCGGGACTCGCCCTGGATGGCCAGGTGGAGGTGCGGCGCGCTTCCGATGACGAGGCCCTCGCCGGGGCCCGGCTGCT
>DPRT01000104.1:0-2388 GCA_003538615.1 Holophagaceae bacterium | reverse complement strand
CCTGCCGGCCCTGCTCTCTGAGGCCAAATCCCTCGGCATCGAAGCCCTCGAACTGGGGCTGCCCCATTCGGATCCCATCGCCGACGGCCCCGTGCTCCAGGCGGCGGCCCACCGCGCCATCGCCCGGGGGGCCACGCCCCTGCGTGTGCTGGAAGCCCTGGGCGGCGTCACCGACAGCCCGGAAGTCATCCTCTTCACCTACCTCAATCCGCTGCTCCAGATCGGCGCCCCGAAGCTGAAGGCGCTGCTGGCGGCCACGCCCGTGAGGGCCCTGCTGGTGGTGGATCTGCCCTTCGGGGAGGAACCTGCGTTCGAGGCGGATCTGCGGGCCGCGGGATACCCCATGGTGCCCCTGCTGGCACCAACCACCACCTTGGACCGGGCCCGGCGGGTGCTGGCCGAGCGGCCGGATCCCGGCCCTCCGGCGGGCTTCGCCCAACGTTTCGCCTACGTGGTGGCCCGGCTCGGCGTCACGGGCACGGGGCAGGACACGGACCTCGGGTCGGTCCGGGATCGCGTGGCCGGGCTGAAGGCCCTCACGGCACGGCCCCTGGCCGTGGGCTTCGGGCTGTCCGACCCCGCGAGCCTTGCCGGCGTCCGGGCTCTGGGCGCCACGCCGGTGGTGGGTTCGGCGCTGGTGCAGGCCTTGGCGGAAGGAAAAAGCTTGAGAGACATCCTCACGCCGACACTTCATTCATGATCCAAGAATCGCGAATGGATAAACCCCTCAGACCACCTCGGGAACGGTTGCAAGGGCCTGACGATTTGGTATGGTGGTCCATCTTCCCTTTCGAACTCGGCTGGGAACAGCCAACCACCCCGGGATTCCGGGATTAGGAGCCATGCGCCCATGACCCATCGTTCACGCCTGACCCTCACGGCACTGACCCTCATCGCCGCCGGCGCCTTCGCCCCCATGGCCCAGGCCTCCGGCTTCCAGCTCCGCGAGCAGAGCCCCCTTTCCCAGGGCAATGCCTTTGCGGGTGTCAGCGCGGGAAGCGGCGACATCAGCGCCCTCTTCTTCAACCCCGCGGTGATGACCCAGTACAGCGGCACCCAGTTCTCCTTCGGGGGCACCTACATCGGCATCAGCGCCAAGTTCTCGGACGGCGCGGCCTCCCGCACGCCCGCGCTCACCGCCCTCGGTTTCAACGTCGCCCCTGTGACGCTCGCGCCCCTGAGCCCCGTCTCCGGCTCCTCCACCCACGGCAACGCCGCGGTTCCGGCGGTGCTGCCCGAATTCAACATCATGTACAGCGCGAGCGAGAACCTGAAGTTCGGTCTCTCCCTGAACGTGCCCTTCGGCCTCACCACCGAATACGACGGCAACTGGATCGGCCGCTACCACGGCCTCAAGTCCGAGCTGAAGACCATCGACATCACGCCGAGCGTGGCCTACCGCGTGAACAAGCAGTTCTCCTTCGGCGCCGCCTTCATCATCCGCAAGGCCGATGCGGAACTCACCAACGGTGTGGACTACGGCACGGCCCTCGCGCTGAAGGTGGGGAGCGCGCTCGCCGCCGCCGGCATGCCCACGACGACGCCCGGCCCCGGTCAGAACAGCCCCGTAGCCAACGTGGCCATGGGCGCTCCCAACGCCACCTTCGGCACGCCCGGCTACGCCATTCCCGGCGCCTGGGACGGCAAGGCCGGCCTCAAGGGCGACGGCTGGGGCTACGGCTACAAGGTGGGTCTGATCTACGAACCCACCGATGCCTTCCGCCTCGGCCTGGCCTACCACGGCGCCATGACCATGACCCTCGAGGGCGATGCCGCCTTCGAATTCCCCACGGCCATGCCTGCCACGGACCTGGCGGCCCTGAATGCGGCCGGCCTGCGCAATGGCGGAGGCGAGGCCGATCTCTCCCTTCCCGCCACCGCCTCCCTGGGCTTCGACTACAAGGTCAACCCCACCTTCTCCATCCAGGGTGAAGTGGCCCGCAGCACCTGGTCCCGCTTCAAGGAACTGCGCGTGAAGTTCGACACCGGCGCGCCGGATTCCATCACGGACGAGAGCTGGAACGACACCACCTACGCGTCCCTGGGCGGCACCTGGAAGGTCAACCAGGACTGGACCCTCCGTGCCGGCCTGGCCTTCGACCAGAGTGCCGTGGACGATGCCCACCGCACCCCCCGCATCCCCGACAACGACCGCAAGTGGGTGTCCCTGGGCGCCAGCTACGCCTATTCCAAGCAGACCACCGTGGATGTCGGCTTCACCCAGATCTTCGTGGCTGACGGCAAGGTCAACCTCACTGCCGCCGGGGACAACACGACCCGCGGCAGCCTCAGCGGCACCATGAAGGCCTCCATCACCATCCTGGGCGCTTCGCTGCGCTACACCTTCTAGTCCGCGCTTTCCGCCAAAGCAAAGGCCCGGCATGCCGG
>DPRT01000121.1 GCA_003538615.1 Holophagaceae bacterium | reverse complement strand
GGGCTGCACCTTCTGCGCCACCGGCAGCATGGGCATCCTGCGCAACCTCCAGCCCGGCGAGATCCTGGGCCAGGTGCTGGCCCTCATGGCCGAACTGGGCCCGCAGCGCGGGCACGAGCTGACGCTGGTGTTCATGGGCATGGGCGAGCCCCTGCACAACCTGGAGCACCTGCACCGCGCCCTCCGCCTCATGTGCCACCCGGCGGGCCTGGGCCTGGGCAAGGGCCGCATCACCGTGAGCACCTCGGGCCTGGTGAGCGGCATCGAGAAGCTGTCTAGGCTGGAGCCCCGGCCCCTGCTGGCGCTGAGCCTCAACGCCACCACGGACGAGGCGAGAAGCCGCACCATGCCCGTGAACCGCTTGTGGAACCTGGCGCGGCTGCGGAAGGCTCTGGACGATTGGGGCCCCAGGCGCGGCGAGAAGTTCTGCTTCGAATACGTGCTCATCGCGGGGGAGAACGACACCGAGGCCGATGCGGAGCGCCTGGCGGACTGGCTGGGCGACCTGCGGCGCGGCCACAACCTGAACCTCATTCCCATGAACGAGCACGCCGCCAGCGCCTTCCGTGAGCCCGGCGAGGACCGAGTGCAGCAGTTCGCCGAGTGGCTCAAGGCCCGGGGCTGCTTCGTCACCGTCCGTCGCAGCCGGGGCCGCGACGTGCAGGGGGCCTGCGGGCAGCTGGTGAAGGAAGCTTCAACGCAAAGGCGCGAAGACGCGAAGGTGATGGATGGGCATTGAGGAAAACGACCTGTCATATCGAATTATCGATGCGGCCATCGAGGGCATCGGACACTCGGCGGTCCAGGCCTTCTTGAAGTCGTGTATGAGGAAGCTTTGTGTTGGGAATTGAAGCAGCGTGGCTTGAAAATCGAACGCCAAACGCCATGCCCGATCCGCTACAAGGGCGTGGATTTGGGAACCTCCTTGAGGCTCAATCTGTTGATTGAGAGTCTGGTCATCGTGGAGTGCAAGGCCGTGAGCGAGATTGCGCCGGTGTTCGAGGCGCAACTACTCACTTACCTTCGTGTCAGGAATTTGAGGCTCGGCCTGCTCCTGAACTTCGGCCAGCGCCACATGAAGGACGGAATTAGACGGGTTGTGAACGGCCTCATTTAACCCTTTGCGCCTTCGCGTCTTTGCGTTGAATCTTTTCAGATGCGCATCCCGGTCCACCAGCTCCCCCACGGCCTCGGCCTCGACCTGCCCGCGGCGGCCACGGCCCACGCGGCGGGCATGGACCTGCGGGCGGCGGTGCCCGAAGGCGAGACGTGGCTGATCGCACCGGGCCAGCGGCGGCTTGTGCCCACGGGGCTGGTGATGGCCATTCCCCAGGGCTTCGAAGGGCAGGTGCGGCCCCGCTCGGGCCTGGCCCTGAAGCACGGCCTCACGGTGCTGAACGCGCCCGGAACCATCGATGCCGACTACCGCGGCGAGGTGCAGGTCCTCCTCGTCAATCACGGCGAGGCCCCCTTCGACCTGCGCCGCGGTGAGCGCATCGCCCAGCTGCTGGTGGCGCCGGTGGAGAGCTGGACCTGGACCCCCGAATCCAGCGTCGAAGCCCTGGGCGACACCGGGCGGGGCGGCGGCGGCTACGGCAGTACCGGGCGCTGACCGCGGGGGGCCCGCCCGCCGCGGCTGTTTCCTTCAACGCTGCGCCCCGCGTGGGCGGGGCGCAGCCAGAGAAGGAGGCTAGTTGGCGCGGTTGGGGTAGGCGGGCTTGGGCGTGGTCATGGGCGGGTTCTTCTTGAGTGCCGCTTCCACTTCCTGGATCGCCCGGTCCAGCTGGGGATCCCGGCCCTGGGCCAGCAGGGCCGGATCGTCCATCACTTCGATGTCGGGATCCACGCCGTAGCCCTCGACGACCCACTGGCCCTCCTTCGAGTAGATCCCGAAGGTGGGCACGGTCACATTGCCGCCGTCGATGAGGGCGGGGGACCCGCTGATGCCGATGAGTCCGCCCCAGGTGCGCCGGCCGATGAGGGGGCCGAGGCCGGCCTTCTTGAAGTAGTGGGGGAAGAGGTCGCCGCCGGAACCGCTCCAGCCGTTGATGAGCATGGCCTTGGGTCCGTTGTGGGCCACGGCCGGCCACTGCCAGTCCTGGCCGTCGCGCACGCCCCAGTGGTTGATCGTCTTCCGCCCGAGCATCTCGATGAAGCGGTCGGGGATCTGGCCGCCGCTGTTGAAGCGCTCGTCGATGATCAGGCCCGCCTTGTCCCACTGGCCGCGGAACTGGCGGACCAGGTCGTTCTGCCCGCCGATGCCGGTATCCGGCACGTAGATGTAGCCGAGGCGGCCATTGGTGGCCTTCTCCACATACTTCCGCTTGGCCTCGATCCAGGCCCAGTAGCGCAGCGGGTAGTCGGTGGCGAGAGTCTCCACGAGCACATCGCGGGCCCCATCCATCGAAGGCTTGTCGTTGACGGTCAGCAGCACGGTCTTGCCGGCCAGGCCCTGGAAGGCGGCCCAGGGGTCCTTGCGGATGTCGAGGGGACTGCGGTTCACGGCCAGGAGGTAGTCGCCCTCCGCCACCTTGAGGCCGGGCTGGGCCAGGGGGCTCCGGGTCTGAGCATCCCAGGCCGCGCCGCGGAGGATGGTCTTGATGCGGAAGGCGCCGTTCTCCAACGCGAAGTCTGCGCCCAGAAGGCCCACGCCCAGGCGGGCAGGCATCTCCTGGTCCCCCCCGCCGCGATAGGCGTGGGAGGCGTTCAATTCGCCGATGAGCTCTCCGAGGACGAAGTTCACATCCTCGCGGGTCACGCAGTCCTTGAGCAGCTTGCCGTAGCGGGTCCTCATGCCCTTCCAGTCCACGCCGTGCATGCCGGGGTCGTAGAACATGTCGCGCTCGAGCCGCCAGGCATCGTTGAAGATCTGCTGCCATTCGGCGCGGGGATCGACCGTCATCCGGAGCTCGCCGGTGGGCAGCTTCTTGTCGAACTTCTGGTCGGGCTTGAGGTCGAGCACGGCATAGTCCTGTTTCCGGTTCACGAGGACCTTCTTGCCGTCTCCGCTGGGGAGGGCGCCGTCCACGTCCGCCAGCACGACCTTCTCCTCGCGCGCTTCCAGGTCATAGGTGTAGAGGGTGCCCTTGGTCTCGCCCATGGCATTCAGCTGGGCGGCGCGGCGGTAGACCAGCTTGCCCTTCAGGGCGGCCAGGTCGGCGTAGTAGCCGGCCTGCGGAGCCAGCAGCACCATGCGGGATTCCAGGCCCTCGAAGTCGATCTCCACCGGCTTGGTNNCGGCCTCCTTCTTCTCGTCCGGTGCGGTCTCGGCATCGTTGCGGGGAGCCAGGGGGGAGGCCACATCCTTGCGGAGGGGAATGGCGGCGAGACGGGTGGTGGCCGCATAGACCCAGGTGCCGTCCAGATCGCTGTAGGTGGGTGTGAACTGCTGGCCTGTGGAGAGGAAGAGGAGGTTCCCCTCGGGATCGAAGGCCGGATCGCCGGCGTTGTAGAAGGGCGAGGTCACGTCGTGCCGCTGGCCGGTCCTGGTGTCGTAGATGGCCACCACGCTGTTGCGGTTGCCCGTGTCGCGGGGATAGGCGAACCAGCGGCTGTCCGGGGACCAGCTGCCCCGGAATTCCTCCAGGGGCCCTTCGAACAGATAGAGCCCCTTGTCAATGGGCTGCACCTTGCCCGTGTCGAGGTCGCAGAGGTTGATGCGCATGGCCTGGTCCGCGAAGGCCACCCGCTTGCCGTCCGGAGACCAGGTGATGCGGTACCGGAAGCCGGGGCCCATGCGGGTGACCTGGCGCTCTTCGCCGGAGCCGTCGGCGGCCCGCACGCAGAGTTCATACTCGCCGCTGCGGTCGCTGAAATAGGCCACCTGCTTGCCGTCCGGGGAGAGGGCCGGATGGCGCTCCGCGGCGCCGGGAGTGCGGGTGAGGTTCAGGACGTAGCCCTTTTCCGCCGGCACCGAGAAGATCTCGCCGCGGGCCTCGAAGACGGCCCGCTTGGCCTGGTGGGACAGGGCGGGATGCTTGATGAGGCGGCTGGCGTTCTCCTCCCGGGGCTTCAGGGTGGCCTGGTCGGTGACGACTTCGGCCTTCACCTCCACGAGCTTTTCGGAGGGCAGTTCGATGCGGTACAGCCGCCCGCCGGCTTCGAGGACGATGTCGGACGGACCGGCGGCCGGGAAGTGGGCGTCGTAGTCCTTGAAGAAGGTGATCTGCTTGAAGGCCTTGGTGGCCAGGTCGTAGGACCAGATGTTCCCCCGCTTCACGCCGTCGCGATCGGACAGGAAGTAGAGCTTCCCGCCGTGCCACATGGGCTGGGAATCGTTGGATCCGCCCTCGCTGGGCAGGCGGCTGGCGGTCTTCTTCTCCAGATCGTAGAACCAGATCTCCGAGGCCATGCCGCCGCGGTAGCGCTTCCAGGTGCGGAAGTCTGTGGAAACCGGCTGATAGGCGAGGATCTTACCGTCCGCCGACAGGGCGCCGAATTCGGCATAGGGCAGGGGCAGGGCCTGGGGCAGGCCGCCGCCCATGGGCACGCGGAAGAGCTTGTTGAAGCGGTCCTTGCCGGACTCCATGCCCGAGGCGAAGAGCAGGGCCTTTCCATCAGGAGTCCAGTCCACCATCCGGTCCCCCATGGGGTGATGGGTGACCCGGGCGGGGACGCCCCCCGCCACGGGCAACGTGTAGAGATCGGGGTTGCCGTCGTAGAACCCGGTGAAGGCCAAGGTCCTGCCGTCCGGGGAGAAGCGGGCGAAGGACTCCTCGCCCCTGGGCGTGGACAGCCGCTGGGCCACGCCTCCGGCCTTGGGCATGATCCAGAGGTCGTTGGCATAGGTGAAGACGATCTGGGTGGCCGAGACATCCGGATAGCGCATCAGGCGCGCATCGATCTGCGCCGCGGCGCCGACGGAGGCCGCCGCGATCAGGGCGGTGGAAAAGAGGGGAAGCAGGCGCATACGGCTCTCCGGGTTCCTGAGGGGTCCAGGCAGCTTACGTGGGAAGCTTGCGGTCAGTTGAGTCCGAGTTGCATTCAAAGATAGAGATCCACCACGGAGGGACCGAGGCCCCAGAGGGAGCACGGAGGTCTCCGTGCCCGGCGCCTCCCGTGCGCCCTGTTCATCTGTTCCGCTCGCGGCACGGGACAGCGGGGCGGGGAACTGGCCGTGCGGTATCTGGAGACCCAGCTGCGCGATGGGCCTGGAACCTGGAGGGGCTCATGCAGCAGGTGCGCTTTGCGCTGGAACTGGGGCGGCTGGCGGGGGCGGAACGCTGAAGGTCAGGCGCCCCTCAACGCCCACCTGAGCTTAGCGCTGGTGGAGCGGGGATTGGCGCGGCGTTCCTCCGGGGAGGCGCGGAGGGGCTCCGGGGCCACGTCGGCGTAGGTCCCGTCGCGCAGGCCCTGCTGGAAGGCCTTCTTCACCCGGCGGTCCTCGCCGGAATGGAAGGTGAGGATGGCCACGCGGCCCCCCGGATTCAGGCAACCGGGCAGCAGGGCCAGGAACTGGTCCAGCACGGTGAATTCGTCGTTGACGGCGATGCGCAGGGCCTGGAAGGTCCGCTGCAGGGCTCGTTTCACGTCATCGTCATCCAGCCGCTCGGCACGCAGCGCCGATCGTATGCGCTCCGCGAGGTCGCGGGTGGTGTGAATCCCTTGGCCGTGAACGTGTCTCGCGATGGCCACCGCGTGGGGCTCGTCCGAATTCTCCACCAGCAGCTCCGCCAGGGCCTGCTCGTCCAGNNTCGGCGAGCACCACGTCGAAGCCGCCGGCTTCCGCCTTCAGGCGCGGCAGGCCTGCGAAGTTCATGCGGCGCGCCAGGAACACGTCTTCGCCGAAGCCATGGCCGCGCAGCCTGGCCTCCGTGCGCGGCAGCTCCAGGGGATCCACATCCACGCCATAGAGCCGGCCGCCGGGCAGCAGCCGGGGCAGGAGCTCCCGGGTGTGGCCACCGTAGCCCAGGGTGGCATCCAGGGCCACTTCGCCGGGCCTGGGCGCGAGGACCGCCAGAATCTCGTCCACCATGATCGAGCGGTGGGTTCCAGCGGGGGTATGCCCTCGGGCCATCACCTTCGCTTGCTCCGCCGCATGCTGCTCCGGCGACAGCTCCTTGTACTTCTCTTCGAAACGCCGCGGGTGCGTGCCCTTGTAGCGGACCCGGCGCTGGCGGGGAGGATCGTCGTGGCTCATGCAGGAATGGTAGCCGTGAGTCGCGCGCCGGGTTCTCTGGTCACCTGACCTTAAAAAAAGCTTGGCCATTCCTGCTGGTGTATAATTAACCCAATCATCATCAAAAACAGGTGGACCGTGACCAGCAAATGGACTCCCCTCCTTTTCCTGATTGCAGGACTGCTGCTGCCTTCCTGCGGTGGCGGGGGCGGCTCCTCCTCTGGAGGCACGGGCACCACGCCCGGCGACACCACCAAACCGGTGGTCGTGGCCACCAACCCGTCCCACAACGCCATCGCCGTGCCGGTCAANNCCTTCACGGTGCTCCAGGGAACGGCGGCCACGCCCGGGACCGTGTCCTTCCTCGGCACTTCGGCCACCTTCACGCCAGCGGCCAAGCTGGGCAACAAGCTGACCTACACGGCTACGCTATCCACCGGCATCAAGGATCTCGCTGGGAACAGCCTCGCCAGCCCCTTCACCTGGACCTTCATCACCAGCGACTGCAACACCATCACCCTGGCCAAGCAGTTCAGCCTCGGGGCCGTGGTGGGCGCCACGGGATTCAAGGCCCTGGCCACGGACGGGGCCTCCGTCTATCTGTGGACCCAGGCGGAATTCACCTCCACCTATGGGACGCTGTTCAGGATCGATCCTGCGAACGGCCAGATCCTCAGCACCACGAACATCCCCCTGGTGGCGATGTCGCCAGGCAGCCCGGCGAACGGCATCCAGTTCATCGCGGATATCACCTGGCACCAGGGCGCGCTCTGGGCGTCCGGCACCTACATCGGCCCGGGCGGCTCCTTCCCGCAGGGGGTCTTCCGGGTCAACCTGGTCACCGGCCTCGCGGAGACCCCGGTGCCGGTCTCCGCGGGAGTCGCGGGCGAAGTGACCATCCTGCAGGGCCTGGCCAGCGACGGGACGAACCTCTACGTGGCCCTGGACCGGACCTACTACACGCCGCCCGCGCCGCCGGCCGAGCACCTGATCGTCAAGTTCAACCCGGCTGCCAGCGCCCAGATCCCCCTGTCGCCCGCCCTGCTCACGACCACCGGCCAGGCCACCCGCCTGGACTACGGCGGCGGGTCCCTGTGGGTCTTCAACAACCCGGATTTCCAGAAGGCCGACCCCACATCAGGGGCCGTGCAGGCCAACTACTGCAAGACTGATGGCGGGGCCAACATCCTCTACCTGAACGGCTCCATATGGTCCATCAAGGACACCATCCTGATGTCGTACA
>DPRT01000195.1:2799-6458 GCA_003538615.1 Holophagaceae bacterium | reverse complement strand
ATCGGCGGTGGGCATGCCGGAATCGAGGCTGCGCACATCTCCGCCCGCATGGGCCTGGCCACGACCCTGCTCACCATGAACCTGGATCAGATCGGCCAGATGAGCTGCAATCCCAGCATCGGCGGCGTGGGCAAGGGTCACATGGTCCGGGAGGTCGACGCCCTGGGGGGCGCCATGGGCCGCCTCATCGACGCCACGGGCATCCACTTCCGCATCCTCAACGAAAGCCGNNTGAGCCTCCGCCAGGGGACCGCGGCGGCCATCCTGTGGCGGGAGGGCACCCGGGGCCTGCGGGGGGTGGAGCTGCTGGACGGCTCCGTGCTGCCCTGCGATGCGGTGGTCATCACCAGCGGCACCTTCCTCAACGGCCGCATCCTCATCGGCGAGCGGCGCCTGGAGGCGGGCCGGGCCGGAGAGCCCGCCAGCACCCACCTGGCGGAGCAGCTGCGGAGCCTGGGCCTCCGCCATCGCCGCCTCAAGACCGGGACGAGCCCCCGGCTGGCTCGGGGCTCCATCGATTTCAGCCGCCTGGAGGTCCAGCCCGGCGATGACCCGCCCCGCCCCTTCAGCTTCTTCAGCGCTGGAATCCCCCAGCCCCAGGTGCCCTGCCACATCGTCCACACCACGGCGGAAACCGAGACCATCGTGCGGGAGAACCTGGCGAAGTCGAGCCTCTACGGCGGCCACATCGAAGGCATCGGACCCCGCTACTGCCCCTCCATCGAGGACAAGTTCGTGAAGTTCCCGGACAAGGGCCGGCACCAGATCTTCGTGGAACCGGAAAGCCTGGAGACCGAGGAGATCTACCTGGCGGGCCTGTCCACCTCCATGCCGCCGGAGGTGCAGCTGCGCATGGTGCGGAGCCTCCCGGGCTTCCAGGCCGCCGAGATCCTGAGGCCCGGCTACGCCATCGAGTACGACAGCTTCGATCCCCTCCAGCTGCGCCAGGACCTNNGGCCTGCTGGCGGGCGTCAACGCCGTGCGGTGGCTGCGGGAGCAGTCGCCCATCGTCCTCGGCCGGGACCAGGCCTACCTGGGCGTCATGGTGGATGACCTCGTCTCCAAGGGCACGGACGAACCCTACCGCATGCTCACGGCCCGGGCTGAGCACCGGCTGGGCCTGGCCTGCGATGTGGCGGACGCCCGGCTTCTGGGGATGGCCCGGGAGCTGGGGGCCCTGAGCGCCGGAGAGATGGCCATGGTGGAGGCCAAGATCGAGCGGCGCGAGCGGTTGCGGACCCAGTGCGAGGCCGCCTGGGCCACCCAGACCAGCGCCTTCGGCCCCATCGCCGCCGCCGTTGGCCTCCGGCTGGATGCGGGCCTGAGCCTGTCCGACCTGTTGCGCCGCCAGCACATGGGACCCGCGGAAACCGATGCCTGCCTGGCCCAGCTGGAGGGGTGGGCCACGCCCCAGGCCGGGTGGAATCCCGTTTGGGAACGGGACCTGCTGCTTTTCGACCTGCGCTACGCCCCCTACCGTGAACGGGAGGCCCGCCTCCTGGAGGGCCACCGGGCCTGGGACCATGTGCGGATCCCCGCGGATTTCCGCATCGAGCATCTCCATGGACTTTCCAGGGAAGTATTGGAAAAATTCGCCTTGCACCGTCCCGAGACCCTGGGACAGGCCAGCCGGATCCCCGGCATCACCCCGGCGGCCGTGACGCTTCTGCACCTGCAAATTCACAACCGTCGGGGCATATAGTTTTTTGTGATTTTATCCTTGAGCCTCCATGTAACTGGAGGCTTAATCTGGGACCGTTCGCCCTCGGGAGGTCCCCATGTCGGCTGTCCTAGACTTCTATCCCACNNTTCTACGCGGATGCGGGGGTGTTCGGGGAGCTGCCCCGATCCCCCAAGGGCTACCGCCTCTTTCCCATGGAGGCCATCCAGTGGGTGCGCGTCCTGAAGGCCTCCCAGGCCGCGGGGTTCACCCTGGATGAGGTGCAGGAGCTGCTGCGGGCCCTGCGCCAGGACAGCGCCCCCTGCGCCCATGTGCGGGACGCCCTGGGCGGCAAGCTCCGCGTCCTCGAAGGGCGGCTGGCGGAGATCCAGCTGCTGGTGGAGATCCTCCGGATCACGCTGGGGACGCCCGATGGCCAGAGCAGCGCCCTGGGCTGCAACCTGATGGAAACCCTGCTGGCGGAAGCCGAGCGCCTGCCCCAGCGGGCCTGAACCCGAGGAGATCCCATGAACACCCAGACCTACCGTGTGAGCGGCATGACCTGCGGGGGCTGCGCCCGCCACGTCGACAAGGCGATCCGCGCGACCCCTGGCGTCACGGATGTGGCGGTGGACGCGGCCCGGGGAACGGCGACCGTGAATGGAGAGGCCAGCTTCGAGGCGCTCTCGGCCCAGGTGGCGGCGGCAGGCTATCAGCTGGTGGGACTGGCCTAGCCGGCTCCGGAGGTTCCCGTGAGCGCCGAAACCTACACCGTCACCGGCATGACCTGCGCCTCCTGTGTGCGCCATGTGGAAAAGGCGCTGGCAGGGACGGCCGGCGTGCGGTCCGCTGCGGTGAACCTGGCCACGGCCACGGCCATGGTGGAAGGCGAGGTTTCCTTCGAGGCCCTCGCCGCCCAGGTGGAGGAGGCGGGCTACGGCCTGGAGCGGCCTGCGCCGGATGCCACCGTCGCCGGGGCCGAGGATGATCCGGCTCCCGCGCGCACCCGGATGATCGTGGCCCTCGTCTTGACGGCACCCATGCTGCTGGCCATGGTCCCGGGCCTGGGCCTCCACCTGCCCGGATGGCTCCAGGCCGCGCTGTCAGCGCCGGTAGTGTTCTGGACCGGCTGGGGTTTCTTCCTGCGGGCGGGCCGCCAGGCCCGGCATGGCCAGGCCTCCATGGACACCCTCATCGCCCTGGGGTCGGGTGTGGCCTGGATCTTTGCGGTGGTGGAATGGCTGGGTGGCGCCCACCACCTCAGCTTCGAAACAGCCGCCGCGCTGGTGGCCTTCCTGCTCACGGGCAAGTACCTGGAAAGCCGCGCCAAGTCCAGGGCCACGGATGCGCTCAGGGAACTCCTGGCCCTGGCGCCCCCCACGGCCCTGCGGCTGGATGCAGACGGTTCCGTGGCGGAGGTTCCCGTGGCGGATCTGCAGCCCGGCGATCATGTCCGCGTGCTGCCGGGCCACGCCGTGCCTGCGGATGGCCGCGTGACCGTGGGGCAGGCGGAAGTGGACGAATCCATGCTCACGGGCGAGCCGCTGCCCGTGCCCAAGGGCCCTGGTGATGGTCTGGTGGCGGGCACCGTGGTGCATGGCTCCATGTTGGAGCTGGAGGTCCAGGCCGTGGGGGCCCAGACCCAGCTGGCCCGCATGGCCCAGCTGGTGGCCCAGGCCCAGGGCTCCAAGGCGCCCGCCCAGGATCTGGCGGACCGCATCAGCGCCGTATTCGTACCGGCCATCCTGGGCTTGGCGGTCCTCACCCTGGCGGGCTGGTGGATCGCCACGGGCTCCCTTGCCTCGGCCTGGCGCCCGGCCGTGACGTTGCTCGTGATTGCCTGTCCCTGTGCCCTGGGCCTCGCCACGCCCGTGGCCGTGATGGTGGGGCTGGGAGCCGCGGCGCGGAAGGGGGTGCTGGTGCGCGACGCGGCCGCCTTGGAGGCCCTGGGCCAGGCCACGGACCTCGCCTTCGACAAGACCGGGACCCTTACGGAAGG
>DPRT01000195.1:0-2712 GCA_003538615.1 Holophagaceae bacterium | reverse complement strand
CTGCGGGCGGAAAGCGCGTCGGTGGCCGGGCAGCTGCGCCGCCAGGGCCTGCGGCTCCACCTGTTCACGGGTGACCGTGCGGAACCCGCGGCCCGGATGGCGGCGGCGGTGGGGATCGAGTCCATCTCCGCGGGGCTGCGCCCGGAGGAGAAGCTCAACCGCATCCGGGACCTTCAGGCCCAGGGCGCCGTGGTGGGCTTCGTGGGGGATGGCGTCAACGATGCGCCCGCATTGGCCCAGGCGGATTGCGGCATCGCCATGGGTTCCGGTGCCGGGGAGCAGGGCACGGGAGCCGCCATGGCCGCAGCGCCGCTGGTGCTGCTGCGTCCTGGCCTGGAACCCATCCTCGCCGCCCGCCGCCTGGCCCTTCGGACCCATCGTGTGATCCGCCAGAATCTGGGCTGGGCCTTCGGCTACAACCTGGTGCTGGTGCCACTGGCGG
The DNA here is from genome assembly GCA_003538615.1 of Holophagaceae bacterium. Lineage (GTDB taxonomy): Bacteria > Acidobacteriota > Holophagae > Holophagales > Holophagaceae > Geothrix. The sequence goes on along the minus strand of DPRT01000195.1, from coordinate 2,270 downwards.
CCTTCGGCCAGCTGGAGCGGTTCGGCGGACCCATGCTGGCCGGAGTGGCCATGGGGCTGAGCTCACTCACGGTGGTGCTGAATGCCTTGCGGCTGCGGCGCTAGAGTCCGCGCGCCAGATCCTTCAGGTAGGCTGCGAACTCGCTGCGGAGATCCTCACGCTTGAGGGCGAACTCCACGTTGGCCTTGAGGTAGTCCAGCTTGTTGCCGGTATCGAAGCGCTTGGCGGGAATGGGAGCGGCGACGAGGTGCCCCTCCCGCGCAAGGATGGCCAGGGCGTCCGTGAGCTGGTATTCCCCGCCCACACCAGGTTCCAGGGCAGCGAGGTGGTCGAAGACGCGGGGTTCCAGGACGTAGCGGCCCACCACGGCCCAGCGGCTTGGCGCAACGGGGGGCGCGGGTTTTTCGACAATGGCTGTCACATTCCAAACCGATTCGCCTCCGGCGGGCGCGTTCACGATTCCATACCGTGAAACATGCTCCAAAGGCACTTCCTGGACGCCGACCACGGACTTGCCCGTGGCGTGGTAGGCGGCGATGAGGGCGTCGAGCGCCGAATCCCGCTCATCGAAGACATCGTCCCCCAGCAGCAGGGCGAAGGGCTCGTCGCCCATGGCGTGGCGGGCGCAGAGCACCGCGTGGCCGAGGCCGAGTGGTTCACCTTGGCGCACGTAGGCGAACTGGGCCAGATGGGTGATGCCCCGCACCAGATCCAGGTCTTCCTGCTTCCCGCGCCGCCTCAGGGTGTCCTCCAGTTCATAGGCCACGTCGAAGTGGTTCTCGATGGCCGCTTTCCCGCGGCCCGTGACCAGCACGATGCTTTCCACGCCAGCGCGGATGGCTTCCTCCACCACGTACTGGATGACGGGCGTATCCACGAGGGGCAGCATCTCCTTGGGCTGCGCCTTGGTGGCGGGGAGGAACCGGGTGCCCAGGCCAGCGACGGGGATGACGGCTTTTCGGAGGGTCTTCATGGCGGCTCCACGGCTCATGATGGCCTAAGATGGCTGAAACAAGATGAGGTCAGGATGGATTCGCAGGACTTGTGGCGGCGGATGACGGGGCACCCGATGGCCGGATGGCGCTTCGCCGAGGAGGTGGCGCTGCCCGCGGCGTTGGCTCCGGGGAGGCTGCTCTGGTGCGGCATCGGCGGTTCCCTCCTGCCGGCAGACGCCTTGATCCACGCCCTGGCCGGGGCCTCGCTGCGGCACCGCTGGCAGCCGCTGGCTTCGCCAGAATGCAACGGCCTGCGCCTGGAGCCCGAGGATCAGCTGGTGTTCGCCTCCAAGAGCGGCCGCACGCTGGAGCTTTGGACCTGGATCGGGCGGCTGCGCGCCCAGAGTGGTTGGGGGCGCTGGCGGCAGGCTCCCGTGGTGATCACGCAGGATGATGAGAACCCGCTGGCGCAGCTTGCGCGGGCCGAGGGGTGGACGCTCCTGCCCATTCCGGAACAGGTGGGAGGCCGCTACTCGGCTTTCACGGCCATCGGTGCACTCCCCCTCCGCTGGGCGGGGCTGGATTCGGCGAAATTCCTCGCGGGCGCCCGTGATGTGGTGGCGCAAACCGAGCAGGGGTGCGGTCCCTGGGGGACACGGGTATGGGGCATGGTGCGTGCGTTCCAGGGGGGATTCCTCCGCGGCACGGACCAGTGGGTGCTGCTGCCCTACGCCACGCGCCTGGAGACCGTGGGGGCCTGGTGGGTGCAGCTGGTGGCGGAAAGCCTGGGCAAGCAGGCGAAGGACGGCAGCCGGCGCGGCCTCACGCCCATCCGGGCCGTCGGTCCGCAGGATCAGCACGCGCAGTTGCAGCGATGGCTCGACGGCCCGCGCAACGTGGGCGTGGTGCTGGTGACGGTGGGCCACGACCACGCGGCCGAACCTTCGGATCCGCCGTCCCAGTGCCCGTTTCCGGGGCTGGGACGCTGGGGCGGCGAAGACATCCTGAGGGCGCAGGCGGAGGGGACCCGCGAGGCGCTGGAGGGGGCTGGCATCTCGGTGGTGCAGTGGCACCTGGATGCCCTGGATGAAGCCTCCCTGGGCGCCTTCCTCATGGCCTGGCAACTGGTGGTGGGGCTCAGCGGGATGGCACTCGAAGTGGACCCCTTCGACCAGCCTGCGGTGGAATCCGGCAAGCGGCGGACGCTCGCGAAATTGGGGATTTCCTAGGAATTGGCAGGGATTTTCACGTGGGACCCAGCGTTGGCGCGCCCCTCACTGAAAATTTCCGCTTGCGCTTCGGCACTCCCCTGTTAGTCTGAATGTCCTGCGCAGT
>DPRT01000164.1 GCA_003538615.1 Holophagaceae bacterium | reverse complement strand
GCCCACGCCGCAGAAGACGGAGAGGCCGCCGTGCTCGGCGGCGATGTTGCGGATGAGCTCCTGGACGATGACCGTCTTGCCCACGCCGGCGCCGCCGAAGAGGCCCGTCTTGCCGCCCTTCGCGTAGGGTTCCAACAGGTCGATGACCTTGATGCCCGTCTCGAACATCTCGGAAGAGGTGTTCAGATCCTCGTACTTGGGGGCCTCGCGGTGGATGGGCAGCGTCATCTTGTGGCCGATGGGGCCGCGCTCGTCCACGGGATCGCCCACCACGTTGATGATGCGGCCCAGGGTCTCGGGGCCCACGGGCACGTTGATGGGCTTGCCCGTGTCGGTCACGATCTGGCCGCGGACCATGCCCTCGGTGGGCTGCATGGACACGCACCGGACGCGGTTCTCGCCGAGGTGCTGCTGCACTTCCAGCGTCACGGAGACACCGGCGATGTCCGTCAGCAGGGCGTTCATGATCGAAGGCAGATGGCTGCCGAATTCGACGTCCACGGCGGGACCGACGATGGCGATCACGCGGCCTTGAAGGTTGGTTGACATGGGAAACCTCAGCAAAGGAAGGAGCGAAGGATCAGGCGTTGGCGCCGCTGACAATCTCGATGATCTGGTTGGTGATGCTGGCCTGGCGGATCTTGTTCATGGTGAGGGTCAGCTTGCCGATCATCTCGCCGGCGTTGTTGCTGGCCTTGTCCATGGCCGCCATGCGGGCGCCGTGCTCGGAGGCGCTGCTCTCCAGGAGGTTGCGCAGCAGCTCCGTCTCCACGAAGCGGGGCAGCAGCGTCTCCAGCACCGCGTTGGGATCGGGTTCGAGCAGGTGGGACACCTCGACGGCCTCTCGGCCTTCATTGCGCCGGTCCAGCTCCATGGGGAATACCCGGAACACCGTGGGCGTCTGGGCCACGGGGCTGTTGAAGTAGTTGTAGACCACGTAGAGCGCATCGATCTCGCCTGCGTGGTACTGGGCCGCGGCGCTTTCGGAGATCTCCGTCACCACCCGCTGGAAGCCGGTGAGGGGAATGCCAAGGTACTCCCCGGCCACCGGCAGCTGGCGCTTGCGGGCCCACTCGGCGGCGCGCTTGCCCACCACGTCCAGGTGGACGATCTCGGCCGGGCACTCGGCCACGAAGGCGTTGGCCGCCTTGATGACGTTGGCGTTGAAACCGCCGCAGAGGCCCTTGTCCGAAGCCACGAAGACCACACGGATGCGCTTTTCTTCGCGGGGGGCCAGGAAGGCCTGGGCGGCGGGGCCCGGCTGGATCTCGGAATCACCCTTGATGCGGCCCACGACCCGGCGGACGACTTCCATCATCTTCCCGGCGTAGGGGCGCAGGGCCACCAGGCGCTCCTGAGATTTCCGCAGCTTGACCGCGGAGATCATCTTCATGGCCTTGGTGACCTGCTGGGTGTTCTTCACCGACCGGATGCGGCGGCGAATGTCCTGGAGACTGGCCATCGGACTAGGCTCCCGCGGCCGGGTTCAGGGAGGCCTGGAAGGTCTCCTTGAAGGCCGCCACCTGGGCCTTGAGCTGGGCCTTGGCGTCGTCGCTGAGCACCTTGGTGTCGCGGATACCGCGGAGCACCTCGGGGGCGTTCACATCGAGGTAGGCCATGAGCTCGGCCTCGAAGCGGCGCACCTGGGCCACCGGCAGGTCATCGGCGTAGCCGTTGGTGGCGGCCCAGATGATGACCACCTGCTTCTCCACCGGCATGGGCTGGTACTGGCCCTGCTTCAGGATTTCCACCAGGCGCTGGCCGCGGTTCAGCTGGGCCAGGGTCGCCTTGTCCAGATCGGAGCCGAACTGGGCGAAGGCCGCCAGCTCGCGGTACTGGGCCAGGTCCAGCTTGATGGTGCCGGCCACGGACTTCATGGCCTTCACCTGGGCGGAACCGCCCACGCGGCTCACGGAGATGCCCACGTTCACGGCAGGGCGGACGCCCGCATTGAAGAGGTCGCTCTCGAGGAAGATCTGGCCGTCAGTGATGGAGATGACGTTGGTGGGAATGTAGGCNNTCCAGCAGGCGGGAGTGGAGGTAGAACACGTCGCCGGGGTAGGCTTCGCGTCCGGGAGGACGGCGCACCAGCAGGGAGATTTCACGGTAGGCCGCGGCCTGCTTGGACAGATCGTCGTAGATGCAGAGGACGTGGCCACCGGGGTTGTCCTTGCCCGCGGGCTTCCCGTCCTTGCCGTGCCACATGAAGTACTCGCCGAGGGCCGCGCCGGTCATGGGGGCCAGGAAGAGCAGCGGGGCGGCTTCGGAGGCGGAAGCGGCCACCACGATGGTGTGCTTCATGGCGTCGTACTCTTCCAGGGTCTTCACCACCTGGGCGATGGTGGAGCGCTTCTGGCCGATGGCGACGTAGATGCAGATCACGCCGGTGTCGCGCTGGTTGATGATGGTGTCCACGGCCACGGCGGTCTTGCCGGTCTGGCGGTNNTGATGAGCTCGCGCTGGCCGCGGCCGATGGGGATCAGGCTGTCGATGGCCTTGAGACCCGTCTGCATGGGCTCGTGCACGCTCTTGCGGTCCACGATGCCCGGAGCGATCTGCTCGATGGGGTTGGTCTTGGCGGCCTGGATGGGGCCCTTGCCGTCGATGGGGTTGCCCAGGGCGTCGATGACGCGGCCCACGAAGGCGGGGCCCACGGGCACGGACATGATCTTGCCGGTGCGCTTGACGGTGTCGCCTTCCTTGATGGCGGCGGCATCGCCCAGCAGGATGATGCCGACGTTGTCCTCTTCGAGGTTGAAGGCGAGGCCCATGACACCGTGGGGCAGCTCCAGCAGCTCGCCGGCCATGGCCTTCTCGAGGCCGTAGGCGCGGGCGATGCCGTCACCCACGCTGATGACGGTGCCGACCTCGGCCACGTCCACCTGGGCATCGAAGCCTTCGATCTGGCTCCGGATGATGCGGGAAATCTCTTCCGCGCGAATGTCCATGAAGTCCTCCAAACCTGCGAGTTGAAAGCGAATGAATTAAGCGGAGAGAAGCTGGGTCTTGAGCTGGCGGAGCTGGCCCTGGAGCGAGGCATCCAGGACCGTGGAGCCCACCTGGACCTTCAGGCCGCCGAGCAGGGTGGCGTCCTGGTGCCAGGAGAGGCGGATGGTCTTCCCGGTGCGGGTGGCGAGCGAGGCCACCAGGGCCTGGGTCTGGGCATCGCTCAGGGGCTGGGCGCTGGCCACCCTGGCCTCCACGATGCCGGCGCGCTCGTCCACCTGGTCCGCGAAGGTGCGGCGGATGTCCGCCAGCAGGTTCAGGCGGCCGGCTTCGGCCACCACGCGGAAGAAGTGGCGCAGCGTCGGGCTCACCTTGGCGGTGGCGAGGATGGCCTCGAAGACCTCGGCCTTCTTGGTGGGGAGCACCAGGGGCGAGGCCACCAGGCGGGAGAGGTCGGCATTGGCGGCCACCGTGGCGGCCACGGTGTCGAGCTCCTGCTGGAGCTGGGGCACGTTGCCCTGCTGGTCGCCGATCTGGAGAAGGGCCTTGGCGTAGCGCCGGGCGGTCAGGCGGCTGCTCACTGGGCGCCTCCGATCTGCTGAATGGCCCGGTCCAGCGCCTTGGCGGCGTCCGGTCCCTGCATCTTCGATTCGAGGCGCTTGGCGGCGCCTTCCACGGCCAGCTCGGCCACCAGGGCCCGCAGCTCCTGCTCGGCCTGCCGCTTCTGGAAGCCGATCTCGGCCTGGGCCTGGGCCAGGATCTGGGCGGCCTCGGCCGTGGCGGCCTCCAGCACGCGCTGCTTCTCGGCCTCCGCGTCGGTCTCGGCCTTGGCGAGGATGCCCGCCAGCTCGCCTTCGAGCCCGGCCATCTTCGCTTCCATCTCCTTCAGCTGGGCCTCGCCTTCCGCCTTGTCCCGCTCCGCCTGGGCCAGCATGGTCTCCAGCTCTTCCTTGCGGGACTTGAACATGGCGGACAGGGCGCCCTTCAGCATGAAGAACAGGGCCGCGCCGTAGATGGCGAAATTCAGAAGCTGGACGAGGAAGACCGGAAGCTTGTCGTGGTACTCCCTGCCGAAGAGCTTCATCAGCGGGCCGTGGTGGGCCCCGCCTTCGGCGGCTGCGCCATGGGCGTCATGAGCGTCATGGGCTGCTGCGGGCGCGGCATGGCCTTCGGCGGGCTTCGCTTCGTGGCCGGCAGCCGGCGCCTCGTGCTTTTCCGCGGCCGGGGCGGCGTGAGCGTCATGGGCCTGCGCCGTCAGCGCCAGAGGGCTGAGGGCCAGGGCGGCGGCGAGGGAAAGTCGGGTCAGCATCGTCATGCTCAGGCCTGCTTCAGAAGGGTCTGGGCCATGGATTCGGCCAGGGCATCCACCTGGGCCAGCAGGTTCTGCTTGGCTTCCGCCTGCTGGGTGCGGAGGGACTCCACCGCGGCCTGGCGTTCGGCCTGGGCCTTCGTGCGGGCCTCGTCCAGCATCCGCTGCTTCTCCTTGCCCGCGGCATCGGCCAGGGCCTTGCGCGTTTCGAAGGCCTTGGCGCGGAGTTCCTTCAGGCGGCCCTGGTAGTCCTTCTGGCGGGTGTCCAGCGCCGCCGCGGCCTGGGCCTTGGCGTCCCCGCCGGCGTTCAGGTCGCGGTCGCGGTCCGCCATGACCTTGGTGATGGGCTTGAAGAACACCACCCGGAGGTAGAGGTAGAGCACCACGAGCAGGACAATCACGAACAGGATGGCGGGCAGGTCAGGACGCATGGGGTCCGGCATCTGGGCCAGGATGCGCGCCACGGGGCCGTCCCCTTCCGGTGATCGGAGCGTCAGATTAGCCAGTTCCAGCAGCGCCACAGGCCACCCTCCAGAAACATCCCAAGGCCACGGCCGAATGGATCGGCCAGGGTCACACCGACACCAGCGAAAGGTCCGCGGGAACCCCTGGCACGGAAGTCTGAAAACCTTACCAGATCAGCGTGAAACCCTCAACGGCGAGCTTTGCCCTTGACCCCTCCCCCGTCTCGTGTGAGGATCGTGGTTCGGCGATTCGGGCGATTAGCTCAGTCGGTAGAGCAGCTGCCTTACACGCAGCATGTCGGCGGTTCGAGCCCGTCATCGCCCACCAGTTCGCTGGTGAAGTGCAGTAACAGCAAGGGGTTGTAGCTCAGTCGGTTAGAGTGCCGGCCTGTCACGCCGGAGGTCGCGGGTTCGAGCCCCGTCAGCCCCGCCAGAACGAAAAGGGTCCCAATCGGGACCCTTTTTCGTTCTGAAACGCGGGGC
>DPRT01000215.1 GCA_003538615.1 Holophagaceae bacterium | reverse complement strand
CCATCCTGGCTCCGGGTAGGCGCGGCGTGGCCCTACACTGGCCCCACCGCCCCGGAGCCTTTGTGTCCTATCCCCACCTGCTGGCCCCCCTCGACCTCGGTTTCACCACGCTGCGCAACCGCGTGCTGATGGGCTCCATGCACACCAACCTGGAGGAGGCCAAGGGCGGCTTCGCCAAGCTGGCGGCCTTCTACGCCGAGCGCGCCCGGGGCGGCGTGGGCCTCATCGTCACCGGCGGCATCGCGCCCAACCTGCGGGGCCGCCTCACGCCCTTCGGCTCGCAGCTGTCCTGGCCCTGGCAGGTGGCCAAGCACCGGAAAGTGACCGCGGCCGTCCATGCGGCGGGCGGCAAGATCGCGCTCCAGATCCTCCACGGCGGGCGCTACAGCTACCACCCCCTCAGCGTGGCGCCCTCCGCCCTGAAGAGCCCCATCACCCCCTTCAAGCCCCGGGCCCTGTCGGAACGCGGCATCCGCGGCACCATCCGCGACTACGCCCGCTGCGCGGCCCTGGCCCAAAAGGCAGGCTACGACGGCGTGGAGATCATGGGCAGCGAGGGCTACCTCATCAACGAGTTCATCGCCGCCCGCACCAACCGCCGCACGGACGGCTGGGGTGGCCCCTTTGAGAACCGCATGCGCTTCCCGGTGGAGGTCGTGAAGGCCGTGCGCGCGGCCGTGGGCCCCGACTTCATCCTCATCTTCCGGCTCTCCATGCTGGACCTGGTGCCCGAAGGCAGCGACTGGGACGAGGTGGTGCAGCTGGCGAAGGCCCTGGAGGCCGCGGGCGCGACGATCCTCAACACCGGCATCGGCTGGCACGAGGCCCGGGTGCCCACCATCGGCGCCATGGTGCCCCGGGGCGCCTATGCCTGGGTGACCAGGAAGCTCAAGGGCGCCGTGGGCATCCCCGTCATCGCCACCAACCGCATCAACACCCCGGAGGTCGCCGAGGAGATCCTGGCGGGGGGCGGCGCAGACATGGTGAGCATGGCCCGGCCCCTGCTGGCGGATCCCGACTTCGTGGTGAAGGCCGCCGGGGACCGCGCCGCGGACATCAACACCTGCATCGCCTGCAACCAGGCCTGCCTGGACCATGTCTTCGCGCAGAAGCGGGCCACCTGCCTGGTGAATCCCCGGGCCTGCTACGAGACCGAGCTGGTCTTCGAACCGGCCTACGCGCCCCGGCACATCGCCGTGGTGGGCGGCGGGGCGGCGGGCCTGAGCTTCGCCTGCCACGCGGCGGAGCGCGGCCACATCGTCACCCTCTTCGAGGCCCAGGCGGAGCTGGGCGGCCAGCTCAACCTGGCCAAGCGCGTGCCGGGGAAAGAGGAGTTCTACGAGACCCTGCGCTACTTCGGCCGCCGCCTGGCCGCTGCGGGCGTGACCCTGCGCCTGGGCGAACGGGCCACCCCGGAGCTGCTCACCGGCTTCCAGGAGGTGGTCCTGGCCTCGGGCGTCAGGCCCCGCACCCCGCCCATCCCCGGCGTGGACCATCCCAAGGTCATCAGCTACGCGGACCTGCTCTCGGGCCGGAAGGTGGCGGGAGCCGCCGTCGCCGTCATCGGCGCGGGGGGCATCGGCTTCGATGTGGCGGAGTTCCTGGCGCAACCCGTCCACGGTCCCCAGGTGGACACCTACCTGCGCGAATGGGGCGTGGACAGCGTCCACGGCCACCGGGGCGGCCTCCTGCCGGCGCCCCAGCCGCCCGCGCCCGCCCGGCAGGTCTTCCTGCTCCAGCGCAAGACCGACCGCATGGGCGCCGGNNCGCATCGACGACGAGGGCCTCTGGATCCGCGATGGCAAGGACGCGGGATCCAAGTGCCTGCCCGTGGACAGCATCATCCTCTGCGCCGGGCAGGAGTCCGAGCGCAGCCTCGCGGAGCCGCTGACCGCCCTCGGCGTGTCCGTCCACCTCATCGGCGGCGCCGACCTCGCCGCCGAGCTCGACGCCCAGCGGGCCATCCGGCAGGGCGCGGAACTGGCCGCGCGGATCTGAGCGGAAGCCTTCNNACGCCATTCCGGGGATGGACCGATAACAAAGGTTCCCGCCCTTCGGCCCCGGAGTGATCGTGCGCAAGAAAAGCCTCGTCATGAAGTTGTTCCTGCCCCTGGGGATCACCCTGGCGGCCCTTTTCGTCGTGCTCACCCTCCTGGTGAGCCGCAGCCAGTCCGCGCGGATCCACGAGGATTTCGAGGAGAACCTGCGGGCCATCGGCACCAATTCCCGCTACATGCTGCACGGGGAGGCCGAGGCCTACGCCAAGCAGGCCGGCATGACCTACCACCGGGTGACCCTGGGCCAGGCCGGCCAGGGCCCGGAGGGTGACATCGAGCGGACGGCCATCCGGGCCTTCGAGGCGCAACCCACCCTGGACAGCTTCACGGGCACCTTCTCTGGCCCCGACGGGGCCGACTGGCTGTACGTCGTCGCCCCCGGCCGCCTTCAGGAGAGCTGCCAGACCTGCCACCAGGCCCTGGGCATCACCAGCTTCGACGGCCGGAAGCCCGGCGATTTCGTGGCGACCTTCGGCATCTCCCGCTCCACCGCCGAGATCGTGCGCCAGGAACGGACCTTCCAGTGGACCGCTGCCGCGATCGGGCTGGCCACCCTGGTGGTCATGGGCGGCCTCATCGGCTATTTCGTCCGCCGGATCATCCTGCGCCCCCTGGAGCACCTGGGCGCCTCCATCACCCAGGTGGCCGGGGGCGATTTCACCGTCCACGCCGCGGCGGCGACCGAGGATGAAATCGGAGCCCTGGCCAGGACCTTCAACGGCATGGTGGACCACCTGAACCACGCCCTCCGCGACGTGGAGACCGCCTCCCAGGGCGTGGCCTCCGGCGCCACCCAGCTGGCCGCCAGTGCCGAGCAGATCTTCAAGACCGTCGAGGAGACCGCCCGGGTCGGGGAGGATCTCCGCCAGGCGGGCGGCGGGGTGCGGGAGGCCCTCCAGCGCCTGGGCGCCAACATCGCGCAGCTGGATGAGAACGCCCTCGAAACGGGCACCCGGACCAAGGCCGCGGCCCAGGACACCGAGGACGGCGCCCGGGCCGGCAAGGACGCCGAAGGGGGCATGGCGGCCATCCGCGAAGCCACCGGCCAGATCCTCCAGGCGGTGCGCATCATCCAGGAGATCGCCCGCCAGACGAACCTGCTGAGCCTCAACGCCGCCATCGAGGCCGCCAAGGCCGGCGCCCAGGGCAAGGGCTTCGCCGTGGTGGCGGAGGAGGTCCGCAAGCTCGCCGAGCGCAGCGCCACCGCAGCCACGGAGATCCGCGGCCTCACGGACCAGACCGAGGCGGCGGTGTCCCGGGGCATCGAGAGCGTGGCCAACACCCTCGGCAAGCTGGATTCCATCCGGGACCGCATCGGCGAAGTCACCCTCCAGGTACAGGGAGTGGCCGACCTCAGCCGGGGCCAGGAGGCCGCGAGCCAGGAGGTGGACGGCCTCATGGCGGGCACCGCGGACAAGCTCCAGCAGAACGCCGCCGCCACGCAGGAACTGGCCGCCACGGTCACGGAGATCACCCGCACCGCCGAGGAGCTGTCGAAGGTCGCCGACGGCCTCCGGGTATTGGTCCAGCGGTTCCGGCTCTGATTTTTTGCCCCGGATGAACACGGATGAACACGGATACTGATGCATCCGAGTTCATCCGTGGCTGATTCGCTTCCCCTCATCTCCGCTCCCGCCGCCCGGCGCCTCTTCCTGGGCGCCCAGGGCCTGCTGGACGATCCGGGCCGGCGGGCCACCGCGGCCTCGCTCCAGAAGCTGATCGAAGCGCTGGGCTTCGTGCAGGTGGACACCATCAACGTGGTGGCCCGGGCCCATGACCTGACGCTCTTCAGCCGCCTGGACGGCTACCGGCCGGAGCAGCTGAGGAAGCTGCTGGAGGACAAGCGGAGCCTCTTCGA
>DPRT01000061.1:4359-10306 GCA_003538615.1 Holophagaceae bacterium | reverse complement strand
CTGGAGGCCTTCATGACCGAGGGTCCCGTGGCCATCATGGTGCTCGAGGGCGAGAATGCCATCCTGCGCTGGCGTGACCTCATGGGCGCCACCAACCCCGCCAATGCCGCCGACGGCACCCTGCGCAAGCGCTTCGGCGCCAGCATCGGCCGCAACGCCACCCACGGCAGCGACAAGCCCGAGAGCGCCAAGTTCGAAGTGAGCTACTTCTTCAACGCCTTCGAGCAGTTCTGATTCTTGGGGCGCAGCCCCCTGCGAAAATCGGCGCCAAAGGCGCCGATTTTCGTATGAACGGGAGATGGCCGGAACCTCACCCTTCCATCACCGTCTGCAGGGCCGCCTGGCAGAGGCGCCGCACGCCCGGCAGCAGGTCCGCGTTCTGAAGGCCCTTGTCGCTGTACCACTGGCCACCGGGGGGGGGCGGGGGCAGCAGGTCCTCGGGGGCCTTGGTGCGGAGCAGGTGGCTGAGGTAGAGGCGCTGCTGGCCCTCGAGCCCCTCCAGCCGCAGCAGCCACGGCGTGGGCAGGCGGCTGGTGCGCTCGTCGAAGACCACGGGAAGGGTGGAGTTGTCCACGAAGCGGAAGGGCATGCCCCAGCTGGCCTCGATCTGCGCATTCAGCAGAGCCGTGGGCAGGAAGCCCGGCGACCAGGGGATCTGGGCCGGCATGAGCAGGCCCCGGTGGGGGCTGTGGGGCGAGGGCACCAGCAGGACGAAGGGCGTCTGCTGCCCATGGACCAGCACCCCTTCGATGAAGGTCGTCAGGTGGACCCGGCCCTCGGCCATCAGCGACCTCCCATCAGCGGCCTCCCGCGGTTTCCAGTTCCTGCATGATGCGGTCGCGGGCCGCAGAAACCTCGGCCACGGCGGCCTCGGGCTTGAGCTTGACGACCTCCTTGGTGCGGCGGTCGCGCAGCTCCACGATGCCGTCCTTGAGGCCCTTCGCACCCACGATGAGACGCAGGGGGAAGCCCAGCAGGTCCGCGTCCTTGAACTTGGCGCCGGGGCTCATGCCTTCGCGATCATCGTGCAGCACCTCGAAGCCCGCCCCCTCCAGATCCTTCTCCACCTGGGAGGCCACGCCGGAGACCTCCGGGTTGCCGGGATCCAGGCAGACCACATGGATCTGGTAGGGCGCGATGGGCCAGGGCCAGATGATGCCGTCGGCATCGTAGTTTTGCTCGATGGCCGCGGCCACGGTGCGGGTGATGCCGATGCCGTAGCAGCCCATCACCATGGGATTCTCCTTGCCCTGCTCGTCCAGGAAGGTGCAGGACATGGCCTTGGAATACTTCAGGCCCAGCTTGAAGACCTGGCCCACCTCGATGCCCCGGAAGGCCTGGTACTGGCCCTTCCCGCACCGGGTGCAGGTGTCGCCTTCGGCCGCCATGCGCAGGTCCACATAGGCGCAGCCCGGCAGGTCGCGCGCAGGATCCAGGCCGAAGTGGTGGTGATCCGTGCGGTTGGCGCCGCAGGTGAGATTCACCGCGCCTTCGAGGCTGCGGTCCACCAGCATCTGGACCTCCTTCAGGCCCACCGGCCCCATGAACCCGGTCTTGGCCCCGGTGAAGGCCTCGGCCTCCTCCAGGGGCAGGAGTTCCATCTCCGCGGCACCCACATGGTTCTTCACCTTCACGGGGTTGACCTCGTGGTCGCCGCGCAGCACTGCGCCCACCAGCTTCGCAGTCCCGTCCGCGAAGGTGGCGCGGTAGAGGAAGAACTTGCTCGTCTGGATGATGGGCATGCCGGTGGGGTGGTCGGCGTCGATCATCCCCGCGGCCTGCTCCATCTGGCCGACGACGCCAGGCGTGCGGAAATGGTCCTTTTTCAGTTCAAAGGCCTTTCCATGTTCTCCGGCGCGCAGCGCCGGAGCCTCCGTCTTCTCGATATTCGAGGTGTAATCGCACCCATCGCAGCTGAGGATGGCGTCNNGGGCGGAACTTCACGCCCAGGCGGGAGAAGATGCGCTTGTAGGCGTTGAACATGGCCCAGTACTCGCGGTCGGCGCAGGCATCATCGGCATGAAAGGAGTAGCCGTCCTTCATGGTGAACTCGCGGCCCCGCATGAGGCCGAAGCGGGGACGGCGCTCGTCGCGGAACTTGGTCTGGATCTGGAACAGGTTCATGGGCAGCTGCTTGTAGCTGCGCACGTTCTTGCGGACGATGTCGGTGATCACTTCCTCGTGCGTGGGACCCAGGCAGAAGTTGTAGAACTCCCGCTCGTCGGGCTTCTCGCCCCGGGCCCGGCGCTCGGCCAGCTCGGCCTTGGCCTTGCGGTCGCAGAAGCGCAGCAGCTCATCGCCGTAGAACTTCCAGCGGCCGCTCTCCTGCCACAGCTCCGCGGGCAGCACCGCAGGCATGAGCAGTTCCTGGCAGCCGTCCTTGGCCAGCTCCTCGCGGACGATCTCCTCGAACTTGCGGATGCTCCGGAAGGCCAGCGGCAGGTAGCTGTAGATGCCCGCGGCCACCTTCTGGATCATGCCGGCCCGCATCATGAGCTGCTGGCTCACCACGTCGGCATCGCGCGGCGTTTCGCGCAGGGTCTGGATCAGGAGCTTCGACTGCTTCATGGGGGCCTCGAACCTTCGAGTCTAACCCATGCAAGCCCCTTGCTAGGCCAGCAGGCTCTGCACCAGGGCGCTGGCGGCCTTGCCGTCGAAGGCGCCCCCGTGGGCCGCCTGCAGGGCCTTCATGACCAGGCCCATGTCCTTCTTGGCCGTGGCGCCGCTCTGGGCGATGGCGGCCTTCACCGCCGCCTCCAGGGCCGGGCCCTCGATCATGGCGGGCAGGTAGGGCTTCAGGATCTCGATTTCCGCCCGCTCCTGGGCGGCCCGGTCCGCCTGGCCCACCTTCTCGAACTGGGTGATGCTGTCCTCCCGTGACTTCACCAGGCGCTTGAGGACGGCCAGGGCATCGGCCTCGTCCAGGGTGCCCTGGGGGCTCAATCCCTTGGCCACGGCCTCGTTCTTGTAGGCGGCCAGGGCCATGCGCAGCACCCCGGTCCGGGCCGCATCCCGGGCCAGCATGGCGGTTTTCAGATCAGCCTGCAGACGGGCGAGCACGGGGGCCTCCTGGGAAACCCCCATGGTGACGCAGTTCCCGCCCAGCCCCCCGCCAGAAATCATGCCCATGGAGGCCCCGGCCGAAATGAGGTCATGTCTTGCACGGACGGAGTCCCATGAACGTCGCCTTCATCAATCCCTTCATCGAAGCCACCCTCCGCAGCCTGGAGATGATGGCCGGACTCACGGCGGAAAAGACCGGTCTGGCCGTGAAAGAGGACCTCATCACCACCTACGACATCTCCGCCATCATCGGCATCACGGGAGACACGTCCGGCTCCATCATCCTCAGCTTTCCCGCGCCCCTGGCCTGCCGCATCGCCAGCAACATGCTCATGGAGGAGATCGCGGACCTGAACCAGAGCGTGGAGGATGCCGTCGGCGAGATCGGCAACATCGTGGTGGGCGATGCCCGCCGCCTGCTCATCCAGGACGGCTTCAGCCTCTCCATCTCCGTGCCCACGGTGGTGGTGGGCAAGGGCCACAAGATCAGCCGCAGCGGCGATGTCCCCTGCATCGCCATCCCCTTCAAGACCCCCTTCGGCGAGTTCGAAGTCAATGTGGGACTGAAGGAGTAGACTTCAGTCCCGACCAGCCTCCTTGAACGCGAAAAGGGCGCCTGCGGCGCCCTTTTCGATACTGAAACGGCGAAGCCGTTCCTGCAGTGTCCTAAGCCTTCTCGAACTTGATGACTTCCACGGGGCAGCCGGCGGCGGCGGCCTCGATGGCGGCCTCCAGATCGGTACCGAAGCTGCCGGACAGGGGGCTCATCTCGTCGCGGTTCTCGGTGTCCTGGCCATCCTCGCGGACCGAGCCGTTGATGTTGCAGCTGGTGTCGGTGACGTGGAACACGTCGGGGCACTCGGCCTCGCAGGCGTTGCACACGATGCAGCCTTCTTCGATCCAGACTTTGGTAATGGCCATGGTCGTCTCCTGAAGATTCTCTTGGGCCCGGCGATGGGCGAACCCAACCAACCTAGCATCGCGGCGGCCCCGGACCAAGCATCCCCTGGCCCCCTGGGGCGTGGGAGACTGGACTTGTGACGGAGGTCCGCCCATGAACCTGAAGGAGACGGGAATTCTTGCCCGGATCCGGGCTCTGCTGCCCGGCGGGGACCGCCTCACGGACGACTGCGGCGCCCTGCCCCCCGCCCCCGCGGGGCAGACCCTGCTGGTCACCACGGACCTCATGGAATCCGGCCAGCACTTCCGCCTGGACTGGCACCCGCCGGACCTGCTGGCCCGCAAGCTCCTGATGGCGAACCTGTCGGATCTGGACGCCTCCGGCGCCCGGCCCTTCGGCTACACCCTCACCCTGGCCCTGGGCCCGGAGATCGACGGCCCCTGGCTGGACCGCTTCCTGGAAGGCCTGGCCACGGCCTCCCGCGAAACAGGGGTCCAGGTTTCGGGCGGCGACACGGTGGGCCGGCCCGCGGGCCTGGGACTCGGGCTCACCGCCTTCGGCTTCGCCCGGCGCTGGCTGCGGCGGGACGGGTTGCAGCCCGGCGACCGGATCTTCGTGGACCAGCGCCCCGGCGCCAGCCTGCGGGGCCTGCGAAAGCTCCAGGCGGGACAGCGCTGGAATCCAGCCCAGCCGGATGCCGACCTGGCGGCCCACCTGGCGCCCAGCCCCAACCTGGGCCTGGGCCTGCGCCTGGCCGAGATCCCCGAAGTCCACGCCTGCCTGGACCTCTCCGATGGCCTCAGCCGGGATCTCCGCAACCTGGCGGAGGCCTCGGGCCTCAGCGTCGTCGTGGACAGCGCCCTGGACGAGGAGGCCCTGTGCGGCGGCGAGGACTACGCCCGCTGCTTCGGNNCCCGTGGGCACAGCCCTGCCCCGCGGGGAATCGCCGCTGCTGGCCTATGATGGAGGCTTGCTCCGTCCCCTGCCCGACCTCAGCTTCGACCACTTCGGACCTTCATGACCCCCCGCGACAAGACGCACCTCTGGGCCCGGACCAAGCGCTTCCTGGCCGATCCGGACCTGGAACCCCACCATCTGGCCTGGAGCTTCGCCCTGGGCTTCTCCATCGCCTGGAACCCCCTGCTGGGCACCCACACCGGCCTGGTGCTGGCCTCCTGCGCTCTGGTGAAGAAGCTCCACCGGCCCCTCACCTTCCTGGGGGCCTTCATCAACAACCCCTGGACCATGGTGCCCATCGCCACGGGCTCCGCGCTCTTCGGCAACATCCTGCTGGGCCGGGGGTTCCGCCTGGATCTCAGCGGCGTGGACTGGACGAGCCTCGGCTGGCGGAGCTTCAGCACCGCCGAGGGTTTCCAGGCGGCGGGCGCCATGCTCAAGCCCATCCTCCTCCCCTACCTGCTGGGCGGCTTCGTGCTGAGCGCGCTGGCCGTTCCCGTGGGATATTTCCTGATGCTGAGGCTGGCGCACCGCCTGCGCCGCCCCGTGCCCACCCCGCTTCCCGGAGACTGACCATGGACATGCGCTTCCTGATGAAACAGGCCCAGCAGATGCAGGCCAAGCTGGCCGANNGAGGATCCCTCCATGCTCGAAGACCTCCTGATGGCCGCCTTCCGCGATGCCGCCGCCAAGGCCGACGAGGCCATGAAGAAGCAGATGGGCGGCATGGGCGCGGGCCTCAACCTGCCGGGCCTGGGATTGTGATCCCATGAAGCTGCCGCCGCCCCTGGAGGCCGTGGTCGAAAGCCTCCAGAAGCTGCCGGGGGTGGGCGCCAAATCCGCCCAGCGCATGGCCCTGCACCTGCTGAAGGAGGGCCCGGAGGCCATGGCCCACCTGGCCCACCAGCTGCAGCAGGCCGCCGAGAAGGTGGGCTTCTGCCAGGTCTGCGGCGCCTTCACGGACCAGCCCACCTGCCCCATCTGCCTGGACCCCCGGCGCGATCCCGCCAGCCTCGTCATCGTGGC
>DPRT01000061.1:0-4339 GCA_003538615.1 Holophagaceae bacterium | reverse complement strand
GGCCTGCCCATCGGCAGCGACCTCGAATACGCCGACGAGCTCACCCTGGATCGCGCCATGGAGGGACGCCGGCCCGTCGGGTGAGGGCGGCTAGTACTTCACGCTCACATCACCCCGGGCCCAGGCCTGGCAGGCGAGGCGCTGATCGGGCTGGGCCTTGAGGGCAGTCAGCACGCGAGTCTCGGCGTTGCCCTTCTCGCTCAGGTGTTCCGCGCCCTCGACCACGGTGACCAGGCAGGTGCCGCAGCGGGCATGGCCCCCGCAGCGGTGCGGCAGCGGGACGCCCGCCCGGGTGCTGGCCGCCAGCAGGGCCGTCTCCTGCTCGCACTCGGCGCTGCCGGGTTTCTTGCCGTCGAATCGGATGGTGTGCATGCAATACCCATAAGTCAATAAAGCAGAAGGGATACAGCCGAGTCAGCCCCCCTCACTCTATCAGGGCGCCTTCCGTCCCAGATGCCCTTTCGCCGCCGCCAGGAACCGTTCCCGCGCGAAGGCGTGGTCCACGATGGGCTCGGGGTAGTCCAGGCGCGTCCGCAGGGCCTTGGGCGCCTTCCAGGGCTCGTGGATGAAGGCGCCGGGGCAGTCGGCCAGCTCGGGCACCCAGCGCTTCACGTAGGCCCCCTCGGGATCGAATTTCAGGCCCTGGGACGTGGGGTTGAAGATCCGGAACCAGGGCTGCGCATCGCAGCCGCAGCCCGCGCTCCACTGCCAGCCGGCATTGTTCGCGGCCCAGTCGCCGTCCGTGAGCCAGCGCAGGTAGTGGGCCTCGCCGCGCCGATAATCCATCAGCAGGTGCTTGGTGAGGAAGCTGGCGGCCACCATGCGGGCCCGGTTGTGGACGAAGCCCTCGGCCCGCAGCTGCCGGGCGGCCGCATCCACCACCGGGTAGCCCGTGCGGCCCTCCGTCCAGGCTTCCCAGGCGGCCTCGTCCNNGCCTGCCAGACGCTGCGCACCGACAGTGTGCCGAACTTCAGGTCCGCGCCGAGCCGCGAGGTGCCGGGCCGGTCCATGCGGTCCCGGTCCGTGCCGTAGTCCGCGAGGGGGCCATCCAGGAAGGCCTTCAACCGGAGGCTGGCCGCCGCCTCCCCGCCGGGCAGAAGCCGTGGGTTGGGGACAAGCCCCAGATCCTCCAGCGAGGGCACCGGCACCGTTTCCCCGTCGAGGCCCACTGGCAGGGGCGGAAGGGTGCGCGGCGCAGCCAGGGCCGGTTCCAGGTCCAGCCTGGCCCCGCAGGCCCTGGCGAAGGGCGTGAACACCCGGAACATGCCGCCCTGGCCGTTCTGCACGGATCCCGGCGGCAGCAGCGTCTCCCCTTCGAACAGGCGGAAGGCCACGCCCTGGCGCGCCAGGGCCTCGTCCACCCGCCGGTCCCGCTCCCGCCCGAAGGGCTCCACCCAGCGGTGGGCCAGCACGCGATCCGCCTGCCACTGGGCCGCCAGGCGGGGCACCACGTCCACGCTGCGGCCCGGCACCACCAGCAGGCGCGAACCCAGGCGGGCCAGCTCCGCCTCCAGCGCCTTCAGCGACGCCAGCAGGAACTGCATGCGGTGCGGCAAACCCCGGGCCCGCTCCGGCGCGAAGAAGAAGGGATCCAGCACGAAGAGCGGAATCACCTCCCCCGCGGCCGCGGCCTCCGCCAGCGGACTGTGGTCCGCCACCCGCAGGTCCTTGCCCCGGAACCACACGATGGAACGCATGGGATGAGCCTACCCCGGGGATCGCGGACCGGCGGCCCGGAGAAACCTCGACGGCGGAACGGGCCAACCCCGCGTGCCGGTGGAAGGTTCCCTTGACCCACAGTAGGCGTTCTGCGGGCGCTCTGACTGTCGTAGCCTCGGACCAGACCCGCCATCCACACCCTGGCCCCCCCCTTCCGAAAGCGAGAGCTCCATGGCCGATTTCAGGTTCGATACCCGCGACGTGGCCTTCGTCCTCTTCGAGCAGATGCGCCTCGGTGATCTCTGCGCCCTGGACGCCTTCAAAGAGCAGGATGTGGAAACCTACCAGGCCATGTTCGAGGCAGCGCATGACCTCGCCAAGGACCAGCTCTGGCCCATCAATGCCGAGTCCGATCGCATCGGGGCCCAGTACGAAGGGGGCCAGGTGACGGTCCCCGAATGCCAGCGGACCTTCTACCGCACCTTCGCCGAGAACGGGTTCGTGGCCATGTCCAACAGCCCCGAATGGGGCGGGATGGGCCTGCCGAACCTCCTGGGCATGGCCTGCAACGAGATCTTCCAGGCCGCCTGCATGTCCTTCGCCCTCACCCCCATGCTCACCCGCGGCGCGGCCCACATCATCGAAAGCCACGGGGCGGACTGGATGAAGCAGCTCTACCTCGAGAAGATGTACACGGGCGAATGGGCCGGAACCATGTGCCTTACGGAACCCCAGGCGGGCTCGGACCTCGCGGCGGTGAAGACGAAGGCGAAGCGCGATGGCGACAGCTTCCTCGTCGAAGGCACGAAGATCTTCATCTCCTCTGGCGACCACGACTTCACCAAGCAGATCGTCCACCCCGTCCTGGCCCGCATCGAGGGCGCCCCGGCGGGCATCAAGGGCATCTCCCTCCTCCTCGTGCCCAAGTACCTGCCCGGCGAGGACGGCAGCCTCGGCGCCTTCAACGACGTCAGCTGCGGCGGCATCGAGCACAAGATGGGCATCAAGGCGAGCCCCACCTGCACCCTCAACTTCGGCGAGAACGGCGCCTGCCGCGGCTGGCTCATCGGGCAGGAGAACCTGGGCATCGTCTACATGTTCCAGATGATGAACGAAGCCCGGGTCGAGGTCGGCCTCCAGGGCCTCGCCGTGGCCGGGGAAGCCTACATGCAGGCGCTCGCCTACTCGCAGGAGCGGGTCCAGGGCCTCAGCCTGAAGGGTGCCCCCCGGGAGCCTGGCGCCAAGGCCCAGACCATCATCTGCCACCCGGATGTGCGCCGCATGCTCATGGCCATGAAGGCCCAGGTGGAGGGCATGCGGGCCCTGGCCTACACCACCGCCCGCGCCGTGGACCTGGCCCGCCACCACCCGGACCCCGCCGTCCGCCAGCGGCAGGACCGCCTGGGCCAGCTGCTGACCCCGGTCTGCAAGGCCTACAACACGGACATGGGCTTCCGCGTCACCGAGGACGCCATCCAGGTGCACGGCGGCTACGGCTACTGCCAGGACTACCCCGTGGAGCAGCTCTGCCGCGACATCAAGATCGCCGCCATCTACGAAGGCACCAACGGCATCCAGGCCATGGATCTGGTGGGCCGGAAGCTGACCCTCGAAGGCGGAGCCCTCTTCCGCGACTACCTCGAGGATCTGGAAACCCTGATCGCCAGGCACGGCGGCCATCCGGTCCTGGGCCCCTGGACCCGGAAGCTGGCCGAGGCGCGGGACCTGCTGGTCTCCAGCACCGGGCGCGTGATCCGGGCCCTGCAGGAGGGCGACCAGCACTATGCCTTCCTCGTCTCCACCCCCTACCTGCGCCTCTTCGGCGACGTGGCCTGCGCGGCCCTGCTGCTGGAGCAGGCGGCCCTGGCCGCGGAGCGGCTCGGCGCGGGCGATCTGGCCGCCTGGAAGGCAGGCGCCGAAGGGGAGGCCTCCCTGCGCTTCTATTACGACAAGGCCTGCGCAACGCAGTTCTTCATCCACAACCATCTGCCAAGGGCGCGGGCCTATGCCGAAACGGTGCTCTCGGAGGACCGCAGCGCCCTGGAGGCCGCCTTCCCGGACCTGGACTGAGAGCTCAAGGACTGGAAGCCGGAAGGACTCAACCGGTGCTGCCACTTCCCAGCGCCACCTGCCACAGGCCCGTGGGCTCGGGATGCAGCAGCCACTCGGACACCACGGGCCGCCGTATCCAGGCCCCCGCCTCCAGCTCCTGGTCCAGCTGGCCCGGACTCCAGCCCGCGTAGCCCAGGAACAGCCGGTAGCGGGCCTGGGGGTCATTCAGCAGGGATTCCAGCAGGTCCTTGCGGTGGCTCACGAAATGGGTGAAATCCACCACCGTGTCCTCCTCTTCGGGCAGGCCACCCTGCACCAGGAGGATGCCCCGCTGGGGATCCACGGGGCCGCCGCGCCAGGCGGTGGCGTGGTCGGAGCCCTGATAGCCCATGCCGCCCTCCTCGCTCACCTGGGCCAGGGCCAGGGGCAGGGACCGGTTGAGGATGATTCCCAGGGCCCCCTCCTCGTCATGCTCGATGATCAGCACCACCGCGTGGAGGAAGTTGGGGTCCAGGAGCGCAGGACTGGCCACCAGAAGGCAGGGAGCTTCGTACACCATGATGCCGACGATGATAGCCCACCGCCCCCGCGCCCAGGCCCGGATAGCCTGGAAGGATGCGCACGCCCC
>DPRT01000033.1 GCA_003538615.1 Holophagaceae bacterium | reverse complement strand
CGCCGGGGCTGTGATCAGCTCTTCAGGGCGGCCAGCAGTTCATCCAGGGGGATGGTGGCGATGGTGGTGGCGCGATCGCTCATGGCGAAGGGGAGGATGAGGTCCCGGCCATGGAGGAGGGATCCGCAGCTGTAGACGACGTTGGGCACGTAGCCCTCGCGCCCGGTGCCCTCCGGCGCGATGAGGGGTTCCCGCAGGCGCCCGATGACGATGGACGGATCGTGCAGGTCGAGCAGGGCGGCGCCGATGGAATACTTGCGCATGGGGCCGACGCCGTGGGTGAGCACCAGCCAGCCGGCCTCGGTTTCGATGGGGGAGCCGCAGTTTCCGATCTTCACGGATTCCCACAGCTCCGCAGGGCGCAGGAGGACTTTGGAATCGCACCAGAAGTGGGGGTTGTCCGAGTGCATGATGAAGAGGTTCTCGTCATCCTGCCGTGACAACATCATGTAGCTGCCGTCGATGCGCCGGGGGAAGAGGGCCATGCCCTTGTTCTGCACGGCGGTGCCGTTGAGGGTGAGCACGCGGAAGTGGAGGAAGTCCTGCGTCTCGATGAGCTGGGGGAGGATGGCGTGCCCGTTGTAGGCGGTGTAGGTGGCGTAGTACATCACGCTGCCATCGTCCTCGACGAGGCGGACGAACCGGGCGTCCTCGATGCCGTTGCTCTCGTTGGTGGAGACCGGGAAGATGATGCGTTCGCTCATGGCGAGTTCGGGAGCGAAGCTCATCTCGTAGTTCGAATCGGCGAGCCACTGGATGCACTTCAGCGCGTTGTCGAGATCCTGGGTGATGGGCCGCGTCTCCCGCCGGATGCGGTGCAGGCTCTGGTTCAGTTCGCTCCGGGTGAAGGGGTCCCCCAGCGGTTCCATCACGGCCGAGGTATGCCCGTTGTCAAAGCCGAGCTCGTGCAGCTTCACGATGAAGGCCGTCTTCCGGTAGCTGGGGTTGGGGAGGATCCCGGGCGCGGTGACGAACCGGGAGACGGGATCCAGCCTGATGTCCCCTTCTGGGGCGATGAGGCCTGTCCGGAATTCGATGGAGGAGACGTGCCCTTCGCCGGTGGCCCGCAGGCTCATGATGAACCGCAGGCCCCCGGCCGGCACGTCGGACTGGTCGGGATGGGGGACGAGGGAGGGGTTGAACAGCGCCGCGGACTCCAGCGCGTACTCTCCCGAGAAGAGGGCCCCGATGAGGAGCTTGCGGGCGCGGGAGAGGGGGCGCTGGGTGAAGATGTGGGAAACGACTTTCTCGTAGTTCGCCAGGAGGGGCGTTTCGATATCCAGATGGCGGGTATCGAACTCCGCGAGCACGGATTGCAGGTTCTGCACGGTCTCCTCTTCGCTCAGGGAGAAGGCCCGGCCAATGATGGTGGTGATGCGGTGGGTGCTGGACGGGATGAAGGGGCGGACGATGACCCGGGCGCTCTCGGGGGTGAGGAGCATCGGGTGGCGGCGGAGGGTGATGGGGGTCATGGGGCGGCATCCAGGGCGGGTGTGTGTTCGTGTTCGGCCAGGCTCATTTCAGCCCTGGCCAAGTGGAAGGACAGCGTGGATTCGGCGCCCTGGTTCTCGCTCGCCTCCTCCGGGTGAAGTCCGTCCCGGCAGCCGCCGCTGCTGGAATCATAGAGGGGCAGGCCGAGATCGTTGCGGCCGAGGAACCATTCGAAGGCCCGCTTGGCTTCGCGGGGCCAGGCCGCATCCCGGGTCGCGCGGAAGGCTTCGAGGCATGCGGAAACCATGGCCAGCGCTTCCACCGGCTGCTGGTCGAAGTCGGCGTGGGCGCCGTCCCGTTCATAGAAGCCGTGGTTCCCGATGGGGCGGAAGTGGCCCTCCCGGGTCTTCTGCACCGAGGCCAGCCAGCGGAGGGATTTGAGGCCGATCTCCAGCGCTTCCGGATGGGGCATGGCCTGGCCGCTGAGCAGGAGGGCCTGGCAGAGGCGGGCGTTGTCATAGGTGGCGCTGGATTCGAACCAGGGCCATTGTTCGGTGGCGCTGTCCTGCCACCTTGTGAGGAGCTTTTGGGTCAAGGCTTTGCGCAGCGCCTCCACGGCCTCGTGTCCCGGGAAGCGGCCGAGGAATTCATGGATGCCCAGCAGCGTGAAGGCCCATGCCCGGGGCGAGGTGAAGGCCGCCACCGCGGGCAGGCCGCGCTCGAAGAGCTGGGCCGACAGCCGGCGGTGCCCATCGTTGTGCGAGCGGCCCGCGCCGGTGCCCAGGGCCCAGAGCGCCCGCGCGTGGCTGTCCTCGCTGCCGGCCTCCTCCAGCCATTGGCGCCCGTGGCTCATGAAATTCCGGAACCGGCCGTTCTCGCGGTTCATGGCGGTGGACAGGAAGGCCAGGTAGGTGGTGGCCAGGCGGTCCAGGCTCTCCCCCAGAGGCCGGCCCCCAAGCTCGTCCAGCAGGTTGCAGAGGATGAAGGACCGGGCGTTGTCGTCGGTGCAATAGCCCTCGTGGTAGTTCGGCACGTTGAAGGTGGCGTGCTGGAGGATGCCGGTGCCGTCGCTCATGCGGATGACGTGGTCGAGGCGGAGCGGGGGCAGGTCGTAGGGCCGGCTGGCGAGGGTCCATCCCGCGAAGGCCGCCCGCGGNNGCGATGGCGCCGGGGTCCCGGAAGGGCACCAGGGTGCCCCGCCCGTCGGCGAGCAGTTCCAGGGCGTGCCAGTAGGGGGTGGAGACCACCGCTTTGCCGGCGCCGAAGACATAGGCCAGGGTGCCGGAGGTGATCTGCGCCTCGTTGAGGTAGGGCGTGAGGTAGATGTCCGCCGCGCCGATGAATTCCTTGAGGTCGTCCAGGGACACGAAGCGGTCGTAGAAGATGACGTGCTCCTTCACGCCGAGGTCGTCGGCCAGCCGCTCCAGGCCCAGCCGGTAGTTTTCCCCATCGCGGGCCACGAGGTGGGGATGGGTGGCCCCCAGCACGAGGTAGACCACGTTTCCATGGCGTTTCACGATCTCGGGCAGCGCCTTGATGGCGTATTCGATCCCCTTGCCCGGGCCCAGCAGGCCGAAGGTGAGCAGGACCGTCCGCCCCTCCACGCCGAACTGCATCTTGTGGACGGACGAGTCGGCGAAGGGGATGTCGGGGATCCCGTGGGGGATGATGTCCACCATGCTGCCGGGGACCCCGTAGGCCTCCTGGAGGATCTCGGCGCCCTTGTGGGCCATGACCACCAGGCGGCCGCTCCGCCGGATCAGTTCCTCCATCACCTTCCGCTGGGCGGCATCGGGATGGCGCAGCACCGTGTGCAGCGTGGTCACCACGGGCATGCGGACTTCCTTGAGCAGGGCCAGGAGGTGGCTGCCCGCCGGCCCGCCGTAGATGCCGAACTCGTGCTGGACGCACAGCACGTCCGCATTGCTGAAGTTCAGGAAATCCGCCGCGCGCCGGTAGGAATCCAGATCCTTCTCGGCCAGTTCGAAGCGCACCCGGGGCGGGTAGTCGTAGCCCTCGATGCGGTCGTTCACCGCGCCCACGAAGCACTGGGAGGCGGGGGCCGCGGCGGCCACGGCCTCGCAGAGGTCGTGCGTGAAGGTGGCGATCCCGCAGAGCCTCGGCTGATAGCCCCCCAGGAAGGCGATGCGGTCAGGCAGAGTGGAGTCCGTCACGGTATTCCTCTCGATCGCTGCAACACGTCGCAGCGCGCCCAGTTGTCCAGGCTCCAAGGGTAGCACCCGGCTCCCGCGGCACCCCGGGGAGCACCAAATTGAGGTGCCCTGGGCCCCCGTCCGATAAGCCCCCCGAGGGATGATCCATGGACCGAGGCAGTTTTCTGGGGATGTTGCTGGGCGTCACGCTGCTGGCGGTGGCCATCGGCATGGGGCCGAATCCGCGGATCTTCTTCCATCCGGCCAGCCTGATCGTGGTGGTGGGCGGGGTGATCGCGGCGACGCTGATCCGCTTTCCCATGGAGCACGTGGCCTACGCCTTCTCCATCGCCAGCCGGGCCTTCTTCACCCGGACGCCGGAAACCCAGGACCTGGTGGGCCAGATCGTCGGCCTGTCCCAGCGGGCCCGCCGGGAGGGCCTGCTGAAGATGGAGAAGAGCCTGGACGTGGAGGGCTTCCTGGCCAAGGGCCTGCGCATGGTGGTGGACCGCTCGGGGCGGGAGCACATCCACGCGGTGCTGGCCCAGGAGCTGCGGGCCACCCAGGACCGCCACCACCAGGGCCAGGAGATCTTCCGCTTCATCGCCCTGAGCGCCCCCTCCTTCGGCATGGTGGGCACGCTCATCGGCATGGTGCAGCTCTTCGCCAGCATCAAGGACCCCTCCAACATCGGCGGGGCCATGGCCCTGTCGCTGCTGTCCACGCTCTACGGCGCGGTGATCGCCTACCTGCTGGCCATTCCCATCGCCGGGAAGCTGGAACTGCGCAGCAAAGAGGAGCTGCAGCTCAAGCAGATCATGATGGAGGGCGTGCTGGGCATCGAAGGCGAGATGCACCCCGTAGCCCTGGAAGCCCAGCTGAACGCCTTCCTGGCGCCCAAGGAGCGGGGTTCGGAGCGCCGGAAGGGCGCCCGTGGGTAACCAGGCGCCCATCCGGTTCGCCCGCCGCAAGTCGGATCTGGAGGGGCTCTGGCTGCTGACCTTCGCGGACCTGATGGTGCAGCTCATGGCCTTCTTCGCCCTGCTGTACTCCTTTTCCGTGGCGGATCAGACCAAGCTCCAGCAGGCGGTGGTGTCCATCCAGAAGGCCCTGGGCGTATCAGGCAAGGCCGCCGCCGGGGACGGCATCCTGCCGGGCTCCACGGGGCTGGATCCCTCCAGGGCCACGGATCTGGAGAAGCTGCTGAGCGCCGCCCAGGCCAGCGAGGGCCCGGATGTGGGCACCCGGCTGCGCTTCGTGAGCTTCCGCGGGGCCATGCTGTTCGAAGAGGGCAGCGCGGCCCTCACGCCCGGCAGCGAGGTGCTGCTGTCCCGCCTGTCCGAGCTGGCCCTGCGCTACCAGGGCTTCACGCTGGTGTGCGAGGGCCACGCCGCCCCCGCCGAGCGGGGCCGGGGCGGCACGGACGCCCTGGATCTCAGCTCCCAACGCGCCCAGGCGGCCCAGCGCTTCCTGGCCCGGCTGGGCCTGCCGCCCGCCCGGATCACCTCCGAGGCCCGGGGCGACAGCCAGCCGGAGGGCGATGGCAGCACCCCCGAAGGCCGCGCCCTCCAGCGCCGCGTGACCTTCCGGTTCCAGCGGGTGGCGGAGCGGTAGGCCAGGCTAGTGGAACCGCACTTCCGCCTGGGCCAGCGCGAAGGCGATGGACGCCAGGGCGGCGGCGTTGTGGGCCAGGTCGTCCTTCTCCACCTTGTCGAAGGTGTCGGCGTGGGTGTGGTGGATGTCGAAGTAGTGGGTGGCGGCATGGCCCACACCGATGCCCGGCACGCCCTCGGCCACCATGGGCCCCACGTCCGCGCCCGAGCCCCCGAGGCGGAGCTCGATGGGGCCGAAGGGCTCCAGGGCACCCGCCAGTTTTTTCAGCGAGGCCAATGCGGAAGCTTTGGCCTCCGGTGTGGCCTTGCGCAGGTCGAGGCTGAAGGCCTTGATGCGCTCGCTGCCGGAATCGGATTCGAAGGCGGCGATGATGTTCTTGAACTCGGCGCGGTGGGCGTCACGGTAGCCCAGGCCGCCGCGCAGGCCGTTCTCCTCGTTGGTGTAGAGCACCACGCGGATGGTGCGGCGGGGCTTGAGGCTCAGCGCCTGGATGAGGCGGGCCGCCTCCAGGGCGATCATGCTCCCGGCGCCATCGTCCTGGGCGCCCTGACCCACGTCCCAGCTGTCCAGGTGGCCGCTGAGGATGATGACCTCCTCAGGCTTCCCGGTGCCGCGGATCTCGCCCACCACGTTGGCGGAAGGGGCGTCCGGCAGGGTCTTCGCGCCCATCTCCAGCTTCATGCGGATGCGCTCGCCGCGGGCCTGCATGCGGCGCATCTGGGTCGCGGCCTCCAGGGTCACGGAGGCCGTAGGGATCTTCGGGAAGGCCGAGTCGTACTCCATGACGCCCGTGTGGGGCGTGTCGAGGCTCACGGGCCCCACGGAGCGCACCAGGGCGCCCACGGCGCCATGCCGGGCGGCCTTCGCGGCGCCGTCATGGCGGTAGACCACGGTGTGGCCGTAGCCCTTCCAGGGCACGTCGAAGAGGACGATCTTCCCCTTCACGGCGCTGCCCAGCTGGTCCAGTTCATCGAAGGAGCCCACCACCACCACGTCCGCCGTGAGGCCGCCCTGGGGCGTGCCCACGCTGCCGCCCAGGCCCAGGATGTTGAGGCGATGGGGCGCCGGCAGCAGCAGCTCGGCGGATTCCTTCCCGCGCACCCAGTGGGGCACCATCACGGGTTCGGCGTGGACGTTCACCAGGCCCGCAGCCTTCATGCGCGTCTGGGCCCAGGCGATGGCCTGGTCCAGCTGGGGCGAACCGGCCAGGCGGTGCCCGATGCGGTCGCAGAGCCAGGCCAGATCCTCGTAGGCGCCGTGGGTGCGGAAGGCCTCGGCCCTCAGGCGCTCGGAGGCGGGGTGGAGGGCCTCCGGCGAGGTCTGGGCGGCCAGGGTGGCGGCCGTGAGGAGGGAGAGGAGGCAGCGGCTCGGATTCATGCCTCATCTTACTTGGTAATTTCGACTCATCAGGGCTTTTTTGCCAGGGCCTCGATCTGAGCCTGTACAGCCTTGGTCAGGGCATTGGGGATGGGGATGCTCAGGCTGTACTGCTCGATCCGCCACCGGCCCTGTTCCTGCGCGAGCACGCCGGTGCCCCGGGCCGGACCCAGGTTCGGCGTGTCCAGATCCTCGTCGAACCAGGCCGTGTGCCCATCCTTCGACAGGGTGATCTCCCGCCGCGTGGCTTTGAAGGACCAGGCCCTGCCCCGCTGGAAGTAGGGCTGGGCCCAGGCCCGGAAGGCCGCCTTCGTCCAGCGCTCGCCGGGATCCGTGCCCAGGAACACGGCGCCTTCCGCGAAATGCCCGAAGTAGCGCCCCTCATCCGCCTGCGCCGCCGCCCGGTGCCAGTCGTCCAGCACGGCGGTCACGGCGCGCTCTGCAGGAGGCTGCGCGGCGAGCGAGAGGGTGGTGCAGAGGATCAAGGCGAGGCGCATGGAGGCTCCGGGAAAGGGTCAGCGGCGGTCCAGGCGGACCCGCACCCGCATCCGCCCGCGGGCGTCGGTCTCGAGGACTTCCCAGGACAGGGGGCCGCTGCGGCCCTTGGGGTTCTC